>JBLINQ010000004.1:0-79562 GCA_047639315.1 Planctomycetota bacterium
TGAAATTGGCGATATGCCCCTGCCTCTCCAGGCCAAGCTTCTTCGATTTTTGGAAGAGAGGTGCTTTCGCCGAGTGGGCGGAACCAAGGAAATCGAAGTTGATGTGCGGATCATTGCCGCCACGAATCAAGATCTCGAGGCCAAGATGGAATCCAACGAATTTCGTAAAGATCTATTCTATCGTCTGAATGTCATTCCCATTGAGATTTCACCTCTACGGGAGCGCCCGGAAGATGTCGCCGACTTGGCACTCCTTTTTGCCAATCAGTATGCGACGGAATTCCGTAAGTCAGTCACCGGCATTGATGATGACATGATTAAAGCACTTGAAGGCAACAGTTGGCCTGGCAACGTGCGGGAATTACGAAACGTTATCGAGCGGGCTATGATTTTGACGAATGGTCCGACTCTGAGCGCGACCGATTTCCCGCGGGCTATCACGGGGCAGCCTGGAGCGATGCCGAAGAACAACGCCGAGCTTGTCCTCGGTCCTGCTGGCATCAACTTTGAGTCTTTCGAGCGTGATTTGATCTTGAGGGCGTTAGAGATTTCTAAGGGTAATCAATCAGCTGCGGCTCGCCTGCTTCAGATGAGTCGAGACCAGATTCGCTATCGCATGGACAAATTTGGACTTCACGAAACGCATTAAGGGAAGACGCTGATATGACACGGCAGACTCGAGTGTTATCCCAACACCAAGATTTGAACTACTCAATGGACAGGATTACCCTTTTGGTCAACGCACCGAAGGGAACCCTACCTGAGGACCGTACGAAATCAATCATCGAGCGAGAGTTCCGAGACTTAAATGACAACGTGGTCAATCATTTCTCTTACGAAGAAACTGACGGCTACATGGCCGATGTTCTGCTTCAAGCTCCGCATCTGTCGGCGAAAATTGATGGACTTTTGGCAGACCACAAGGCCATCAGGGATCGACTTAGCGCGATCAAAGCATTATCTTATGAAGACGGACCAGTGGACGTTTTCTGCGCAGAAATCGCAGAAGTCATGCATCTGGTTCGAGCCCACGAACGAGCAGAACACGAAGTACTCCAGGCCTTCATCGTCGATGATTTTGGCTCTGGCGGTACCTAAGGGAGCATTCAATGACGGCAACGGCTAAAGACATCATGAAACCCGCAGTGACAAAGGGCCCAGATGCACGGCTGTCCGAGATCGCCTCCACCATGGAGACGCTGCGAATCTCGATCATCCCCATAGTCAATCAGGACAACAACTTGGTCGGTGTTGTGAGCAAGACCGACTTGGTTCATGTCATCTTGGCGAAGAATCAAGAATGGGATGAATTGACCGCAGAAGAGGCGATGAGCCCCGCCGTGGTCTCTTGCGAACCGTCGTCGGCTTTGTCTGATGTAGCGGCCTTGATGCAAGACAATCGAATTCATCACGTCCTTGTGATGGGTGAGGACGGCAGTGTCAATGTGATTAGTGCGTTGGACCTGACGACACCTTTGCTTCGAGCCTACGAGATGATTGTTCACAATCAGTCGAGATAACAACGGGCTGGGGTGAAGCCCGGAAACCAGCCTTCGGCATTGGTTTTGCAACTCACCCAGCGTAATTGACCGTTCCGATATTGCGGCAGATGGACGGCACCTCGCTCAGAACTTCTGAGGACCTTGGTGCAATGATGGGGTTCGCCCGATGCCAAATGCTCAATGCCGGACTTCGTGAATGAGGAGATCAGCATGTTCCCCAAGAAACTTCTTCTATGCGTTGATTCGATCGAGCACTTCGACACTTGCAAGGCTGAAGTCGGTTGGATGGCGCGGCATCTAAGCTGTGATCTTGTTCTCTTCCACGCAGCTCCTGAGCGGTGGCTCGATGCTGGTCCAGTCAGTGATGGTGAATTGATCGAATTGCCATGGCTCAACGGATTGGTGGATGACCCAGCCCTCGTGAATCTGCAAATTGAGACGGCAACAGATGCAGGCTTCGCATCCCTTGTTGATTCAATCCATGGGGCCGCCAACAAGTTTGGTGCCGATGTGATTGTTGTCCCAACTCATGGCCGCCACGGGATAGACCGCTTGCTCTTTGACAGTGTTGCTGAACGGGTGTTGCGCAGCTGCAAATTCCCGGTACTCACATTTGACCTCAATCGGATGCCAGTGGGCAAGGCTGACCTGCCTATTGATCGTATCGTTTGTCCGATCGATTTCTCGAAGCCATCGAAGAGCGCGCTTGCCAAGGCGGCGAAGCTGGCAAAGGAACTGAATGTTGGGCTCACGGTCTTCCATGCCATCAATGATTACTTCACAGCGGCCTATCCGATTGACGGCATTCCGTCGCTCGATACTTATCTTCCACATTTGATGGATGAAGTCGCAGCGCGTGTTGATGACTTGGCGAAGACTGTGGCCGAAGAGTTCTCCTTAGAAACTTCAGCGACAACATCCATTGGATCTATTACCAATGAGCTGGCTGATTGCACCGACAAGTATGGAAACCCCTTGATTGTCATGTCGACCGCCGGTCGCGATTCTCTCGGGGATCATATCTTGGGAAGCCTCACAGAGCGTGTTGTGCGCAGTCTTCATGTACCAGTCTTGGCGCTGCCACAAGAAGATGCCGAGTAGTCGCGTGAAACAAGCCTGAATCGAGTCGGGACAAACATCATCATCAGAAGTGGGGGAGCGTTCGAGAAATGCTCCCCCTCGTCTTATGTCACGCCGCATTCCCTTAAGTCATTGTCATTTCCGATAGGAAGTCCACAATGATGCCTTCAGAAAACCACATGATTTTGAGTGGATGGTATGAGGCAGAACTTCAGTTCATATGTTCCAGTTTGCATGATTTTCCTTATGATAGGAACCGCGACTTTGTGCTTTTACTTCCTTGGCAAGGAGGCGAGTGAAGTCGAACTCGATGACAGGGCAACGGTGATCGTGGAAAGCGACCTACCACGGGCACGTTTACCGGATCGAGTGAACCTACCTGAGCGCCCCTCGGCGTTGACCAAGCCTTCGGCAACCACAATCATCCAAGGTGAAACGCAGGCGACTCCCAAAGAGATCGAAACCGCATCGAAGGACGAGCTAAGGGAAATTCTGATCCGTGTGGTTCATGATGAATCGGGTGTGCCGGTTCCGACGGCATCTATCTTTGCCTGGGTGTCATTGGGTCATGAGCAAAAGTTGGGGTTTCCTCGTTTAGTCGGCAAGACCAACGAAGCTGGCTTGCTTCTTATTTCAACTGACGTTCACACCAAGAAACTCGCCGCGACGGCCGAGGGTTATGTCGCGTCCGAGCAATTTCCTTTGAATACCGGGCCAGAAATGACCATGGTTCTTGTTCCGTCACAATCTTTGAAGGTTCGTTTTGTGGACGCGTTCCGCCGCCCAGTGAAGCCGATTTTTGTTCGTGTCAGTCGCTTTGGCCGTAAGCTGGATCCTTTTCACATATTCTCCAGTAAGGCCGATCAGTCCGGATTCGACGACAATGACTATCGTGTGAGTGGGCATTGGAGCGATGGCGGAGGAAGGATTGAGTTTCGAGGGCTCAGCCCGGGTAAGACACGTCTCTACATCGATGGTGGCACCATGGTCACAACTTCTGGCCATCTGTATCTTGACGTGACGTTGCCGAGTCCGCCGATTGAAGTTGTTCTCGCAACTCCAATGATTGTGGGGTTCGAGTTTCAGGCTGGCATGAAAGTGCCGTTTCGAATCGAGCGGCCAAGCTTGAAGGATAGCGGTAATGCGCCCTCACAGTCCGAGAGTGAGATTTGGCGTAAGTACACCGCACTCTGGCCCCAGGCGACCTTTGTCGTCATGCCACTGGACGAACCGAAAGGCGCGACGTTGGCTATCAGTTATCTGGATGGCGAGAAGTGGCAAGTCGCAAAGATCCCCTTTGTTGAGGCCAGTGTTTTTGGCGAACCTCATCGTATTCAATTGAAGTCCAAGGCTTTTCGTTCAATCCGACTGGGCTTTCAAATGCCGTCGGGCAAGTGGCTCAGTGATTTTGATCAATTTCGAATCAAGGAAAAATCGACGGGGGCCACAGTCGCCAACGGCAAGTCGGTCGACATCCAGCTGATGGATGGCACTTATTTAGTTGAGTTGACGACGGTCTTGGCACCAAGTTATGGAAGCCGATTCGAATTCAAGGTGGATGAGACGACGCGGTCAGTTGACATAGCGCTCAAGAACGAGCTTTGGCGGGTCCCGGTGGAGCTCCACTGTGATGATGGACCACGCCTGCGAGTTAAGATAGCTGTGACATCGAAGCAGTTTCTCCCATTAGGCGTGGCCTATGTCTTTGGTGAGAAATTCGATGTGTGGTTGTCGGCGACTGGTTCATTCGATCTTGTTGCGAGTGCTCCTGGGTATTCCTCGAAGCCGTTGACCGTCTCGTTTAAAGACAAGGAATGGCGCGATGAGGCTGTCGTTCTTAAGCTGCTGAGAACCCAATAAGAAGGGCTGTGAACGGCACTCTTCGGGTATTCCCCGACCTTCTTTGCGGCCAGAAATAGTCAGGAAGAGACCAATTCCTCTTTCATATTGAGGGCAATCCGCTAAATATCTTGGGTCAGTCACTCATCTTTCGCTACGAGAAATAGACAGCATGGGGCAAACAGTGAAGACTCATTTCGCGAAATATGCCGTATTGGGAGTCCTACTCTGTAGTTGCGCCACATCAGACCCATCACGCGACCGCGAATGGGTGTCCGGCGAACTGTCGGAGCGACTCGGGGCAGGTATCCCTCTCTCAGAGACGGAACCAACCCCTTCGACTCCGCCGGGGCTTCAGGTGAGTGACGGATTAGACATCGATGAAGCAGTAGCCTATTCGTTGTGGAATCACCCAGACTTTGCCGCAACCGTGGCTCAACTCGGAGTCTCCAGAGCCGAGCTTCATCAAGCGGGCCTGTTGCGCAATCCCATCCTCGCATTCTTGTTTCCTCTCGGACCGAAACAGCTAGAAGCCACACTCCAAGTAGCCGTGGATGTCTTGTGGCAAAGGGATCAGAGAATTGAGATGGCACAAGGCGATCTTTTCGCTCTCTCAGAGCGATTGGTCGCGGCCGGTCTTGGTCAGGCTCAAGCTGCGCGGCAGGCTTTTGTTGAATCTCTTTGGAGTCGACGCAAGACGGGCATTCTTGCCCAAGTCGTTGCCCTCGAAGAAGAGAATATCGCACTCCTCGTTCGTGCCCTGGGGCTGGGCGACATCGCCGAGATCGTCGTCGACAAGGCGCGGGTGCAAATGGATCTGTCGAAGCTCGATTCTGAAGGAGCCGAACTTGAGTTGGCGCACCAATTGACGGTCTTGCGCGAGGCCTTGGGAGGCGACATAGAACCTGCCGCTACCGATCTGGTCGAAATGGAAGACCTCATATTCATGACCTCGGCGCCGGTGGAGGATTTGTGCCAGAGAGCTTTAGCCGCTCGCCCGGACTTGAGAGCAATTGAGTTTGAATTGGAATCCGGTATTGCACGGGCCGGCTTGGCAGCCAAGTCCATTCCTACCTTGGAGCTCATCGTTGATGCCAATGGCGAGGGAACGGAGGGATTTGAAATTGGGCCCGGCGTTTGGGTGGAACTCCCAATTTTTGACACCGGGGGCGCACGTGTCGATATTGCCGAGTCTCAGTTGCTCGTCATCATTGCACGCCGACGGGCCCTGGAGCGTCGCATCTGTGAAGATGTTAAGCGACTTTATGCCGACTACACCAATCGCCTGACCTATTTGACCCGTGCCCAACGAGAGTTTGAGACCGGCACCAAAGTCATCATGGAATCGCTGGTGAAACAGCGACGGCTCGGCGACATCAACGAGCTTGAGGTGGTGGCTTACCAGCGCTTACTTCTTGCGCAAAAACTTAAACTCGCCGAGTGGAGGTATCGAGTTCAGAATGCCCATATCTCGCTCGAGGCCGCGGTCGGTGCCAAGCTCAGTCCGAAATTGGAAACGAAGAAATGAACCGTCAATTCCTGTGCATCATGATCATGACCCTGCTCGTCCTCTGTGCGTGTCGAGATGATAGCGGCCCACGAGGGCACAAGAGTCCACCGTCGGCCCGCATCGAGGGCGGACGATCGGAGGCAGATGCGGCTCTCGTCATTTTGCCGCCCGAGTCGGTTGAGCGTTTGGGGATTCAGGTCGCCGTCGTCGGTGAGACTGATTCGCCGACATTGCGACTGCTGGGCGCGGACGTCATGTTACCCACGGATGCCCGGATGATTGTTCGAGCTCCTTTTGTTGGTCGAGTCTTGACGGACAAGGCCACCAAGTGGCCGACCGTGGGACAGACAGTTTCTGCTCAAGATGGCCTGATGTTTCTTCAACCAGTTCTGACTCCGGAGCGGGAAGTCCTGACGCCCAACGAACAGCTCGACTTAGCGACGAAGAGGCTCGATGTACGACTGCGCAAGAACCAGGCTGAAGGTGAATTGGAATCGGCCACAGCACGTTTGATTGCAGCCAAGGCCGAATATGAACGAGCCTCTGAATTGCTCAAGAACAAGTTGGGGGACGTCAAGAGGGTGGAAGCCGCTCTGGCAGCGATGAATGTTGCCAAAGCGCAACAGATGGCGGCCGAACGCGCTTCAATCATGCTTGAAACAGTAATGGCAACAACGACAGGCGGCAAAGGCCAGCCGATGTCGATCAAGGCCCCGATTGCTGGTTTAATTGAGAATATGACCGTCGGTCCCGGGCAATTGGTGGCCGCTGGCGCCGATCTAATAACCCTGATCTCGATGAAAGAGATGTGGCTTGCCGTCGATATTTATGCCGGAGAGATCTCCGAATTAGACTTGGACGCCGTGATTGAAGTCTTCAATTTGGGGGCCAAAGGTGGAGAGGTTCTTTGGCGGGGAGTGCCGCTCAACTTCATGCTCGATAACAGAATCGGGCAAGCGACGACGCGACGCTATTATCGACTGGAGAAAAACGTCTCTCAGCCAAGCCCCAAGAAGATGCCCTTACCGGGAGAACGAGTCGCCGTCCGGATTCCCCGCTTCCAAAAGGGCATGACGACGACGTTGCCCATGGCCGCAGTCATTTTCGATTTGAACGGCGCGGCTTGGGTGTATTGCGAAGAATCGAAAGGACGATATCGTCGCGCCCCGATTCTGATTCAGAGCCGAGATGGCGATCAAGTGCGTCTCATGAAGGGGCCCAAGCCTGGCGTGCGTGTTGTTATCGAAGGGGCCGCTGAGCTATTTGGCACTGAATTTGGAACTGGAAAGTAATGCTACGACTTCTTGTTTCCTCATCATTGCGCTTCCGCCTACTCGTTGTCGCTTTGGCTTTTGCCATTGTCGCTGTCGGGTATCGCCGTAGTAGCGATCTTCCTGTTGATGTATTTCCTGAGTTTGCTCCGCCACTCATTGAAATCCAGACGGAGGCACCTGGGTTCTCCGTCGAGGAAATTGACGAATTTGTCACGGTGCCTTTGGAAAGTTTTCTGGTCGGGACTCCCGGAGTGGCAAACGTTCGCTCCAAGTCTGTCCTTGGTTTGTCATCCGTCAGGCTGATCCTCGAGAATGGGGCCGATGTCTTAGGTTCCCGGCAAGCGGTTCAGGAACGTCTCGGAACCGCGGTCAATTTCTTGCCATCTGCGGTGCGAACACCGGTCATGTTGGCACCCCTATCTGCACTCAGTCGAGTGATGAAGGTTGGCGTCTCAAGCAAGAAACTCTCCATGCTTGAGCTTTCCGATCTTATTCGTTGGACTGTTCGCCCGCGCCTGATGAGCGTACCTGGAGTTGTCAATGTTGCGGTATGGGGGCAGCGAGATCGCGAACTCCAAATCGAAGTTGATCCTGAACGCTTGCAGGCCAATGAACTGACTTTGGATCAGCTCATCGAAGCCGGCAGGTCAGCCTCTTCTGTCGGGGCTGGCGGATTTATCGATACGCCCAATCAGCGCTTGTCGATTGTCGCCAATCTTGCGGCCAAAACCGCAAAAGATCTGGCGCGCACGCCCATTGAAACGAGTACGCGGGCGGCCCGATTAGGGGACGTGGCGAATGTCGTTGAAGGGGAAGCGCCTCTTATTGGCGAGGGCGTCATCGATGGTGGGTTGGGCCTCTTGCTCATCGTCGAGAAGCAACCAGGTGCCAACACCCTCAACGTGACTGAAGGCGTCGAGAAAGCCCTTCGCGCTTTGGCCCCCGCCCTCACCGACGTCAAAGTTGATTCAACGATCTTTCGGCCTGCAACCTTCATCGAAATGTCCGTGGAGAATCTCAAGCATTCACTGCTCATCGGAATTCTCTTGGTCGCGATGGTGCTCGCCTTCTTCTTGTTTGATTGGCGAACGGCTCTTATTTCCATGACCGCGTTGCCAATTTCTTTGTTTGTTGCGGTTCTCGTTTTGGATGCCCTTGGCCATGGCATCAATACGATGGTCCTGGCTGGGCTCATTATCTCTCTTGGCGAAGTTGTCGATGACGCCATCATTGATGTCGAGAACATCTCACGCCGACTGAGACTCAGCAAGGGCAGTGGGCGAAGTGTATTTCGCATTGTCTTGGACGCTTCCATGGAAGTGCGCGGCGCGGTTGGCTACGGCACCATGGTCATCATCCTCGTCATGGTACCCGTCTTTTTCCTTGAGGGCTTGGCAGGTTCATTCTTCCGACCGCTTGCTTGGGCCTACGTTCTCGCCATTCTCGCGTCACTACTCACGGCAATTACGCTTACTCCGGCACTTTCGATGATGCTTCTTGCTAAACGACGAGAGGCTGAAAAAACACCGCCTCTGATTCGTGCGGCGATCGCGCTCTATCGGCCAATCCTGGCCGGTGTCTTGCGAATTCCCAAAATCGTTGTCACCTCCGCTGTCCTCATCCTCCTTGGATCTGGTGCACTCTTCACTGGCTTTGGTGAAGATTTCATGCCTCGCTTCAAGGAATACGACTTCTTGATGCACTGGGTAGAGAAACCCGGCATTGGCATCGATGCCAGCCGTCGTATTACTGAACGAGTTGGCGTTGAGCTCATGGAAGTTCCGGGCGTGCGAAACTTTGGCGCGCACATTGGTCGGGCCGAAGTGGCAGATGAAGTCGTCGGCCCAGATTTCACTGAGCTGTGGATTAGCATCGATCCGGAAGCGGATTACGACGCCACGATCAATCGAGTGGCAGAAGTCATCGATGGATATCCCGGGCTCTACCGCGACCTCTTGACCTATTTGAAGGAGAGAATCAAAGAGGTCTTGACGGGGACCAGCGCCAGTATTGTGGTGCGCATCCATGGCGCCGACTTAGCTGAGCTTCGGCAGCAAGCGGAAGAGGTGAAAGCCAAAATGAAAGGCATCGAGGGTCTCATTAACTTGAAGGTTGAACACCAGGTCTTGGTGCCCCGCTTGCAGATCGATCTGAAGCCAGATGCGGTCGAGACTTTTGGTGTCGCTCCCTCTCGGATTCGTCAGACGCTCAATACCTTTGTCAATGGTTTTATCGTGGGTGAAATCTTCGAAGGTCAACGCATGTACCGCGTGGTCGTGCGAGGCGATCCGAAGAAGGTGCAAGACCCCGAAGCGATCGCCAGACTGCCGGTCGGGCTGCCCAATGGCGGCTACGTGCCGATGGGCGACGTCGCTCATATTGCTTTTGTACCGTCGCCAAATGTGATCAAACGCGATGGCGGGTCACGCCGCATCGACGTCGTTGGCAACGTCAAAGGCAGAGACTTGGCCTCAGTTGCAACCGAGGTCGAGCAGGCCGTGATGACGCATGAATTTCCGCGTGGGTATCACCCGGAATTCCTTGGGGAATACAAAGCACAGAAGGAGGCCAGGACTCAACTCCTTTCCCTTTGTGCTCTCAGCATCCTTGGGGTCTTGGTCCTTCTGCAAACCAATTTTCGGTCGTTGAGGGCAACGCTCATTGTCTTTCTGGCCTTGCCGTTCTCTTTGGCAGGAGGAGTCCTTGCAGTCTATTTCTCTGGTGGAATTCTCTCTTTAGGGTCATTCATCGGATTTGTCACTGTCCTCGGAGTGGGCGCACGAAACTCGATTATGATGATTGACCATTATCGCCACTTAGAACTTGAAGAAGGGGTTCCTTTCGGCATCGAGTTGGTACGGCGAGGGGCAGAGGAACGCCTGGCCCCGATTCTTATGACGGCATTGACCACTGCTCTGGCTTTGATTCCTATCGTGGCGGCAGCAGGCAAGCCCGGGACTGAGATTGAACATCCCATGGCGATCGTGATCCTCGGAGGATTACTCTCTTCGTTGATTTTGAATCTGTTGGTGATCCCGCCCATCTATATGGCCTTCGGGAAAGGTGCAGCGCAGCGGGCAGATGATGAGATGATGGAGTCCAAAGTATAGCCACGGTGCAATGCGCACCGTGGCTTGAAGCTATGCTCTCAGACTATTTGACCTTGTCGAGGATGATGAAGTTTCGCGGTTGGAGTTTTTCATCCTTGGAGTGGAATGGTGACGCGGTGATGGTGTCACCCAACATGTGGTTCTTGTAGATGTTGACCGGACGAATGACGGCTAACTTGTCGTTGTATTTGACGATCAATTGCACTTGGATCTTTGACGAATCGATCTTGTAGAAAGAACCGCTCGACCAACGCCAGCGTGTGTCTCTGTTCCAGGCTTCGGATGGAATGCACGCGGCCAAGTACTTGGCACCTTTTTCTTCGGCATTCCACGTTTCTTGAGCGAGTTTGATGAGCGCGTCCCGTTTTGGACCCGTGAATCGATTGGCAGGCATTGCGTTGTTGGCAATGATCTCGGCCTCTAAGGATTTCGCTTGCTTGGCGATCCGCTCACGTGCCGCTTCCAGTTGCTCGACGTAAGGCTTGGCTTGTTTCTCACCGAAAGCTCGGATCACGATCAGTTTCTTTTCTGCCCATCCGAATCTCTGTTGGATTCCGCTGTTCTCACCGAAGAACATCGGTTTCTTTTCATTCACTCCTTGAGTGGCAAGCTTCTCTGCTTCAGCGATGTCGGCAGCAAACGAGCTTGGGAGTTTCTTCTTGTACTCCGTCAAGCGGTTGGCGAATTCTTTGCGTTTGCCCAGCGCATAGATCACTCGCTTTTCCATCTTGATGCCGGCATCTGTTTTTTGCTCAGCAAGCGGCTGATAGATTTTTGCGATGCGCCTAAATTCTTTCAGTGACTGGCCGTCCTCGGTAATGATTTGAGCGAAGCTTTCAGGCTGCTCAGCAGACATCGAAAAATTGCCATAGCGGCGAGCCAGGCCATTCACGAGTTCGTAGTCCTTTTGATAGTTCGGGTAGTTCTCGAGCCCCGTTATCTTCTGAAGCTTGGCGCTTTCAACTTTGAGGCGTGACTGAAGTGCGCCCAAGAGATCCCCAGCCGCTTGGATCTTTGTACGTAGCGATGCGACGTCCGGATGGGCCGCAGGCAGCTTGCCAATGTAACCGACAGCTAAGTTGAACTTGGGAATACCCGTATTGATCGAGTTAAGCGCGGCCGTGACATCCTTGTGAAGTGGCTTGGGGCCAGCCGCGTCCATGCGCTTGACCACGTCGCTCGCAGGCTTGGTGTATTTCTCTGTTTCTAACAGGTACCAGCGGGCATCTTTGAGTAGCTTTTCTTGCTTGTAGTCGAGTTTCTTGACGACTGGTTTGTTTGTTGTCGTGGGTTGTTTCGGATTGCCTGTAGTTGCTGGCGGTGTACTGCCGGAAGCCGGTGTGCTTGATCCCGAATTGCCCCCGTTGATGATGGCCTCGATTTGGGCGATGGCTTTCTTCGAGGCCGCAAGTTGCTTGCGCCCGTCTCCGAGGTCCGATGAGTCGGCCGGGATATTGGCCATGATTTTCTCGGCGTCGGCTAATTTCTTCTTGGCAGAATCGAGGCGACTTTGCGTGAGTTTCTTGCGTCCACCTTTTGCTGGGCGGGCTGCCGTTCCTGCAGAACCCTTCGCTGCCTTGATGTCATAATCAGCGCTCTTGATCTTCGTGATCGCGGCTTTGATCTCTGCCTGTTGGAAATTCGCAGGAAAAGCCTTGGGAGATCCAAGAAGAGTGGCGGCGATGATGGTGAAATATCCGAGACAGGCCAACGGCCATTTCATGCTTCGGCTCAGTTGTTGAGTGTTCTTCATCGGGGAACTTCTTTCGCTTGGGTTGGAGGCGCTAAGGACATGGTGCATCGTGTTTTCGCCTCGGTCAATCATCGACAGCCTTTATCGGCTGGATTCAGGTCACCAAGTTAGGGAAGTGAGAGGAAGCGGCTTGAAGGCGCAAATTTCTACAAGCGTCCCAGCGAGAATGATGGCTAATCTTAGGCAAGAGGGGGAGGAGTGCCGCGCCTCAGGAAGAGTTCAAATGTGCAGAAATAACAACAGCCCCAAAACACTCTGTTTTTGGGGCTATCGATTGATCGGTTGTCCGTGAGCTATTTAGCTCAGCTTTCCAACTAACCGCGACAAGTTCGACTTGCGGCGGGAGGCATTGTTCTTGTGGAGGATGTTGATCTTCGCACACTTGTCGATACGTTTCATCGCAATGACCAAGGCGGATTGAGCTCCGTCTTTGTTGGCAGCTTCAACGGCTTCGTTGACGCGGCGGATCGCTGTTCTCATGGATGAACGCAGACCCTTGTTACGCATGCGGCGAACTTCGTCCTGGCGAACGGACTTTTCTTTGTGTTTTGAATTAGGCATTTTTTTTTCTTCTGTTTATCGCTTTGAGCTGGAGTTTGTGTCCTTAGGACTCATTCTTCAAGCTATCGCGGAGGTCTTTGATTTTGTCGGAGACATCTTTGAAGCTGATATCGATTTCAAAGATCTGAGTATAACGGTTGAGAGCCTCTTCCATGTTGCCTTCACCTTCGTGGGCTTTGGCCAGAGTATAGACGAGCTCGAGGTTCTTCTCGTTGACGCCACCTTGGCCCTCCAAGGCGCCATCTAATTGCTTTATCGCCAGATCTCCCAAGCCTTTACGTAAGAACGCATGTCCCATTAAGGTCATCGCTTGGTACTTCTTGCGGGGATCTTTCACGACCAATTGAAGCTCGGTAATCGCCTCGTCAACTTGGTGTGCATCCAGTAAATATTGCCCCAATTTGAAGCGCAGGCTGGTGTCAGTGGGGTGGCTGTTTACCCGCCGACGAAATTCTACGACGCGAAAAGTTCTTCGATCTTTTAGGCAGAGACGGAGGTCGTCATCGACAGTTTCGTCCCCAGCTTTCATTGCGTCTCGTAATTCGCGGACTTTGCTATCCAGAGCCTGCATCTTGACATCACCATGACGATTGGCGGTGTCGTAGTCTGAGGGATTTAGCTCTAAAGCCTTGGCATATGCTTTTTCAGCTTCATCGAGCCGGCGTGCTTGGTGGCAAAGTGCGCCCAGGCGGAGCCAGCCATCAGCGTCGCCATCGTTGGCGGCAAGTTCCTGCTCGAGCTCGGTAATTGCTTCGCCCAAGTCTTCTGTATTACGGATCAGTTTTTGTCGCTTTTCGAGCTGATCCATCTGATCCTTGCTCTTCGCCAGGTCTCGAGCGCTGGCAGCATTCTCGAATCCGCCACTCTTGATGGCCCCTTCGGCCGCCAAGTTCTTGCGCATCTTGATGGCTTCTTGGTCGCGAGGGGAGACTTTGAGCACCCGCTCATAGCATTCGAGCGATTGATCGTATTTCTTGCCGTCGTAGTAGAGCTTGCCCAGGATCTTCAAGGAATCGATGTCATTCTTGTCGAATTCAGTCACAACTGCGAAGGCAGCCTCAGCTCCAGCTTCATGCCCAGCTTTCAGCAGGGAATGCCCTAATGACAGGTTGAGCCGGACGTTTCGCGGATCATTGGAGAGTGCTTTTTCTGCCTGTGAGGCCGCAGCTCCATGCATTCGAAGCAGTTTGGCAATCCCGATCATGACGCTGTGGCCCAGGTTCTTGAATTGGGCGGTCATCGGCGAGGGATAACTTTTGGCGAATTTGGCTAATTCTGCACGTCTCTTGCCTGTTCTTGCGGCACCACTATTGGGCTCCAATGACAGCACCTGATCGAAAATCGAGATCGCCAGATCGTAGTTCTTGCGTCCAGCTTCTTTTTCGGCTCGGTCTATGTACTTGGATGTATCCATGGGCCCCTGCTGTAAGTTGTTCAAGCCATAAGTCTTATGGCTATCCTGGTGGAGATGTCATACTGTCGGCCATTGCCGCACAGAGCGCGTGTTATAGAAATTCCCCTTCCAGGGGTCAACAAATACAATTTCCAGGAATTCTTGGCTGCGAGTCTATTGGTTGCCGAGGTGGAAATGGCGCTAACATGTGGTCGAGTTGAATTGGCCCGATTGCAAACGAGAAGTTCATCATGCGTATCGTCTACTATCCAGATCCTGTCCTGTTGAAAACTGCTGCCAGGCTGGAAGAGGTTCCAGAGAATCTAGATGAAATTTTGGAAGGGATGAGGCACGTGATGAAGCTCGAGCGGGGTATTGGACTCGCCGCACCGCAAGTGGGTTTGTCCTTGTCTATTCTCTTGGCCAGCCCGACGGGCGAAGAGGGCGACGAGATTGTTCTCATCAATCCTGAGATTGTCTCGTTTCAGGGTGGCAAAGAATGGGCCGAAGAGGGGTGCTTGAGTTTCCCTGGCATCTGGGGTGAGGTCTACCGCCCGATCGGAGTCCTGGTGAAATATCGCGACGAAAATTTTGTCGAACAGACCATCGAGGCAGGCGAACTCCTTGCTCGGGTTTTGCAACACGAGATCGATCATCTTGAAGGCAAAGTCTTCATTAACAAAATGCGTGAGTCTGACCGGACTCGTAATCGCCTCAAACTTCAAGAAATGCGTGACCAATTTGACGCAACGAATCCCGAATGAGGATCTATCGTTCGCTCGACGAGGCCGCTGAGGCCAAATTTCGGCACCCTGTCTGTACTCTCGGCGTTTTCGACGGGGTTCATGTTGGGCACAGGTTCGTCATGAGGGAGTGCATGTCCTTGGCGGCTGAGCGAGGCGGCGAGAGCGTTGTCGTCACCTTCAACCAGCATCCTCGCGGGATTATCGCTGACCTGCCACCGAAGCTTATCACGCCGATCGAGCATCGCCTCAATCTATTCGATGACCTGGGAATCGATCATTGTTTGGCCTTGTCCTTTGACGATGATCTCCGTCAAGTCGAGGCCGTCGATTTCGCTCATCAAGTTTTTGAAGACATCATCGGCGCTGAAGTTGTGGTCCTGGGACACAATTGTCGTTTCGGAAAAGACCGGGTTGGGAGCGCAGAGTTCCTGATGGCCTCGAGTCTGGACTACTCTTTTGCCACTCAGAAAGCTCCAGAGATTCGCGTTGGTCAGACGATCCTTTCTAGCACCAACATCCGCGCTTCGATTGAAGATGGGGACTTGAAATTGGCTTCTACGATGTTGGGACGTCCCTTTTCATTGTTCGGGACAGTCGTCGGCGGTGATCAACGTGGGCGCACGATTGGCTTCCCAACCGCGAATTTGGATCTTCACCATGGGCTCCTCCCACCTTTGGGCGTTTACGGCTGTCGTGTTGTGGTTGACGGCGTCACCCACAACGCTTTGACAAACATCGGTGTGCGTCCGACTTTTGAGGACGCAGAGTCCGGGATGCCGTTGGTCGAAGCCCATTTGCTGAATTTCTCGGGTGATTTGTATGGCCAAGACTTGGAACTCGTTTTCCTCACTTGGCTCCGCGCAGAGAAGAAATTTGACGGTATTGAGGCGCTAAAAGCGCAAATTGCCCAAGATCGCACATCATTCCTCAACTACTTGGATGGTGGAACAGCTGGCTGAATTGGCTGATAGAACCCTTTGAGAGGGAACCAGAAAATCTGCCATTGATTCCCTTGATTTGATTCCTTACCATCCGGCCGAAAATTGCCTGATCGTCAAGATTGAGGCTCTTCAGTGGCCGGATAGCTCAGTTGGTAGAGCACCGCATTGAAAATGCGGGTGTCGGCAGTTCAAGTCTGCCTCCGGCCACTCTTTTTTCTTTTTCCCAATTCCCACCGACATGCCACTCGGGAACTGGGACGCGGGTCCCGCGAAAAATTTCCATATTATTTTTGCTTCGACACAATAGAGCAGCTTCATTCAGCGTTAGAATTGAGTGGATACTCTCAGTTTGAGAAAGCAAAAAGATGATCAGTACGGAACCAACCAAGAACCAGCCTAAGAGCGAGATCTTGACCATGCAGTGCATGGAGGTTTGGGGCGGTAATAGCCACGCTGACACGCACGTCGAAATGGGTGGTCTCGATGCTTGGGTTGTGAGTCGGCCGCTCAAAGGTGCGACTTCAGGCGGTGACGTCCATTACCTTTCTTCCTGTGCTACTGGGCGAGTGGCGCGCATGCTCCTGGCTGATGTGAGTGGCCATGGTCAAGAAGTCGCTCGTATTTCGGACCAGCTTTGCCGGCTGATGCGCCGTTTCGTCAACTACATCGACCAATCACGCTTTGTCGAAGACCTGAATACGTCATTCCACGAACTGGAAGTGGAGAGCAACTTTGCCACCGCCTTGGTCTTGTCATGGTTTGGGCCCAATCGTGAACTGACTGTTTCGAACGCCGGGCATCCCAGCCCCTTAATCTACAATCACAAGAAGAAGTCCTGGAGTTACCTTGCCGAACCCGAGTCCAAGGCAGGCTCGTCACTACGTAATGTCCCGTTCGGCGTCGTCCATGATGTCAGGTATGACGAAGTTCGTTGCCATTTGGAGCCAGGCGACCAGATGTTGTGTTTTAGCGATGGGCTGATCGAAACTCTTGGTGATGGCAGCGGCCGAGTCGGACAAGCCAAGCTCCTTCAATTGATGAATGAGCAGAAGGTCAACGATCCTTCCGCCATCGTCCACGACCTCACCAATTTGGTCGAGTCAAGATGTGACGATGACCTCACTTTGATGCTGCTCCGGCCCAACGAAGATTGCCCTTGGAGCTGTGCCATTAACAAGCTGAAGGCTCCCTGGCATATCGTTCGAGGCGTAATCAAAGCCTTTAAAGATAGGGCTCGCCCCGTACCATGGCCGGAAATCTCCATCGCCAATCTGGGCGGAGCCATGATTGACGGCCTCAATCGCTTTCGGAAGTCCCCAAAAGACCTCTAAGCACTCTCTGATGTCGATCTCGCCACATTCCAGCATTTTGCCGAGAAAGTGCGGGACATATGCGTGTGAAGGGTGTTTCATGGTCTGGCTCGCCCCTACTAAGGTGCGCTCGCTTCACGATTCAATTGATCCGAACAAAGGAGGCATCGAATGCCGAAGACGTATCCTGCAATCCTCATGGCCATTTTTATGGCCTCTTGCGTTCTCACAGTCCAGGCCCAGGAAGCAGAAAAACCTGCGCCAAAGACCATCACCTTCACCAAGAAAGCACCCGTCACCGGCGATTTCTTTGGATCCCTGCAAAAATCGTCTAACGACACCTCGATGGAAATTACCAGAGACGGCGAATCTCAGGATCCACGCAAAACTGTGACGAAGTCAGATGTCACCCGCGAGGTCACCATCTTGGCTGCCAACAAAGAAGGTGCAGTCACGAAAGCTAAGGTCTTCTACAAGAAGATTACTCAAGTTCGCCCAACTCGTGGCGGCAGGGGCGGCGGCCGTCGTCCCGGTGGTGGTGGTCGCGAAGACGCAACTCCGCGGGCTCAAATGAGTGACCTGGATGGACAGGCTTTCATCCTCGATTTCTCTGGCGAAACAACGAAGGTGATGAATGCAGAAGGGGAAGCAGCTGCTGAAAACCTAAGTAAGTTGGTTCTTCGCCAAGAGTCGAAAGACAACAAGTTCACTGGCTGGGGCACGAACATGATCGACGTGCTTGGCAAAAACAAGGTGGCAGTTGGCGAGTCGATTACTTTGGACAAGAAACGTCTTGGCCTTTTGGTCCGTTCCCAAAACCGCAATGGTGGACGTATGGGCGGTCGCCGAGGTGGACGTGGCGGACGTGGCGGACGCGGTGGCGACGGCGCTCCAGCTGCTGAAGCTCCAGAAACAATGAAGGCCACTTTGACGTTGAAGGCCACTAAAAAAGTCTTCGGTGTTGAGTGCGCTGAATTCGAACTGTCCATGACTGATTCGGCTTCAACCGACAATGAGATGATGTCCCGCGATTCGAACCAGAAGCTTGCCGGCACCGTTCTGATCGGTATCGATAATGGATGGCTCTACAACCTGAGCGTTGATGGAACCCAATCGTCTTCCATGTCGATGTCTCGAGGTGACTCCGAAATGGAGATGGAATCGAGCGGAACCACAAAATCAACAAAACAAGTGGTCTACTCGAAGAAGAAGCTTCAGTAGGAACATTCAAGAACATGTCCTCGGCCTTCATGGGCTCCGGGTTCAAGTGATAGGAGAAGCCGTCCCCATTGGGGGCGGCTTTTTTCTTGGGGGCGAGGTTCTCGGCGTTGCAGGGCGATGACCGATTCAGGGCAGCCAAAACCATAGGCCGATGATCAGGCGTGAGAGCCCACGAATTGGGTTCTCTGGCGCCTCTGCAGTAGGTCTCGGGAGCAATCTACTCGGCGCTTGCCCTCCCGCCGTCGGAATCGCACAATAACCGCGATGCGAGCGTAGAGATCGTCGATTTAGCGAGGAAGTACATGATTCATTCAACAGACTCTATTGGTTTACCAGCACCGCTGTGCCATCGATGGCGACTTCTGGTCTTGTTGCTGTGCTTGTTCGGTCCCTTGGTAATGGGCCAGACCGGCGGCAGCAGCGACCTGGATGACCCTGATGCTGAAGTCGATCCACGCTTCGAGCAAGCACGCAAATTCAACGTAGATGGCGAATTTGAAAAATCCTGGGCCGTCTACGACAAGATTTTGGCTGATCGCGGGAATGACGTTCCAACGCTGATTACTTACGGCAATATGAAATGGCGTGCCGGTGACCACAAAGGGGCGGAAGAGAAACTTAAGCTTGCAGTGAAGACGATGCCGACACACATCAAGGGACGCCAATTCCTTGGCCAGCTCTACTTTTTCCAAGGACGTCGTAAACTTGCGCGCGAGCAATTTGATGCCATGCGCAAACTGAAGTTCATGCGCGAGGATGTGCTGCACTCGGCTTTACTGAACCTCGGTAAGATGGATCTCTTGGAAGAGAAATGGCGCGATGCTCGGGCCCACTTCAAAGTCTTGCGCCGCGACGGAGGCAAGGCCGACCGTAAGAGTGGCAACAGAGGCAATAATCTTGTTCGCACGATGGTCGAGATGGACGAATGGACGCGCTACGATTCTGCTCACCTTCGCATCCACTTCTCGAAAGAACTCAAGCAATTCTCGAAAGTCGAAGCGCGCAAAAAGTATGCAGCAGATTTAGATGCGTGGATTGCCAAAGTTGTCGCGTACCTGGACATCGCGATGCCTGACCCATGGCAACTTTACGTCTTTGAAGATGACGGTGAAGCGAGCTTCAAGACTGGTCGTGCTGAAGCGCACGGCTGGGATTCATCGTGGTGGTTTAGCTATACCGCCTTGGACTCGCCCTACTCTGTGAAACATACTTTGGCGGTTCAGTTGTGTTCTCGGTGGGGCGGAACGCGGCCGATGTCTCGTTCTTTGGTTGAGGGCTTTTGTGAATTTCTCGCTGACGAAGGCAAGGATCCACACCGGTACGCAACCTTCATGCACAACGAGAATGATCTGCCATCAATCCTCAAGTTGCATGCTCATCAACGTAAGAACGGCCAGCACGGTGCCGGTGTTTCCTACGTAGACTATATGATTCGCACATACGGCATTGAGAAATTCAAGAAACTGTGGCGCCGATTCAATATTGAAGTCAACCTTCGCAAGTACAAGGTTGGCAACTACAAGAAAATTCAATTCGACAAAGCTTTTGCCGGTCTCTATCCCAAGACACTTGGTGTTTCGTTTGAGGATTTTGAGAAGTCTTGGCTCAGCAAAGTAAAGTCAGAAGCAGGAGACGAAGACTAGCATGACTCGTGGTGCAGAACTCGATATTGAAAAACTCCTCAAAGATTTTGACGCGCCGGTCACGGCGTTCGATTGCGGACAGCTTTGTGCGCCGGCTAACGGCGGCGTGCCTGTATGTTGCGAAAGCAGTGGCGTGATCCCGGTACTCTACAAGAGCGAATTCAATTTACTCCAGAAACGTAGTGATCTCTGGCAGGCCTTTAAGCCGAGCTGCAAAGAAGAGAAAGAGTTGGTGGACGACCATGGCGACTACCAACTCGCCGTTTGCACCAAATCATGTTTCTCCGAACGCGACAATCGTAGTTTGAATTGTCGGAGCTTTCCGTTCTTGCCGTACTTCGATCACGACAGCGATATTGTTGGTCTCGTCTACGACTATGAAGCGGCCGAAGGCAAGTGTCCTCTCGTCAACTTGCCGCAGACGGTCACCAAGGAATATATCGCTCAGGCAGTTTCGTTTTGGCAAGCCGTTAGCGCGTTTGATACCGACGAGATGGAATTCTATCGCGCTGAGTCAAAGGGACTACGGAAACGCCAGCGCAGGATGGGCGAACCCGTCATGGTTCTGGTCGAGGCGGGCGTTTTGTCTTATCCAACGAGAAGGTCCGAGTGGTCCGCTATCAGCGAGTCGGGCGAAGAGTTGCCCCTGACACCTTACGATCGTCCATAATCGGCGACTTCGACGCCGATCTCGCCAATTTCCGAAACTTCTGCGGCGGATAGGTGTTGTAGTGGCGACTCAAGCTCCATGACTCAGATTAGAAGAATCGGAGGCGCGCCGGTGCGCCTGAGGAAAAAACGATGAAGAACCGACTTTTGCCCATTTTGATCCTCGGCCTATTCACTTCGGTCTTGGCCGCCCAGAATCAGATTTCATGGGCCAAAAGCCTCGATTCTGCCCTCGCAAAAGCCAAGGCTGAGAATAAACCACTGCTCATCTGCATGAACATGGACAAGGATGTTGCCAATGATCGGATGGCTCGTGAGCACTATCACGACCCAGCGATTGTCGCCAAAACCAAGGAGTTCGTCTGTGTCTTCGTCAGCCGATTTAAGCACACAAAAGACGACACCAAAACTTGCGGACGTTGTGGCCACATCACTTGCAAAGAGCACATCAAAGCCGACCTCGCTGTTCGAGAGCTTTACTTCGAAAACAGCATTAGCGTGGTTGCACCGCAGCATGTTTTTCTGCGCCCGGATGGCAAACTTCTTCGAACCAAGCTGTACTTCCTGACCAAGCCTGAACTTCTTTCCCTTATGGATTCGGTTTTGCGTGAGTTGTTTCCTGAACGATTCAAGAAACCTGAAGAGGCCAAAGAAGAGGAAGTAAAAGAAGAAGCGCCAAAGGGAGAAAAGAAGGACGAAGAGAAGACGGGCGAAGATGAGGAACCAAAGACGGTTGCCGAACTTAAAGACCTGATTGTCAAGTCGTCCGAGGTCGAAGAGATCAAAGAGTTTGCGCGTGAGCTCATCAATCGGAAGAAAGACCAAGAGGCCATTGATATTCTTGAGGCGTTTCTAACCGACAAAAAATCGCCAGTGTTGCGGCTTCAGGGACTCATGCTCGCTTATGGTTTCAAAGATCACAAAGAAGGCGTCCCCAAGATCATTCGGTTCCTAAAACACAAGGATCCGAGCGTCCGATCTCACACTGCAGTTGCACTCGAAGACATTGGTGATGAGTCGGCGCTCAAACCACTTAATTCACGGATGAAGCGTGAAAAAGAAGATGCAGTTCGCAAGAACTTGGTGCGCGCCATCGGCGTTTGCGGCAAGAAAAAGAAGAAGACTCAGACTCCGCTTCTGAAACTCTTGCGCGACAAGACACGGCTCGTTCAAAGGAATGCTGCCCTTGCTCTTGGTAACTTCGAGAAGGGCGGGAAAGCCGAAAAAGCTCTTTTGCAGATGGCATTCCAAGTTGGCGGAGGCGGCCGTGGCGGCCGAGGAGGGTTTGGGCGCATTCAAAATAATCAGGCCGCTCTTTATGCTCTGGTCCAGATGGGCAGCGAAAAAGCCAAGAAGAAGACTGAGGAGCAGATCGAAAAGGGCGAGGGCTTCATGGCTGACGCCTTTCAACGGGTCCTTGATGCCTTCAATACACCCTTTGATCCCACCAACCCAGAGGTGGTTCGATGGCGTCGAAGTGCCGGCGGCGATAAGATTAAACGTGACTTGGACCCTGAGAATGTTCCGGGTGGCCGTGGGCGAGGCAATGGCGAAGGTGGTGATAACCGTCGAGATCGTCGGCGCCGTCCCGAAAATGGCGGTGGCGACAACAAGTAAAGTCGCAATAAGAGACTTTCGACCTTCTCGGCAACAAATTGAAGCAATCCCCTCCACAAGGGTGTTGCTTTGGTGTATTCTGACGACTTAGTTGTTTGTCGTTTCGCAATCCATAGTACCGAGCTTAAGTATGACCCAGTCCCAGTCCCTCTCTAGGGAATCTGTTGGCGGGGAAATGGAATTGAGTGCCGAGCGACGCCGCGCACGGATCTTAGGACGTATCTTAGAGTCGAGTCATCGATTTCATGAACGTCATCAAGTCCCAGAGATCATGCAGGCGTTGGTTGGTATTTCTCATGACCTTTTCGCCGATAGCGAACTTCTCTTGCTGGCCAAAAGTCGTCTTCTAGACCAAGAAGAGCTGGAGGTTTTTCACAATGATCTTAGTGGTGCCGAATTAGCTTTTGCAAAGCGACTTGCTAGTGAAGTTTCTGAAACCGGTGTTCCTCCATTCTCTGCAGAATTCAACATTATCAGTGAGCGCCATGCCGGGTGTGTACCTCTACGTATTGGTGATGAGATCTTCGGAGCTCTTTATGTCACCGTACCCTTTGGCACGCTTGGCAGCGCCGACGAGCTAACTTACTATTTGCGACTGATTAGTTTGCAAGCGAGCTTGTCTCTCAATACCGCCACCAACATCAAGCGGTTGGGCGAAGAGTTAGAGATCATGACAACCGATGCTGGCGTCAATTTGACCGAGGAGGACATCCCACTCACGGTCGCCAAGCGCGCATTCGAACGTTGGTTGATCAGTGCAAGGTTGGCGCACACCAACGGGAACATTGCCGCAGCAGCGAGAGCTCTCAAGATGGATCGTGGGCAGCTTTCAAGGTTAGTCAAACGGCACAATATTGACCCGACCAGTTACCGGCCTTGAATTCTCATATCGACTAAGTTCATGATGTTGCTATGGAGCAGCATCAACTGGAATACTTGTTGTCGGACAACGGGCGAGAATGGTTCGCCCGATTGGAAGATCATGTCGGCGAGCCCCATAGTCGTCTACTTTGGCTCAGAAAGTCACTTTCGGCTGAGCAGTCTGCGGCCCTATTTGAGTTAGAGCGGGCCCGGGCTTCACTTGCTGGACGGCATAACTTAGCCAGCTCTTTTTTCTTGGACACCTCAGCGGCTGCACAAGCCTCTTCCCAATTGGTCGCGAATTGGCGGGCTCGTCGTTTTCGAAATGCCAACCGCGTCGTTGATCTTTGCTGCGGCGCTGGCGTGGATACTCTTGCTTTGGCTGCGGTTGCGCCGGTCCTGGCGGTCGATGAGAATCTCCTTCGACTTTCCTTTGCTCAAGTCAATGCGGTTGGCGAACACCATGACGTTGCCTTCGTGCGCGGGCGAATCCCTGATTGCCTTGGTCAAGTCGACTATGCCTTCTGTGATCCTGACCGACGTCGTGACGGCAAACGCATTTTTGATCCTCATGAAGCCAGTCCTTCCCTGGATGAACTCCTCACCCTTCAAGTTTCAGAAGGAATGGGCGTGAAACTCTCACCGATGGCTCCTCTCGAAGGTCTCGACGACTACGGAGAACTGGAGTTTGTGAGTGCTGCCCGGGAATTGAAGGAGATCGTTCTCTGGACCGGCTCCTTATCTAAAGGTGGACGCCGCGTCAGCCAGCCTGCAACCGGATCCGAGATTGAAGGTGAAGTTGGGGTTAAGCCAGAGCTCGCTGAGAGTCTTGGCGAATTTCTTTTTGACCCCGATCCCGGATTGACTCGATCAGGCCTCCTGGGTGATCTCGCCCGGAAACTTGGATTGAGAGCGTTGGCCCCAGACATCGCCTATCTCACCGGTGACGAAGACCCGAAGACCCCTTTCTTGACAGCTCGGCGTATTATTGCCACTTCAAAGACCAGCCATAAGGCCTTGCAGGGGCTGATACGGACCCACGAAATTGGCCGTTTAGATGTTTCTCGGCGGGGATATCCCCAAAGTCCGGAAGAAGTACGTAAACGACTACGTCTGAAGGGCTCGGGAGTGGGGCACTTGCATTTGACCCGCTTCGGTACCCAGAGGATGGGTATTTTGACAAAACCCGCTCAAAGCGCCCGTTGACGTATTAATATTAAGGGCCAGATCGCAGGGGCGATTAAGTTACGTTAATTTCGACGAAGGAGCCGTTGAGGCTCCACTATGTTCTATTCACAGAGGATGGAGAGTTGATCCATTCTTGCCCGACCGCCAAGACCAAATATCGGAGTTCATCCAATGAGTACGCGAATCACCGTCGTTGCCTTCTTGTTGCTTTCGCTGTTTAGCGCAGACCTCATGGCCCAGTCTTCTCGACGCAAGAGCACTCGATCACGGGCTCAAACACAAGAGAAGACACTGTCTGAGAGAGACCCAGGGCTCTATGCCTGGGTGACCACGTTGGTGCTGAATCTGCAGAAGGAACATAAGATAATTCGCAACAGTGCCGCTCAAGCGTTGATCTCGGTGGGAGGCGATGCCGCACCGATGCTTGTAGAACTTCGCGAACGGTCAACAATGAAACAACGGCGCTTGATCAACCGGATCCTTGAGAGAATGACTCGTGGCACCGGCAAAAACCTGTTCAAGGATAGTGCGGGTGGAGCAGCGCCCAAGACTTTGGCCAGGGATATCGGGGCGGTCCTTAAGTTGAACAAGGCCCAGACCACGCGTCTCAACGGCGTCATCGTGAAGGCTCAGGAGCAAAAACGCTCCATTGACTTGTCGTTCAAAAAGAAGAAATTCGGCCCAAAGATTAAAGCACAGAAGGTTGAGACCCTGCTCCGAGAGCTTGACGCCGAACTGAGCCTGTTCTTGGATCGCCAGGCTACTGACTATGTCACCCTGCGTTTGGGAGTGAATCCGGCGGCCGCGAAGAAGCGAGTTGACCCGAAAACGCAAGAGGACGAACTCAATCGTCGTCGCCCCGCTGATAAGTCGGATGGCAAGTAAAGGCTGAGCCCAGCTTCCTTAAATCAGACAATGCCCTCGATCGCCTAAGATAAGTGGCCGTCGAGGGCTTTTTTCGCAACTTTCTGCATCGTCCCCACCTTGCTCATGCTGTCAAATGGCCGAATTACATCTCGCTTGGGGTGGATTATAGCCTCCCATTCCACGCATTTAGAGGCCGCTTTTCCGTTAGGGCCCGCCGGATTGTCTTTTGGTGCCCATTTTATGCTTTTAGGAGCATTCGCTGCGTCGATTCTTCACGGTTGACAGGATGGGCAGTCCGACTATCCTCGCCAATCCTGAATCGGCGCAAATGCGCAGGCGATTTTTCCCGGGGCTTTGAGCGCTTCAAACTTATTTGAAATGCTTAAGTCCGTGAAAGTAAATCCCTGTCGGGTCGTACAAGGTTGAGCCAGCGCCACATGTCCGTCCATGGATATGGCCTGGTACGCTTTTCTTTTTTCTATGCATGGGGCCAATCATGCCTTTCGTTCGCCTTTTTTTGATGCTCGTCGGCTTAGTCGCCATGGTCGGGACCAGTGGTGCTCAATCGCCATTTGGATCCGGCGCCACCGTAATCAAGAATGCCACTGTCTTCTCCAAAGGGAAGATCGTTGAGAATTGCCACGTTCTCTTTGCTGGCAAGAAGATCAAAGCGGTTGGACAATCAATCAAGATCCCTGATGACGCTGAAGTCATTGATGGAACTGGGAAATTCGTCATTCCGACGTTGATTGATTCTTCTGCCACCATGGGGCTCTTTCAGAAACAAGCCGCAAGTCGCACCATCAAGGCGCATTTTTCGATCTTGGATCGGCTTGATCTCTTCAACGTTGACTCCTTCAAGGATGCGATTGAGCAAGGCGTTACCCACGTCTATCTTCGCAATCCTGCAGCGAAGGGGATCGGTGGGCAAGGATCAGGAGTTGTCTTGCCCAAGAAGATGGGCGGTACGACCGACGAGGTCTCAGTCAAGGGCAGCCAAGCAATCCATGTCAAATTGGGAACTGCGAATGGACCAGTCGGACGTTACCTCGAAGTGAAGGGACTCGGTGGGCAGCTTGTTGCTGCCAAGAAATACCGTGAGTCATGGAAGAAGTACGAAGAGAAGCTCAAAGAGTACGTTGATGGTCTGCCGAAGGCTTCAAAGAAGAAGTCTACAGCCAAAAAGCCTGCCAAGAAAAACGAAACAAAAGGCAAGGCGCCTACAAAGCGTGTTGGTGCTCCCGATCCATTCGTCGATGAAGACGATGATCATCATGATGAGCATGGCAATGAGGAAGAAGGCGATCACGATGAATTCGATCCTTCCGAGATCGCCGAGTGGGACATCTGGGGTTTAGGAAATCCTGACGAACACCCGGTCATCAAGGCCCGCAAGTTGGCAGCTGAAACAGCACACGAAGATCACGAAATCCCAATCAGCTGGGAAGCACCAGTACCTCGTCTTCGCCCAATTCGCAGTAGTGTTGATTTGGACGGGACCGAACCACACCTCTCGCATGAGAAGCCTCTGGATCCGAACGATCCAAACGGCATCGACTTGTTGCTTTGCGAACACTGTGGCGGACAAATCGAAGGTCAACCACACTTTCACGAAGAGCCACAAGGTTTTGATTTTTGGCAATTCGCTCCAGACCCAAAGGAAGCCGCGAAAGCAAAAGCGAAAGCGAAGTCTTCCTCCAAGAAATCAAAAGAGCCAAAAGAACCGCGCTTTGATCCAGCTATGGAAGCCATGGCAGATGTTTTGGAAGGCAAGATGCGCTTGCGCATCGAAGTTCACCGAGCTGAAGACATCAAGAATCTCCTGGCAATCTTGGCAAAGCATCCCATGGAAGTTGTCCTTGAAGGCGTGACTGAGGGATACATGGTTGCCGAGGAATTGGCGAAAGCCGAAATTTCAGTCTTGGTCTACGGTGATTCCATCAAGCCAATCGCAGAAGCGGCCGGTGGTGGTCGCGCTAATCTTCCAATCCGTCTTCCGCGTGGTTTCCGTATGCCCCGCTCATTCTTCGGAAGAGGCGGTCCACAGAAAGCATCACTCCCTATCGAAGGGATGGCGCGCCCAGACAATGCAGCTGTCATGTCGGCTCATGGCGTTGCCGTTGCAATCGCTGCATCATCGAAGTCTTCGAACGCTTCACCACAGCTACTCCTGGCTGCGGGGCGAGTGGCAGGGAACGGTCTGAGCAAGGAAGCAGCGCTCTCGGCTGTGACCGAATTACCAGCCCGGATCCTCGGTATCGATGATCAAGTCGGAACGCTTAAGAAAGGACAACGAGCTAGTTTCGTTATTCTCAGTGGCGATCCATTTGATGCCTCTACTCGCGTCCAAACCATCTATATGGATGGTAAGAGCTACTACAAGAAGAAGTAATTCCAAATGAATTTGAAATCCAACTCCCACGGTTGGCTACATGGCTTTGCCATCGTCGCTGCACTCTGTATGGGCATGGCAATTGAAGCCCATGCGCAAGTCAGGATGGTGTTCCAAGAAACCGTTGCTTTGAAAGTAGGCCATCTTGTTACTGGCGATGGACCAACCATGAACGACGTGGTGGTACTGATCCGCGGTACGAAGATTGTGGCTATCGGCAAGAACCTGAAAGTGCCGAATCGGGCCCGTTGGGTTGACTTGAGTGACTCCTGGGTCTTCCCAGGATTGGTCGATTGCCATTCAAAAGCCGGAATGCCCAATGACCTCAAAGAGCCTCGGGACGCGGTCGACCTCGACAACAAGCCGACCGCTGCGTTAATTCCTGGACACCGAGACTTTCGTCTTTTGAGGGAAGCTGGCGTTACCACCGCCGTCATTTTGCCGAGCCCAGAAGGAGTCGTATCCGGAATCGCAGCTGTGGTAAAAACGTCCGGCAAGAGACGCTTGGTGACCGAGCAAGGGCCAGTTGCCTTGGCTCTCACGGCAAGCACGCAGAAGTCTGAGAGATTTCCAACTTCGTTGATGGGCAGTTTTCAGCTGTTGGGCCAAAAGCTCGCTAAGCCAGATGACAAGATTCTTGAAGCCGTGGCAGCGAACAAAAGAGCCGCCATTGTTAAACTCGACACTGAAGCCGAAATTCGCTCTTACCTTCGTTTAGCCAATGCGCTCTCGCTTAACTGTGCCATGGCAACGGACAGTTCGATCCGGCGGGTCATGGGTCAGTTGAAGAGGCCTATGTTCATCGCTTTACCAGCCATCGGACTTAACTCGCCGCGACGCGATTTGATGTTGCCCGCAGCTCTGGCGAAGAAAAATCACAAGGTCGCCTTCTACGCATCGACTCCTGACCGTTCAGCATCAGATTTACGTTATGCAGCGGCATTGTCGGTTAAGATGGGCATGACCAAAGCAGACGGCCTAAGCACAATCACGAAGAACGCCGCAGAGATTGCTGGCGTTGGTGATCGCATTGGGACGCTTAAGACAGGGAAGGACGCCGACTTCATTGTCTTGTCTGGACACCTCCTTGATCTGAGTGCCACCTTGAAGCAAACGTGGATTGATGGTCGAATTGTCTTTGAGAGACCTTCCAAGAAAGTGGAGATGAGTCGATGAAGCGCTCCCTGATTACCTTCTTATTCCTCGTTTGCGCCTTCGTTCCACTTCATGCACAGCGCCGAGCCGATAACCGCGCGGTCCTTTTCCAAGTAGGCAAAGTTTACGTTGGCAACGACACCGTTTTGAGCCCAGGAATGGTTCTCGTGAAGAACGGCAAGATTGCTGCCGTCGGCAAGACTCTCGAAGTGCCAAAAGGCACGATGAAAGTGAATCGCCCCAACTGGACGCTGACACCTGGAATGATCGATGCTGCTGCTGAAGGTTTCGGCAATAGCACTGAAGGTATCAGCGAAGTCATTCCCGGCTTCAAGGTTTCGGATGGCCTCGATCTCAGTCAAAAGCAGATGAAAACCCTCGCCAAAGAAGGTGTGACCACTGTGTTTGTCACGGCTTCGACTGACTCCGTGATCGGTTGCCAAGGTGCCATCGCCAAGACTGGCGAGAAGGCTCGCGTACTCTCTCACGAAGGTGATCCAAAACTCACCGTGAGTAAGGGGGCGGTCAACGGCAACCGCGGCCCGAGCCAATTCAGCGGCATCTCGGTTTATACTCGTCGGCCAACTTCGCAGATGGGTATCATCTTCGTGGCGCGCGATGCTTTCACGAAAGCCCAAGAGTATGCCAAGGCCAAGCAAAGTAAGAACAAGCCAGACAAAGACCTTCACTATGACGTGCTTGCCGATGTCTTGGCCAAGAAACGGCCGATTCGGGTTCGCGGTGAAGAACAGTACGAATTGACCGCCGCTCTCAAGATGGTTGTCGAATTCGGTTTCACTCCCATCTTTGAGAATGCCATCGAAGCATGGCGTATTGCCAAAGATATGAAACGCCATGGCGCGTCCCTAGTCTTTGGTCCTGCCATGCCGCAGCCCGCGCCAACTGGGCGCTTTGGTCGTCGAGGCGCTCCAGCCAAGACTCATCCTCGGGCAGCGAAGATGCTTGTTGATGAGGGTGTCCAAATGGCACTGACCGCGGGCTCTAATACCGGCGAAAAAGGGCTCGCACGTCAGGCTGGATACACAATGCGCTACGGATTGACGCGCATCCAAGCCGTGAAGGCCGTGACCTCAATTCCTGCAGCTATGCTCGGGATGGAAAAGAAAATCGGGCTGATTAAGGTCGGCCTCGATGCAGATTTTGTTCTCTGGACAGGTGAGCCATTTGCGTCCACAAGTCGTCCGGAGATCGTTTTTATTGATGGTGTTGCTGTTAAAGGCAAAACCTTTTGAACGGATCGCTCAATCTCGAATTGAGTTTGATTAGGACACCAGGAATCGGAGTCGTCTAAATGCGTAACCTGAGGTACCTCGGGCTCGGTCTTCTTGCTTTGCTTTGTGCATTCTCTGTCAACGGACATGCGCAAATCAGTTCGAAGGTCTTTCTTGAAGGCGGAAAGATTGTTCCCGTCGTCGGCCCTGTCATCGAAAAAGGTAACATCCTGATCGAGGACGGTAGAATTGTGGCGGTTGGGGCGAATATCAAAGCTCCGTTTGATGCGAAGGTTTTGGACGTGACTGGGAAGACAATCTTCCCGGGCATGGTCGATGCTTGGACTTCGAAGGGGCTTAAAGTTGCTAACGAGAATCTCGACGTCGTTCCTTACGTCGATGTCTATGACGTGCTCGATCCTTCGGGGCGTTTCTTTGAGGAAGCCCTCCGTGGCGGCGTGACCTCGATTCACGTGAGCCAAGGCAAGAACTGCGTCATTAGTGGTCTTTCACGAACCGTTCATCCCATTGGCATGACGGTCGACGAAATGACCCAAGATCCTGAAGGGGGCTTGGTTCTGTCCATGGCTCCGAAGCGGGGCTACGACCATGCAGTTCAACGTGCGATTCTGCGTGACACCTTTGCCGATCTTGACCGCTATCTCGATCGCCGTGCCGGAGAACTTTATCTCGAGAAGATGAAGAAGGATGGCGAGGAAACGAACATTGCACCGTCAGAAGCCCGCACCAAGGGTAAAGACCTGATCAAGCCAGATAAGCTCGACAAGAAGTACCGCAATCTTTACTTGCTCCGTCAAGGAAAGATCGATGGCTACATTGTCTGCGATCGTGCCATGGACGTGTCTGTCGCTTTTGACTTTGCCAAGAAGCAGGGTATGGAAAACAGCATGGCTCTGATCATTGGAGGCGAGTGCTACAAAGTTGCCAAGAAGCTGAAAGCACTGAAGCGTCCGGTCATTCTGACACCAGGAAACATGATCTACCGCGAACAAGATCGCATGACACTGGAAGACAAAGATACTTTTGTCCCGAAGGCGTTGAGCGATGCCAAGGTCGACTTTGCCATTGGCGGCAGTGACGCGCCATGGGAAGACGCTGCTCGCTGCGTGCGCAACGGTGTCAGTCGCGAGAAAGCGGTTGCCGCGATCACCATTAACGCTGCCAAAGCGATTGGTTTGGAGCACCTCATTGGCTCCATCGAAAAAGGTAAACTGGCTAACCTCTTGGTGTTGAGCGGTGATCCTCTCGACAACATGACATGGGTCGAAAGCGTCTTGGTCGGGGGACATCTCGTTTACGAACGTTCGAAGGACAAACGTCTTCGTGACCTCATGGACGGCATGTACGAGACCGAGAAGATCGAAAAGAAGCGCACCGAAGAAGCAGCCAAGTCCAAGGACAAAGCTGCAAAGGGCAAAGCCGACAAAGGCGCTAAGAGTAAGAAAGACTGAGGATCGGCTTCATGCAACGTTTTCTTTTTAGCGTGATGGTGAGCGTGATTGCCTTCGGCCTTCTTTGGCCGACAAGCAATGCGAATTCAGCCCCACGTCAATTCGACGAAGATCCCCCAGCGCACTTTGTCCTAAAAGGGGCAAAGATCTTTGCTGAAGGTGGGACTTCCGCGGCGTGGCTCGATAACGCCTGGATCGAAGTTAGAGACGGCAAGATCGTACGTCTTGGCACTGGAGCCACTCCAGAGAATGTCAAGGTCATTGATCATTCCGGTGCATGGATCATGCCCGGTGTCGTGTCGATGAATAGCCGCAGCTTCATTGGTACCGACCCCCAAGGGATCGGGCCTCGTTATGTTGCTGCAGATAAGTTCAATCCGTTCGCCAATTTTCGCGCGAGCTGGGCAGCTGGAATCACAAGTGCGCGCTTAGGCGTCCCCGGTGATCGCTTTATTGGCGGCATTGGATCGGTCGTGAAATTCGGCGGTGACGATGACAAGGCAGTTGTGTTGCGGCGGGAAGCTGATCTTGAAGTCAGCTACAACGATTCGCACGGACGCGGCGAGCCTGATATCAAGGAAATCCCGTTCCCGTCCTCCAGTGATGTGCCTTACGACGCCAAGCCCAAGCGCAAACCTCAAAGCCGCATGGGCCGTGATGACGCCATTCTTGAAGTCCTTCGCCGCACACTATCGAGTGACGCGAAAGACCCGCGGCAGTTGGCGTTCAATCGGTTCATCAAGACCGGTCGCCCGCTTCGGTTCGATGCCAAGCGCGCTGCTGATATTGTTCAGGCCGTGAATTTTGCCAAGCAAGTGCGGGGGGTAGTCCCTATCTACTTGAACGGGCTTGATGAAGCGAAGTCTGTGGCCAGCACAATAGCTGCGGCTAAGCTCAGTGTCGTTCTTGAGATGGACAATGACCTGTCCCGTCTCGACAACAATGATTTCGATTTGATTCGTCCATGGCGTCGTGACCCAAGTGCGGCCGCTGCATTGGAAGCGCTTGGCGTCGATGTGATCATCAGTGGCAAGGGCCGGGATTTACTCTACGCCGCGGCTATGGCCGTCGGTGGTGGGCTCGATCCAATCGCAGCCATTCAAGCCATCACTTCGCGCCCAGCGAAGCTTCTCGGTGTTGGTGACCGTGTTGGTTCATTGACTGCTGGTAAAGATGCCGACTTCCTCATTCTGAACGGCCATCCACTATCCAGTACGGCTCATGTTCAAGAAGTTTATGTTGGTGGTGATCAAGCATGGAAGCGTCGCGTCGATTCGCGCCCACTTTTGATCCGCGCTGGCAAAATTTATGACGGAACTGGACGTGTCTATCGGGATAGCGAAGTCCTCGTGGAGAACGGCAAGATTGTTGATGTCGGTGAAGGAATTGCTCGCCCACAAAATGCGCGGGTCATCGACGCCGGACCAAACGCAGTCGTGACACCTGGTTTTGTCGATGTGAACAGTCAATTGGGACTTGGTTCTGAGCGAAATACACAGGCCACTGATTTGTCGCTTTCGGACGTCTTGAACGTCAGCCGTCCAGGATTTGAGCATGTGGCTCGCGCCGGTGTGACGACGGTGGTTATTGGGCCTGCCCGTACGAATCGGTCTGGCGCTCAAATCATGGCGATCAAAACTTCTTCGGTCGAGGGCGAACTCATCGCCAAGAAGATGGTTGGCGTGAAAGTGAGCCTCTCAGGTAGTGCCGATACTATCCGAAAAGGACTGACCGGAATTCTCTCGAAGGGGCAAAAGTACTTCGAGACTTGGAAGAAGTACGAAGATGACTTGGCCAAGTTCAAAGCCGGTGGCCTTGTTGCGGCGGCACCTGTCGCCGCCACTCCAACTGCGAAAAAGGGTGCAAAACCAGAAGATTCGAAGCCCGTCCCCGGTGGCTCTTCTGACGTATTGTCTGGTATTTGGAACGTCACTCTCAGTGGCGGCCCAATTCCCAATCCAATGAAAAACCTTGTCGCCAAGATTCGTCTGAATGGCAGGAGCGTTGTCGGCACCATGACCAATCCAATGGATGCCGAAGAGGAAGTTTCCCTTAATGGCACCTTCGACGGCAAAGTCCTGAGAGCTGAGGTCGACATTGTGACGCCATTTGGTGACACCACGATGGAAGTCACTTTGGACAAAGCCGAGCACCTTGTTGGTTCGATTAATCTGGGAGGGGTGATGGACATCACCTTTGACGCTAATCGGACCAAGAAAGGCGCCCCTAAGATCACTGTGAAGGCTAAAGCCCTCAAGACCGTTACCAAGATGGTCGCGAACGGACCCAAGCAACCTCGTTTCGATGGGCGCCAAGAGCCATTCCGCGCCATCTTTGGTGGCAAGGGTGGTTTAATGATTGAGGTCAACGGCGGCCCAGGAATTCGCGCTGCCGCGGAAGTCTTGTCGACTTACAATTTGCCTGCCGTCCTCCTTGGAGGCCAGGGCTTGATGACCGTCTACAACGAGATCGGCAATAACTTTGGCGTTGCTCTGAGCGGAAAACTCCAGGAAACGATCGATAACAAACAAGTCTTCTTTCCCGGACTTTTGGAACGAGCCGATGTACCTCTGGCATTTGCCAGTGGCCAAGAAACCGGCGCCGCGCTTTTGCCACGACTCGCTCGGTTGGCAGTGCGTTCGGGGCTCGGTCGTACAGCCGCTCTGAAAGCATTGACTTGGGATGCCGCCCGCTTACTGCGACTGCAGGATACTGTTGGCGCGATCAAGAAGGGGTTAGATGGCGATCTCTTGATTTTCGATGGCGAACCATTTGACGCACGAACACGACTCAAGTCAGTGTTCATTCGTGGCCAGGAGGTCAAACGATGAAGAATATTGTGAAATTCGGTTTTGTCTTTGCCTTCTTGTCGGTGGCCTTGTTGGCCCAAGACAAGAAACCAAAGTTAGCGATTCTGGCTGGCAAAGTCTTGACCATGAACGCCAAAGATCAGGTGATCAACAACGCCGTCGTTTTTGTCTCAAATGGCAAGGTTGAGCGCATCGTCCCACGGCGTGATGCCAAGATTCCAGCGGACTATAAGATCCTTGATCATTCGGCCCACTGGATCATGCCCGGGTTGATTGACCCGCATAACCACACGGCGACTGAGCAAAGGAATGACCTGCACGATTATGTGTGGCTCACGAATCCAGGCCTTCGTGCTGGCGATCTTGTCGAAGTTGACTCGCCTAACAACCGCATGGCGATTGCTGGCGGTGTGACAACGGCGCTAATGATCCCGGGGTCGGGTACCAATATGAGTGGTTTCGGTGGAGTTGTTCGTCTTGGCGCTCAGAATGCTGAGGATGCAGTAACTAAGTCACCCGGTTCTTTGAAGATCGCTCAGGCAGGTAACCCGGAACGTTGGTACTGGGGTCCAAACCGCAGCTACATGAACTTCAACCTGCGTCAGACTTTGCAGAAGGCCAAAGACTATCACGAAGCGTGGAACGCATTCGAAGCGGGTAAGACGAAAGTCAAGCCAGCTAAGGATGCGAGTTGGGAAGACTTCCGGTTGCTATTCCGCAACGAGATTCCTGCCAGTGTCCACACCCAGATGTTTCAAGTCGTGTCCAAGAGTATTCTGATGTTGCACGATGAGTTTGGTCTCAAGCTCATGATCGACCACGGGACTTTTGATGGATTCAAGGCTGGAACCTTAGCTGCAGAACGCAATATCCACGTCATGGTTGGTCCACGTATTTGGTGGATGAACGAGCAGGATGGTTCAATCAATAGTTGCGCCGGTGGTTATTGGGATCGCGGTTGTCGGAAAGTCGGCCTCAATACTGATGCTGGCGTCTTGCCTCAGGAAGACCTTTCGATGCAAGGGTCGATGAGCGTGCGCTACGGCTGGGAAACCTATGCTGCCTTGAAGGGGATGACTTTTCAGGCTGCAGATTCACTCGGGCTTCAGAAACAAATTGGATCGATTCAACCTGGCCTCGATGCTGACCTTGTCGCTTGGACAGGAGATCCTTTGGATTTTCGCTCCGGCGTCGAAGCGGTGTATCAGCTTGGTGCGTTGGTCTACAAACCAGGAAAACGGCGTCGCTTCTAAGAAGCGGTCGTACGGCAAGAGTAAATCTTGAATGCCATGAGGCTTATCTCAAGAAGGAAGATCATGTTCCGAAGAGTTTTTATCCTGGCCATTTTGGGCCTCTTAATCGTGCCCTTGTCAGCTGCAACGCTGACGGTGACTGCCTCCTTCGAGGCCAGTCGACCGTTTGCTCCGCAAGATGACGAAGATCCACGCTCCTATACTGTGATCAAAGTGAAAACCGCGATCACTGTTAGTGGTGAGGAATTAGAGAATGCAACGATCGTCATCAAGGACGGCAAGATCTTAGCCGTAGGTGAGAACGTTGATTATCCCTTTGGCGCGAAGGTGATCGATGCGAGCGACTTGGTCGTCATGCCCGGCATGATCAATCCAGTCAGTCGATTGACTACGCTTCCTGGTGGTGGTGGCGCCACTCCGCAACTCGATAAGTCGGAAGACCTGACTTTGACCGGCAAGCAATTAGCGGAGCTCGCATCTACTGGTTATACGACACTCGGGTTGCTTTCGCCTGGCGCTCCCATGCCTGGACGAACACTCATCATTCGTACGGCCGGAGAAAAACCAGCAGACCTCGTGATCAACGGGAAAGGTCCCGTCCACATTTCATTCAACAGCCCTGGCTCTTCGAAGTCCGCAGTTATGCGTGCTTTTGCCAGTGCCAAGAAAGAAATTGAGAAGATCGAAAAGGCGAAAGCCGCAGCTGCGAAAAAGGTCAAGGCGCCGGCGAAGAAGACCGGAGCCAAGACCCCGGCGAAGGATCCCAAGAAAGATCCGAAGCCAGGCCCAAAGCCCACGCCGACGCCCGGTCCGAAGCCTAAGCCCACGCCGAAGCCGAAGCCGACACCTAAGCCGAAGGATGGCGCCGAATCTTCGAATGAGGCAGTTGGTGCACTCGCAGACCCCCCGAAAAAGAACGCCACCAAGAGCGCTTCAAAGGGTCCTAAGATTAAGCCTTCGCTCGAGCCTTTGGTGGATCTTCTCCAAAAGGCCAAGGGCGCTTCAGCTATTGTCGAATTCGGCAATAATCGGGAGAACGTTCGTCGTGCTGCACCAAGCCCGGCCAGTAGCTATTTGCATTGGCAGGACATCACGAAGGAATATGAGTTCAATCATTCGTATCGGATCTACAATCCGGTCGTTGCCGAGAACAACCCATTTTTTGTGACGAGCGAAACAAACATTGCGCAAGTGGCAAAAGAAATTGGCGAGTTGAAGGCCTTGGTTGCGCTTTATCCAAACGTAAATCATCACGCGTTCACCCGTGACAAGTACAACTTGGGCTTGACTTTCTTGCGTCAGGGTGCACGCCCCGTGTTCGTTCCCGAGAATGATCGGTGGGACACTTATGCTTCGATGCGGGATGGTCTAGCCCGTATGGTGCGAAGCGGCTACCCGAGATCAGAGATTCTTAAGACTGTCACGCTTCATCCCGCACAGATGCTTGGATTAGGCGATGAAGTCGGCACGATCGAAGTTGGCCGCAACGCTACTTTGATTTTCTTGACCGGCGATCCACTGTCCAACACAACGCAAGTTGAAAAGGTCATGATCGACGGCAAATTCATTGACATGAAAAAACGTCTGCGATGAAAAGAATGAGCATTCAAAAACTACTACCGGCTCTATGCCTCTTGTTCCTGTTCATGGCGAGTTCGCTTGTGGCGCAACCGCCGGTGAACCGTCGCTCGAAAGCGAGACCAGCAGCTCCTAAAGTCAAAGCCGAAGACGAGAAGAAGGCTGAGAAAAAGGAAGATACTTGGTTGTGGATCAAGAACGTTGATGTCTACCCAGTCAACGGTGCCGTCCAACGTCAGGCCGAAATCCTGATCAAGAACGACAAGGTTCACGCCATCGGATCTGACTTAGACGCACCAAAGGACTGCGAGACAGTCGACGGCCAAGGTATGCGCGCCTATCCAGGTCTTGTCGCCTTGAACGGTTCTGGCTTGATTCCAAGTCTGCGTGGCGGCAAAGGTGACAACCTCGATCCGAAAGGGCTTCTCACTCAAATTGCCTTGGCGCATGGAATCACGACGGTCATTTCTGGCACGTCAGCAGTCAAGTTGGACGCGAATGCGACCAGCGATGCGATGCTTCGTTCGGGTTTGTACATTGGATTGCAATATTCCTCGAGCAACCCAGCCAACAAGAAACGCATTCGTGAAGAAATGCAAAGGGCGCTGGTTTACATGCGTGCTTTGCGTGCAGGTCTCGCAGGGAAAGCGAAGTCCGAAGCTGCCAAGAAACTCGGTAGCGCGAGTCGGCACCTGCCTTTGCTTGAAGGCAAGCAAATCGCCGTTTTCAATGTCGACACGCATCAAGATATTGTCGACGCCTGCGGCCTCGCTGAATCTTTTGGTTTCAGAGCCGTTGTTCGTGGCGCGGCGGAAGGATGGACTGCACCTGGGGCTATGGGGCGAGCGAATGTCTCCGCTATCCTGACTCCACGTCTGCGGCGCGATCCTGACGAAAAACTCAATCGTCCAACGGGCTCAAACATGGCCAATGCATCTATCCTTCATGACCATGGAGTTGTCATTGGAATCGCGACGCAGAGCTCTGGCTTTGATTCTGATGGTGGACCGGGGCGTGATGCACTTGGTGTCACTTGGGATGCGGGTGCAGCCGTTAGTGGTGGTCTGTCTGAAGCTGCCGCCCTCAAAGCAATCACCCTGAATGCAGCACGAATTTTCGCACTTGATGATCGCATCGGTTCTTTGGAAATCGGCAAAGATGCAGACGTGGTGATTTGCGATGGCGAGATGTTGCACTACAAGACCCAGGTTTACTACACCGTAGTCAATGGCAAGATTTCCTACGATCGCTCGAAGCAAGCGCTCTACCGGCACATTCGTCCGCGCGATCCCAAGCAAGCTGGAAGACAGCAGTGGTGGCCGCGTCGTATAACACCAATGCCAGATTCTTGGAGTTACGATCCTGCTGCGGCTGACAAGAAGTTAGCAGCAGAGAAGAAAGTCAAAGAGGCCGCAGAGGCCATAGAGAAAGCAGCGGCCGATGAGAAAAAGGCGGCTGCCGACAAGAAGAAAAAGGGTGCCAAGAAGGAACCTGAAAAAGGTGCCGACAAGATTCCCCTGATTAAGACTGAAAAAGGCAAATAGCTCATGGCTTTCATCCACGAAACAGCCGTGGTTGATGCGGGGGCGGAGATCGGCGAAGGCTCCTCAGTCTGGCACTTTGTTCATGTCTGTCGTGGCGCCAAGATCGGACGCGGTGTCGTTCTCGGGCAGAATGCCTTTGTAGCTGACGATGTCACCATCGGCAACGACTGTCGCATCCAGAATAATGTCTCGATTTACACCGGCGTCACCCTCGATGCCGGTGTTTTCGTGGGCCCTTCCGCTGTCTTCACCAATGTCCTGCGCCCCAGGGCGCGCATTGCCAAGAAGGATCAGTTCCTCGCCACCCATGTGAGTGAAGGGGCTACTATCGGTGCCAATGCCACGATCATTTGCGGCAACAAGATCGGGGCCTGCGCATTCATTGCAGCAGGGTCGGTCGTGACCCGCAATGTCGATTCATTTACTGTTGTCCGCGGCAATCCCGCTCGCCCCTGTGGGTACGTTTGTCGCTGTGGCGAGGCCCTCGACTTTTCTGACGACGTTGGGAAATGTAAAACTTGCTTGGCTTGTTATCGTCTGGTCGCTGATTTGGTGATTGAAGACGAGACCCGAGCATGAGTGACCCCGTACCTTTTATCGACTTGAAGGCTCAGTATCAGACCATCAAGGATGACTTGTTGCCTGCCGTCGAGGCGGTCTTAGAGAGCCAGCAGTTTATCCTGGGTGATACGGTCGCTCAGTTTGAAAACGAACTGTCAGGCTGGATGGGCCTCGAGAGTGGCGGCGTCGTCGGAGTCTCTTCTGGGACCGACGCTTTGTTGGCCGCCTTGATGGCTTTAGGAGTCGGGCCAGGAGATGAAGTCCTTACCACTCCATTTAGCTTCTTCGCTACCGCCGGTGTGATTGCTCGGCTTCATGCGAAACCCGTCTTTGTCGACATCGACCCAGTGACATTCAATCTCGATGCGGGACGTCTCCAGGCTTTAGACGCTTCAAGATTCAAAGCCATTATTGTCGTCCATCTTTATGGTCGATGTGCCGACATCGAGGCGGTCCGTGAGTGGGCTGACCCTCATGGCGTCCCGGTCATAGAGGACGCGGCGCAGGCCATTGGGACGAGAGACAAGAACGACAATCATTGTGGCTCGCTCGGAACAGTCGGATGCTTTTCCTTCTTCCCGACCAAAAATCTTGGTGCTGCGGGTGATGGCGGCTGTTTAGTCACAACCGATCCTAAGATGCTCGAAGATCTCCGGCGCATTCGCGTCCACGGCGCGGTGACGGCATACGAGAGCCAAGTCATAGGCGGCAACTTTCGACTGGACGCCATCCAGGCTGCCATCTTGAAGGTCAAGCTGAAGCACTTGGATTCTTGGACTGAGCGCCGTCTTGAGAACGCCGAATACTATGATCGGCGATTTCGTGAGGAAGGGATGGCCGAGGAGTTAGCCTTACCTCCTCTACCAGGCAATCGAGAATTCGTTGCTCACCAATATGTCATTCGTTCCAAAAAGCGCGACGCTTTGAGAGAAGACATGGCCGCAGGCGGAGTTGCTTCGGCCATCTATTATCCCATGCCGTTCCACCTCATGCCGTCATTCGCCAACCTCAACTACACGACTGGCGACTATCCAGAAACGGAGCGGGCCTGTGCCGAAGTTCTGGCTCTCCCCATCTTCGCCGAGCTCGGGGAAGAGCGTATGGAGAGAGTTGTCGAAAGTGTGTTGAGTTTTTATCACTCGTAAATCGTCCAGGTTCGGCAGGCCCCCAGGGGTTTTCAGCCCAGAATTTGGGGAGCGAGTTGCCCATGCCGGTCGTAGGATAGAGTGAACAGGGCCGAATGACGGCCTGTCGAAAACCAGTGACGGTTGACGTGATCTCTAAATGATTAAACAGCAAAGACTTAAGATCGAGGCGCCCCTGCCAGAGCCTGAAGAATCAGACGAAGTTCTGATGGTTCGGGTAGCGGAGGGTGATGTCGAGTCTTACGAAAAGCTCTATCACCGCTACAAAAACCGAATTCTGACATTCATTCACCGCTATGTCGGTGACCGGGATTGGGCCGAAGATCTGACCCACGAGACTTTTCTCAAGCTCTACAAGAATCCCCAGGCGTTCGATCCTCGGAATCGCTTTGTCACTTGGCTTTTTACTGTCGCCCGGAATCTCTCTATCGATTTCCTGAGACGAAGAAGGCCGACGAGCGGGCTCACTGTTTCAGATGGCGACGATCAGACCTTCACCCTCGAATTACCCGATTCCACCCATCAAAGTCCGCAGGATGCGGCACTCATCAAGGAATTGGAAGAGAACATCCAAGGGACTCTTAACTCGCTCAGCGACAAGCTGAGAGAAGTTTTCATTCTCTGCGCGATTCAGGGACTTTCCTATGAGGAAGTCGCTAACATCGTGGGGTGTCCAGCGAAGACGGTAAGCTCCCGGTTATCTCGGGCTCGCAAGCGCTTTTTGAAGAGCTTTCACCCTTACTTGTCTGGGAAGAAACAATCATGAACAAACCTCAATGTGCAAACATCCAACCCTTGTTCAGCCCAGCTCTTGACAGTTGCCTTGAGCCAGCCGAACTCATGATGTTTGAGACCCATTTGCGTGGTTGTGATTCTTGCCATCAAGATTACGAGCGCTACGCTCGACTCTTTGCGGCCGTGGCTTCCCTGTCCGGAAGTACCATGCAAGGTCCAGTGCCTTACCCTCAAACCGTCAAAGCATTTCGTGGTTCGGATTCATCAAGCCTTCCTTGGTGGGGACGCTTTGGAACAACTGCGGCAGCAGCCGTCCTTCTCGCCATTGTCGGATTCGGCGCCTTCCAAGCTGGTCGTCAGGATGACGAAGGGCAAAGTCCAGATGGGGAAGAGGTCGCCGAGGTCGAGTTCGTCCAGCCTTCGGAGCTGGTAGCCAAAGAGCTCAAGGGGTGGCACCACGATATTGAAGCGCTTCCTGTTCTCTTGGAAGCAGCGTCTCGCTATCCAGGAAAAACAGCTCAGCGAGCCTTGACCTCACTCATTGTTCGCGAAGAAGCAAGAAGCCGTCAGTTTCTGGCTTTGGACCGAACCAGCTTGGGCTCCTTAGAGCGTCCGACGAAACGAATCGCGAATGATCTCATTCTCTGCCTGAGCGAAGTGGTCAACCAAAGTCGCAGCGATGACAAACCGGCTCAGTTTATTCACTACGCCAGGAACCGGTTCCAGAATGCAACGATTGTTGATCGGCGTAACCAGTTGGGCCATATGGTTCGGGGTTTTGCCGAGAGTGAACAGGAGCACGCGTCCTGGCAGTCGTTAGATCCAGTTGCCCAAGAGCTTGGTTTGGCGGTTCGCTGGTTTGTCAAAGGCAAGCCACAGCAAAGCCGAATTCACTTGAACCATCTCAAGCCGCGCTTGTTGAATAAGTCGTCGACTCAGCTCTACGGTCTAATCGGCGAGTTGGAACGAGTTTTCATCGTGCGCCCTGATCGTAGCAACGGTGTCTTCTCGCTGACTCTCGACTCCGACAAGAATGGCTCATGGGCCACGAAACAAGGATTCACCTTGGATACTCATGGGGCAAGAGGGCAGATTCGTTTCTCGATCACGACCAATGGGGCGAACCAACCCGGGAACGTCTTTGAGATTCACAAAATGGATCAACGACGCATGCCGAAGATGAAGGCACTTGGTCCGAAAAGGTTGCACCTCAAGAGGGCTCCTGCTCCTCGAAAGCCAAAGCGAGTTGTTCTCTAAGGCCAAGACATGAAGTCCTTTGTGGGCCTTCGCCCAATTGAATTCAATCACGAGAGTCGGCGCCTAAAGGCGCCGACTTTTTTTTGTTGAACGAATGTGGAGGACAGACGTCCTATGGATGGAGCAACGGAGATAGCCCATGTCATACAAAAAAACAGCATTCACCTTTCTTGTCCTCATCATCTCAACTTTGAGTTTTGCTCAGGGCATAACCGGTCTACAACGACGTCCAGCGCCTGACCTACGGCATCCCCATGGTAGGCGCCCCCACATTCGTTCTGTCCAGGTTCAAAGCCACCATGTCAACGTCGCGATTCAGTCTGGCGTGGCCGTCACCAAGGTGACTCAGGTCTTCCACAATCCCAACGGGTTCATGTTGGAAGGCTCCTATCTCTTTCCCGTCCCCGACCGAGCGTCCATCACTGAATTCACCATGGTGATGAACGGCAAGGAAATCCGTGGGGAGGTTCTTGAGAAGGACAAGGCGAGGCGAATCTACGAAGGGATCGTGAGATCCATGCGCGACCCGGCACTCTTGGAGTATGTCGGTCGCGATCTATTCAAAGCCAGTGTGTTCCCCATTCCAGCAAGAGGGGAAGTGAAAGTCTCATTGACCTACGTTCAAGAGCTTCAAAAAGAAGGTGGTGTTGTTGAATACCGCTATCCCCTTAAGACGCAGGCGTTCAGCAAAGAGGCTGTTGGTGACATCGCAGTCAGCGTCACCATTGACGACCAAGCTCCGATCAAGAGCGTTTTCTCTTCCTCTCATCAACTTGCCAAGTCGCGTCGCAACGAAAATTCTGTGGCAGTCTCGTTTGAAGGCAAGAAGGTCTTGGCGTCTCATGATTTTCATCTGTTCTATACCTTGAGCAAGAGCGACGTTGGCCTGCATTTGCTGAGCGAGAACACCGCAGCGAATGGTGGGTTTTTCATGATGAAGTTGACACCAAAGATCGATTTCAAGCCGGAGGAAGTGGTGGCTCGCGAGATCATCTTCGTCGTGGACACTTCCGGTTCGATGAATGACGACGACAAAATCGAACAAGCAAAGAGTGCTCTGGTTTATGGCTTAAGAACTCTAAGGCCAACAGATCGATTCAATATCGTGACCTTCTCTACCGAAGCTCGCACTTGGGCCAGCAAGATGGTTGATGCCGAGAAGACGGCGGTCGCCGAAGCCATCACGTGGGTCAAGAAAATCAAAGCAACTGGCGGAACAAACATCGACGAAGCGCTGACGACGGCACTTTCGAGTTTGACCCAAGGTGATCGCTTGCCGATGGTTGTTTTCTTGACCGATGGGAAGCCGACGGTCGGCGAGACGAACGAGAAAACGATCATTGCCCACGCTGCGAAAGCCAACAAAAGCAAAGCACGGGTTTTCGTTTTTGGGGTCGGCTATGACGTCAACGCACGATTGCTCGATATCATTGCCGAAGATGGCCATGGCGCTCGTGACTATGTCACAACCAGCGGCAACCTCGAATTGGCCCTCTCTGGCTTCTTCGACAAAGTCGCTTTCCCGGTCCTGACAGACGTGGAGATCGTTGTTGAAGGCGTCAAGATCGAGCAGGTCTATCCGAAGAATATAGGCGACCTCTTCAAGGGCAGCGAGTTGACCCTCTTGGGCAAGTACCAAAAGCCAGGAAACGCTGTCATTCGACTGCGTGGCAAGCTTGGCAAAGGTTCTAAGGAATACACGTTTGAACAGAAGTTCAGCGACAAGAAGACCGGTAAAGACTTTATCTCTGTGCTCTGGGCCAAGCGGAAAGTCGGCTATCTCTGGGATCAGATTCGCCTGAAGGGCGAGAACAAGGAATTGAAAGACGAGATCGTCAGGCTTGGCAAGACCTTCGCCATTGCCACGCCTTATACATCGATTCTTGTTCAAGAAGATGGAGTCGTCGTCACCGACTCGCGTCTTCGTGGCGAGAATTGGGATAATCTTGATACGGGTGGTGTCAAGCGCAAGAAGCGCTCGACAATTACTGCTGGCTTGCCCGTGACTAATCCCGGGGCGCCAGGGGGAGGAGGTTCCCTCGGAGCCGTAGCTGGTGGCAAGACAGGCGGTCGTCGTCCTGGACGTGTTGGCTCCGGTGAGGGACGTACCCCAGCGAATTCCCCAGGACCGGGTGGCGCCTCAGGTCCTGTCCCAAGAAGACGTCAAGCTGTAGAGAGAAGCTTGAAAGCCAAGGAAATGCGCGAAGAACTCAGCCGATCGAAGCCTCAAGATGCCAGTAAGCTGAGTCGTATTAGGGTTGAAGGCCGAAGTTTCACCTTGGTCGACAAAGTGTGGCTGGATGACGGCCTCATCAAAGATGAGAAGACCCGCAGTAAGGCAATGCACGTTGAGCCTTGGTCGGAGGCCTATTTCGCCCTCATCAAAGCCCATCCGGAGCTCGGCCCCATTATTGCGAAACTGGGTGAGGTGCAATTGAAGGTCGGCAGCGTGGTCTACTTCATTGGGTCGGAGAAGAAGGAGGCTCCAACTCCGGAGAATTCGATTCCGGTAAAGTAGCCCCCGAGTCTTTCTCCGGGTCTTCCACTGCTAATTCCGCCGACGCCTTTTGGGGTGTCGGCGTTTTTTTTGCCTGCAGGGCTTCCGCTTCCAGGCGGAGTCGAAGACGTTCAGAGAACTCGAGGTCGTTCTGCTGGGGCAGGCGATTATAGGAGCGAGCGGCCCGAGAAACGTAGTAGATGAGTAAGGCCAAAGGCAGCCAAATAGCGAGGTGACCGACCCAACCCCGGCCCGCGCTGGTAGTCATCATTTTGAGGATCGCTCCTGCGCCAACGCAAAAGACAAAGAAGACAACCACAATAACGACGGTTCCTGTGCCACTGCGATTTTCATAGAAAACTCGTAAGTCCTTTGTTTTATTTTCTTTATGTTCTTTCATTCGACTCAGAATTTGACGCGTGATGCGCCTTTTTTCCGTCCTTCCCGCTGCCTACAATACGGTGCGTTCGTTGACTGGCATTATGCCACGAAAGCACTCAAATCGAAGGAACACTCCATCTCATGAATCTGACGATGATTCCTCAGAAATTTGCTGCGACTACTTTAGTCATTTTGGCGGGATTCTTGGTTCTTTTGCCGACTCTTTCGGCCCAAACCGATGACTCACCCACCGCATGCGTCGGCGCCGATATGGACGACCTGCGGGCAGCGATGAAGGCAGATCCTTCCAACATCGGAATTCGCATGCGCGTCGTCCGCTTGATTCTGGAAGAAATGCCTCAAACTGACAACCGTCGCCGTCGCAAGGCGATGCTTGAAGAGCTTGAGGCTCAACTCGCGGAGATCAAGAAACTCGGTCCCGAGTTCACTTATGTCTACCGGGTGCTGGCTCGCCAACACGAACGGAAGAAGGAATTCGAGAAGGTCGTCGAGGTTCTCGAGGACTACAGCAAGATCGCCGACCTCGACTACGACATGCGCAACACCAAAGTGCGGGCGTTGTTGAGAATGGGAGACAGCAAGGAAAACCCTCTTCCCGAGAAGACCCAGGAAGCCGCTGACTACGTGGCAAATTGGTTTTCTTCAGGTACGGCTCCGGTCTTTGCCGAGACCTTGGCAGCCACTCAGACGTGGATGATTGACCCAGGCTTCCGCAAGGCACTCATTGGCTGCTATGCCAAGATGTACAAGGCGACACCGAAGAACATCAACCTGATCATTAGCTACGCCAGTGCCCTCTATGTTGCAGGGCGCTACGAGTCGGCATGGAAAGTCATGCGGGATGCCGAGAAGATTGGTCTTTGTGACGATGTCATGGGTGGCCGGCATCCTCTGATCCTCTTCTTGGAATGGCGTTGCCCCGAGGACCAAGATACTGCTGCCTTCGGCGGTCTTGATCTCGATGAGCTCCGTACAAGATCCACAGCCGATGCTGGCGATCTGTCTTTGACTTACCGACTGGCTGTGCGCCTCAAGGCGAAAGCCTACACCGGGGAGCGTATCGTCTCTAATATGAAAAAGGGCATCGCTGACCTGGAAACGGAACTTGATGACGCGATAGGCGCAGATAGTGCCAAGCGCAAAGAAGCGATTCGCACCAAGATCAGCCGTATCAAGGAGTCAGTGACTAAGATCACAGGTCAAGTCGCCGAATCCTACAAAGAAGCATTGCCGTTGGCGTTGAAAGTGCGGGAGTCTAACGGACAGATTGACTCGGTTGCTTTGTTGCTCGCCGACATCAACAACAAGCTTGGCGACATGGACAGTTCGATTCGCTATATCAAAGAGAGCATTAAGCGAGTTCCATTCTTTGTACCTTTGCGTGACAAGTTGGCCGGAATCTATGCTGAGAAGAAAGCATGGAAAGAAGCTGCAGAAGCTTTGGTGGGTTCTTGCCGCCTCGTGCCATGCCAAGCCGAGATTTGGGATGACGAAGACGATACGAAGCTCCCAGTCGTCTCATCAGGCCGTGAGAAACTGATCGTTGCCATGGCGCAAGACCCGAAGGCTCGTGGCGAATTGACCAAGGCTTTTGAAGCCGCAGTCGCTAAGGATCCTCGCAACCCGAATCTTCAGTGCTTCACATCGATGGCTTATTTCTTCGCTGGAAACAAATCGAAGGCGGCGGAATGGATGCGCAAAGCGGAGTCGCTTGGAGTTTGTGGGCGAGCCGGAAGCGAGCACACGCTGGCCACGTTCATCTACACGCGCGAGAACTGGTAAGAACCAACATTCTTGTTCGGGTTGGGCTTGCTGATAGAATGGAAAAGTGATGGCGGGGCGCCGATAGCGGCGTTCCCCGATCTCTTTTCCTTTCAATCACTTAAGGGACCGTGCCTGTCTCGGTACGCAGATAGCCCCATGATCGTGGCGATAACCAAAAATCTGGGTACCGACGTTGCCGACCAGCTCATTGAGGCCGTTGGCACTCAGGGAATGCTGGAGAATGTCGCCCTTCGTGGTGACGGATGCTACGTCGTCAGCTTCCAGGGCGGAGAAGCTCTGGCCGAATCCCTATCCAAAAATCCTCTCGTCGAGCGCGTTCACAGCATATCTGGCCCATGGGGTCTCGTTGCCCGTGAGTCGTCTGAGGCCAAAATCGTTCAGGTCGGGCCGGGACTGAGTTTCGGTGGTACTCAACTTCCTGTGATCGCTGGCCCATGCAGCGTTGAAAACGACCAAATCCTCTCGCAAATCGCTGAGAGCATCAAAAAGTCGGGTGCTACGGGCCTTCGGGGCGGGGCATTCAAGCCTCGAACCTCTCCTTATGCATTTCAGGGTTTAGGCGATCCTGGCTTAGTGATGTTGGCCAAGGCCAGGCGGGCGTTCGGTTTGCCTGTGGTCACGGAAGTCATGGGCCCTGACGAGGTCGATCGGGTCGCTGAACATTCAGACATGCTTCAGATCGGATCCCGCAATATCCAGAATTTCAGGCTCTTAGAAGCCGTCGGACGCACCAATACACCGGTTCTTCTCAAACGCGGCATGATGTCGACTCTTGACGAATTCCTTGGCGCGGCTGAATACATTTACATGCGAGGCAATGAGAATATCGTGCTCTGCGAGCGCGGCATTCGCAGCTTTGAGCCCCGGATGCGGAACACGCTCGATTTAGGGTCTGTGGCCCTCTTGAAGCAGCTGACCCATTTGCCCGTGATTGTCGACCCAAGCCACGGGACGGGGCTTTCTGAGCTCGTCGGACCCATGGCTCGTGCTGCTGTTGCTGTGGGTGCGGATGGACTGATGATGGAAGTCCATCCTCGGCCTGAATTGGCCAAGTCGGATGGCCGTCAAACTCTCGATTTTGTGGAATTTGACGAGCTCATGCAGGAGCTGGAACCCATTGCCAAGGCGATGGGGCGGTGCATTCGGGCGCCGAAGGCTGCCAGCGCTCAGGCCTAAATCTCGCGAAAATTCAGAGCAAAAAAAAACCCGGTCACATGGACCGGGTTTTTTCAGTAGCGGCGACTGGACTTGAACCAGTGACCTGAGGCTTATGAATCCTCCGCTCTAACCGGGCTGAGCTACGCCGCCTAATGTCATTCCCGCGAAGAAGCCGCCTTCTTTTCAGGAGATGCAAGATATTTCCGCGAGCGGCCATCTTCAACCCGAAATCGACAGTTCTTGGCTTTCCACAAATTCCGGACGCCTTACTGCGAAACCGGGGGTATCTTTGAGGGCCTGAAAAACTTGGATACCAAACTGCGGCTGTGGCCTGTTCCCGCCTTGTGCGGGTATACAACCCACCTCTTCCAACTACGCCTGAAACTGGTCGTAGCCGTCTTGGTAGGACGGACCAACAACCTCCCGTTGGTCCGTCTTTTTTTTTATCTCATGAATCGGGCGCCCTGGGACCCACAACAAAGAAGAACATCTTCTGTTCGCGGGCTGAAAGCGTCGGTAAGACGGGCTGCCAAGATCCGCCTTAGCCGTCGCCACCCATCTTATGGAAGCGTTCCAGGGCTGCCTGAATCTCTCCATTGACGCTTCCTGTTGGCCAAGCACCCGTCCGAGTTCTGTTTCCGGCCTGGAATCCGGTGAAGATCTCCAATCCTTCGTCAATTGAGCTGATCGGGTAAACATGGAATTGACCTTGATCGATGGCTTCTCGAGCCCTCCTGGAGAGCATCAGATCAGACAAATTGGCCTGGGGCATGACGATACCCTGGGTGCCGGTCAGCCCTCGTCGATGACAAACATCGAAGAAGCCTTCGATCTTCTCATTGATGCCGCCTACAGGTTGGATGTTGCCAAATTGGTCAACCGAACCTGTGCATGCCAAGTCCTGGCGCAACGGAATGTCAGCCAAGGTCGACAGCAGCAGAAATAGCTCAGTTGATGAGGCGCTATCGCCATCGATGTATCCATAGGATTGCTCGATGCAGATGCTGGCACCAAAGGTGAGAGGGAAATCTTGGCCATAGCGACCGTTCATGAAACCCTGAATGATCATCGAGCCCTTGTCGTAACTCGAACCTGACAAGTCGGCTTCCCGTTCGAGGTCGACGAGACCATTTTTTCCGGCTGATGTACGGCAACTGATGCGGGCAACTGTGCCAAATGAATACTCGCCGATGCTCATTACCGTCAGGCCGTTGATTTGGCCAACTCTGAATCCATCCGTCTCCAGAATGATCTCGCCAAAGTCGATTCGCTCCTTGAGCTTATCTTCATAGAGACTGAGTCGCTCGCGAGCATCCATAATCGAGTCTTCAATGTGTTTCCCTGAAATCACTTTGGCCCCATCTTTTCTGGCGGCAAAGTCTGCCTCGAGCAGAACGTCTGAGAGTTCAGAGAATCGAGTTGATAGACGGCCCCTTCGATCGGCTTGCCGCATGCTGAATTGCAGGAACGCTTCGATACCGCTGCGATCCAATTCGGCCAATTCTTCGACGCGGACAATGCGAACCATGGCAATCAAGTAGCGCCTGAGCGATTCGTCGGTGATTCCAATGGACGTGTCAAAGTCGGCTTTGACCTTGAAGATCTTGGCGAATTCGTGGTCTTTCTCGTGCAATGATTCGTAGAGCAAATTACTGCCCAACAAGATGACTTTTACATTGAGAGCAATGGGGTCAGGAGTCAGAACTGGCGCACCGCCAGCGCCACCTGATTCTTGAGGTTGGATCGTCAGCTCTCCTGAGCGGAGTGTCTGCTTGAGCTGCGGCCAGACCGAATTTTCCATCAACATATCGGCGGCAGTGATGATGAGGTAGCCGCCTTGAGCCCGCAGGAGAGATCCAGGCCGAATACGGCTGAAATCGGTGCCAAAGACGCCCGGTGCCATGGCGACGCGATCTTGGCTGCCAAAGAGGTTCTGGAAATTTGGGTGATTCTCAACAACGATAGGGCATCCGGCCCCTTTATTGGCGAGGATGATGTTGACGTCGAACGCGGAGAAGTCTGGGCCGGCCGCTTCCACTTCGCCACCTTCAGTGTCGCCTTCCCGCCGTTCGAATATCTCAAGGTTATCGAGGAGTGTGTCGCGGATTTGCTCCAACCATTCTTCGGCAGGCTTGCTTGGAAATTTCTCAAGAATCGTTGATCGAAAACCGCGGATTGCAAGCCGAACGACATGCCGACGTACCTTGCTTACAGTGGCTGAAAGATCACGGCTAATACGCTGATGCTCCGCCATGAATGTTACTAAGTCAGACTCGAGTTCTTCTGCTTTTGTACTGTGCTTGCGCGCCTCTTCCTCAGTCATTTTTTCTTCGGCGACAAGGCGGGGGAGTTCTCGCATGTCGACCATGGTTTCGCCCATGAGCAGGACTAACTCTGGAACGACAGTTCCCTCGGCGCTGCTGGCTGCCAATGCGAATCCTGCTGCACCGATTTTCTCTCTAAAATCCGTAGTCAGTTTCTGTCCGATGACCTTGAAGCTGATTTCGATGGACTTCATGCGTTCTGCTGTTTCCGGGGAGTTGATCAGTTGGTCAATCTCATTTCGAAGCAGTCGCAAGGAGTCATGCACGAGGGTTCGGAAGTCGTTCGCTTCTCCGCGAGGGAGCGTAATCAGACGGGGCCGTTCTGGATCGTCAAAATTGTGGACATAGGCCAAGTCGTCGGCCAACTCACAGCTGGGCTGCATGGACGCCAAGATGCGCTTGACAGTGGACGTACGCCCGGTACCGGCAATGCCGCAAACGAAGACGTTATATCCGGGCTTATAAAGCTCTAACCCTAAGCGTAGAGCCTTCAGCGCGCGCTCTTGACCAATGATCGCGTCGTCAGGCATCAATTCTGCCGTAGACTCTGGTACAGGAGCGTCATCTGGGAGTCGCCAACAGGCCTGCTCCAGGTCAATCGACTTTGGCTGAATTCGGCTCTTCTTCAAGGTCATTAGGTGCTACCTTTCAATACTAGCTATCATCTAGTGGTTCTGATTCCCTGCTGATGAGGAAAGCTCATGAGCAGTTGATTCCTGAACCACTTGTATGGATCCTGAGTGTCCACGTCTGGGCCGGTTTGTAAAGCGCTTCAGGGAGTTGCATCTGTGTCTAATGAGAATCTTTCCGATCTGAGGGATTTTCTCAGAGTTTTGAGGGCCAATGACGAGCTCATTGAGGTTGACGCTCCCGTTGATCCTTCCCTCGAAGCCTCTGAGATCCATCGGCGAGTGATCGCGGCAGGAGGCCCAGCGATCCTATTCAAGAATCCTAAGGGAGCCCAATTCCCCTTGGTTACGAATCTTTTCGGAACCAAGAAAAGGGTCGATTTGGCTTTTGGGGATGGCCCTCGGGAAATGGTCGAGCAGGTGGCACGATTTCCAGAAGAGCTCATGCCACCGACTTTCGGCAAATTGTGGGCTCAGCGTTCCGTGTTCTCGAAACTTGCACGGGTTGGTCTCAAGAAAACTAAGAGTGCACCGGTTTTAGAGCGAACCATGAGTCCGGCAAGAATGGGAGACCTCCCAGTCTTGACCACCTGGGAAGAAGATGGCGGCCCTTTTGTCACTCTGCCTTTGGTCTACACCGAAGACCCCAAGACCGGCGGCCATAACCTCGGCATGTATCGGCTTCACGTCCATGACGATGAGCACACGGGCATGCATTTCCAAATCGGCAAGGGGGCAGGGGCTCATTTGGCTGTGGCCGAAGCCCTCAACCAAAATCTGCCAGCCAACGTTTTCTTGGGCGGCCCGCCGGCACTCATCGTTTCTGCCATCGCGCCACTTCCTGAGAATGTTCCGGAACTCTTGTTGGCCTCTCTGATGGTCGGCGAGAAACTGAAGATGGCGTCGTCAAAGCACGGGCCTTTGCCGTTAGCTGCACGGGCCGAGTTTTGTCTGGTCGGTGAGATCGTTGCGAATGAGCGACGGCCCGAAGGCCCCTTCGGTGATCACTACGGTTACTATTCACTGCGCCACGATTATCCCGTCTTCAACATTAAGGCGATTCATCACCGCGCCGATGCTATCTATCCGGCGACTGTGGTTGGTAAGCCTCGCCAAGAAGACTTCTTTATTGGTGACTATTTACAAGAGTTGTTGTCGCCCCTGTTTCCCGTTGTCATGCCTGCTGTGGTTGACCTCTGGTCCTACGGCGAAACGGGTTATCACAGCCTCGCGGGCGCCGTTGTCAAACAGCGGTATAAAAAAGAAGCGATGGCCTCGGCGTTTAGGATCTTGGGCGAAGGTCAGCTGTCGCTGACGAAATTCCTCCTGATGACTGATAGCCACGTCGACCTACGAGACTTCACTGCAACTCTCGAGCACATCCTTGAGCGCTGCGAATTCGAGACCGACGTTTTCGTTTTCTCGAATTTGAGCATGGACACCCTCGACTACACTGGTCCCAAGGTGAACGAAGGATCCAAGGGTGTCATGCTTGGGCTCGGCGACCCCAAGCGAAAACTGCGCGGTGAGTTCGAAGGAAACGTCATCTCCGGAATCGAGAACGTCAAGGTCTTCTGTCGTGGCTGTCTTGTCGTTGACACCAAAGAGGTTGCCGACGAGAACTCGACGTTGCCCCAGCGTATTGCTGATGCTCCTGAATTTTCCGAGTGGCCCATGGTGGTCCTGGTCGACAACGCAGCGCAAGCGGCGAAGAGTGATATGAATTTTTTGTGGACCACTTTTACTCGGTTTGAACCCGCAGCCGACGTATACACTCGTGCGCGCGAAATTGTTCGCAATCATCGCGCCTTCGAGGCCCCCCTGGTAATTGACGCGCGTATGAAGCCAAACTACCCTGATGAGCTATTTTGCGACGAGAAGACGGCAGAGCTCGTCGACAAACGTTGGCAAGAGTATTTTCCTGGTGGACAAGACATGGGAGATAGCGATGCCGCGCATCTTGACTAATCAAAGAATTTGCCTCCTTCTGTTCAGCTTTATGTGCCTCCCAAGTCTTGCCCAGGATGGAGATCGGCCGATGGGCCCTCCGGATCCAGATGTGTGGATCCTCTCGGTCTTAGAAGAGTTGAATGAACCATTCACATCGGACACGGCTCAATTTTCCAAGTACTCAGTTTTTCGGCTAACGGGTCTACTCCCCGTTTTGAAGGACAGGAAGAAGGGATCATTCGTCGACGAACGAGGCGTCTATCATCCTGGACTTATCAAGCGTGGACGCAGAAGCGAGCGCATCATTGCTGACATGCAGGGCCCCGGCGTCTTGACGAGGATATGGCTCGAACGTCAAGCTGGGCAACTTCGTATCTATGCGGACGACGCCGCCGAACCCGTCATCGATATGGCGTGCGATGCCATCTTTGGCAATCACATTCGTTTCTTCACCAAGCCACTTTGTCTGCGGCAAGGTGAGTCAGCCGTCCTGTCGCTGCCGATCCCATTCAAGAAATCGCTCCGCGTCACTCTCGATGGACCTTCGACGAACTATGAAGTTCAAATTCGTTCTTACGGAGAAGACGTTTCTTTAGAGACTTTTGCACCCGGGCGATGCGTTGAAGCGATTTATCGTGCTGGCCGACTTTTCGATTCTTTAAAAGCCAAGATGGTAGTGCCGCCTTCCCTGACCTCGAAACCCGGGGCAGCGCTCGTTATTCCGCGCCCGGATTTTTCAAGTTCAATTCCTGGACACAAGTCCGTCGTAGCTTTCAAAAAGAAAGTCACGACACCGACTGTGGTCGATTCCATGACCCTTGATTTACTGGCCCCGTTCAAGACCTTGGGAGATTTGGAGCAGCTCGATCTTCTGGTGTCTTGTGACGATGAAGTACGAATCGACCTTCCGTTGAAGCACGTCTTTGGGGTCGGCAGCAATTTCAAAGTTGGAATTACCGATGCTGTTCAAACTTATGGAGCAATTCCCAACCGACTGAACCGATGGCGCTTTAGAGTGCCCATTGTGTTTTCCAAGAACATCACCATCCATGTTCGGAACCGAGGTGTTGGTCGCGTTGATGGATTACGTCTGTCATTTACCTCAAGAGCCGCGGCGGCAAACGAAGTTCATTGGCAATTGTGTGGTGTCTCCGCCCAAGGAAATACTGAATCCAAGATGCTGAAGCTGGATGTTTCAGGACCTGGCGTGCTGGTCAGAGAGTCCATTGCTGGGCCGTATAATGACCAGATCAAGGGTGCGATGATTTCTTGCCTCGATCATGGTGCTGAGCTTCTGAAGCCAGCAACTGTTGTGACCCATTTTGCCATTCCCAATAGTGGTAATCCGCAAGCCCTGGGAAGCTCATTGTGGGGGAAATGGGGCAATCCAGCCGTGCGTGGATTCCTGGCAACGAGGTGCAGGAGCCTTGATCGAGTGCCTTTCACCGATCTGACATGGCAGCTTAATGGCTTCAAAACCACCGATTTGAGGGATTTCTCGCTCGGATTGATGTATTACCGCCCAGTAGAAAAAACTGAGGCTTTGCCTGACGGGCAAGGTCGCTAAGATCTTGACATCACCTGACCGTGTTTAGTCCTTCATTTTTCATATTCCAACCTGCTCCTTATTGCGAGTAAGTGTGGTGGATTCCGAATTTGAAGCGGGCGAACTGTTTCGAATTGCTCGGGAAAGAAGCCTCAACCTGGCTCATGAGGATTTACTTTGATGCGTATCTTTTATTGTCTACTTCTCTCGCTTCTTTTGTCTCTGCCAGCTGGCGCTCAGATCGTTGGCATCCGACTAACGGGCAAGAAGGCGGAGAAGAAATATCGAAAGTACCTCACCGAGATTGATGGCGAGAGAGTCATCTGTGGTGAGTTCAAGTTCGGCATCCGGTACAAGGCCAAGGGCTCGGTTGAGATCTTTGGCCCAAAGCACATCGAGCTTTGGGTCGGTGACACGGTCAACCCGGAGAAAGTTCCTTATAAGCTCGTTGGCGAAGACAAAGTTGCGGTTGGCAAGAAGGGTTTCGTCAAGATCAGTCGAGACCATATTCCCAAAGCGAACTACATGAAGACGGTCGCTCGGGATCAAACCTTCTATGGCTTGGCCAGTGAATACAAATTGCGCAAAGAAGCCATCGATGTGAGCTCGGCCAAGGTCAAGGAAATGAAGAAGGGGACAACCGCTTGGTTCAACGCTCAGCGCAAGGTCATGGCTCGCTGCGACCGACTTGGTGCATGGTTGAGTGCAGGTGTGTTTAAAGCCGCTGGCAGGAAGTGGAAAGCCAAAGCTGAGAAGATTCGTTCCTCGCTGAAGGGGGATGCTCTCGCTGAACGGAAGGGCAAAGCCCTGAAGTCGGCGCAGGCTGCGAACAACCCAGATGGACTCGACGAAATCACCGACAAAGGCAAGCGCCTTACGATGAAAACTGTCGAAAGCATGCACACGCGCCTGATCTATGACACAACGATTATCTCACCCAAGCGCGCCTTGGACCTCAGCAAGAAAGCAGAAGAGATCATCGAAGGATTCCGTCGCGAATTAGTCGACCCATACGCCGAAGAATTTGAAGACAACATCCCTGACAAGATCTTCGTTGAATTCTTCTTCATGCATGACGATGTCGAACTCTTCGAAGCCTATTGGCGTGAATTCTATGGCCGGGTCTTCACCAAGGACCGCGAGCGATATCTCAAATCGACAGGGCAACGGGCACACAACCTTCGTGGGAACGCATACGTTCACTTCAGTCGATTTACTGCTGAAGGCGATTTCGAAGGATCGATCGCTCATCAGCTTGGGCATGACTTGGCGAATGTCCATTTCAACAATGATGATCACCGCGGCACTATGGACTGGCTCGAGGAAGGGTGCGCCTACTACGTATCGTTCGAGTTTCTCGGTCGTAACACCGTGACTTGCTACCAGTTAAAGCACGACAAATACGACACCAAGGTTGGTGCCGAAGGCCTCAAAACGTTGCAGACAGGTCAGCGCGAGTCTTTCAATACATTGGCCCTCAAGGCTGCCGTTCCATTGCATTCGTTGATGCCTAAAGAACTGTTTCAGATGCAAGACGCTGACTTGGCGAAGTGCTGGAGCTTCTTTGACTTCCTTGCGCGCAAGAGGACTGACAAGATTGTTGAGTTCTTGCGCATCACTTGCCAAGCGGCGCGAAGCAAAGGGAAGTTTCATAGCGAAGTACGTGAGCTCGGGGGCCCGGTCTTTGGTGTCAAAGCTGGCGAAGACGTGTTCAAATACCTGGACAATGCCTGGAAGGCCTATGCTAAGTCCGGACAAAAGAAATCTAGCAAACGTAAGAAGCGAAGGTGATGACAACCGAACTACTAGTCGAATCAGATCTTGAAGCAGCCGCTGTCCTCTTGGATAGCGGCGATGAACCGACGGTCGAGCCTGAAACTTGGCACGGTGGACCCTCGTTCGCGAGCTTAGTCCTCATGCCTTTTGGTGTCTCGGCGCGTAAGTTCGTCGATGCTTCTGGTGGCGTACGCGACATTGCCTTAGACCTCCTCAAGAGTGTCGAAAAACGAAGGGCGATCCGATCGCTCACTTTGTGTTTTGTTGTGGCCGTTGGCTTTGCCATGCTCCTTAATCCAGCGTGGCGCTTGGTTGCCTGTGGCGGTGTAGCCATCAAGGCCGGTATCGACATGGGGCGCTTCTCAGCTCGAAATCGGACTTTGGCCAGCGCTCGCTCATTGGCCGAAAGTGATCTTGAGCTCACCAAACCTGAGGATACGCAGGCTTAATGCATCCTGTTCTTTTTGAGTTTGTCCTCTTCGGCCGACCAATTGCCTTCAATAGCTATGGCCTGATGATTGGCATTTCTGTCATTCTCTGGGCCCATTTTGTGCGCAAGGAATCGGCGCGCTTGGGCTACAAGAAAATGGCTGACGGGACGACCGTCACTCTCTTCATCCTTGTTGGCGCTCTCTACGTCGGCGGCAAAGGTCTCTATTTATGGACCGTTGCCGGCCAAGATGATCCGGGTGACGAGAACATACAGACTGGTTTTGTCTTCTGGGGTTCCATCATTGCTGCAACGCCGGCGATGATCTTTCGACTTCGATCCTTAGGAGTCCCGGTGCTGAAGGGGCTTGATGTCTTCGCAGCGGCATGTCCTATGTCTCATGCGATCGGGCGAATCGGGTGTTTCCTGGCGGGTTGCTGCTACGGCCATCGATGCGACAACGCATTGGCCGTTACTTTCGAACATGGGGTGGGCCTCAATGGTATCCCCATTCACCCGGTCCAGCTCTACGAGATGATCTCGCTCACAGCTCTTTGGTTGTTCTTGTGGTACTACCTGCGCCCAAGAAAGAGCTTCGACGGCCAGCTCATCGTGACCTACTTCATCGGCTACTCAATCTTGCGTTGTATCACCGAGTCTTTTCGTGGTGACCCAGGACGCAAGTTTGTGTTCGGTGGCGAAGGACTTAATCCTGGAGATCGCCCTGAGGGCATCTCCGTCTCAGTCCTCATTTCCTTCTTGATGGTCTTGGTCGGCATCGGTATTTACCGCTTCGCGAGACGCCGAGCGGCGGCCTGATTTCTCAGGCACCACGATCAAGAAGCCAACTGTGTAGATTCCCGCTGCCAGCCAAAAGACTTTGGTGAAACCAATTTCTTGGCTCAGCACGATGCACAAGACACTTGCCATCACACTCATGAACCCGTTGACTGCCCACGCCCATGGCACGAGAGCTTTACAATTGGCTTCTACTGCCCGCAGGCCAGTTGGGAATGCCGTACCAAGGGCCAAGCCCAGTGGTAGGAGCAGCAAGACGGACGTGATCACACGTAAGGTGAAGCTCGCTCCTAACATCGTTTCGAGTAAATACTGGAAGGCCAGGAGCTCGATGCCAATCGCAGCCAAGATGGCCACTAAGAGCAATAAGAAGACACCTCTCGTTGCGACTTTGATGCGTCCGGCTAAGAACGAGCCGAGTCCGGCGAAGCCGAGCAGAGAGCTCAAAACAACGCTCAGTGCGTAAGTTGGGTGCCCCAAGAAAATCACCAATTTCTGCATCAAGGTGATCTCAATGAACATGAACCCTAAGCCTAATGAGGCAAAGTAGATCAAGTATCGCCAGCGTCCCGGAGTCGGAACACCATTGCGCTTCAGTCGTCTGATTGGCAAGAAGATCAAGAACATGGCCAAGAGACCAATCTGGATCATCGAGACCGCCAACACGGCGTGACCAACAGGGAAGTCGGGGTGGTAGTTACTCTTGAACCCTTCCGCAAAGAGAAGGCTTTTGTCGTAGCTGAGGAGTGACGACCATTTGTAATAGTTGAAGAAGAACGGATTGTCATCGCGGCAGGGCTCCATTTCATATGGATAGCCGGCGATGAATCCGTCTCTGACTTTTGGATCTCGCGAGAGGAGATCGGCGAAGTCGCGGCGCGACAGATTGAAGGACTCCATGTCCTTGCTTAGGTAGGTGCGCGATTCGCGAATGAACGTGCGTGCGAGCACCTTGGCGCGGGGGCGAAGGTTCTCCGGGAATGGGGTGATTAGCTCATCCAGGATGCTGTCATCGATAGCTCCTTCGTTCGTCGCTTTGTTCAGCGTTGCGTCGGCTAGAGCCATCGCAACTCCGTCGATATCGAAGTTCTTGTCGAGTTCAGGGATATGCAATCGAAGAGCTTGTTTGATGTAATTCGAAACGGCGTCAGGGCTGGTCGCAACAGAGTCGAATTTGGCATCTGCCGGCATCAGTGGATCGTAAATCAAGCCGCCGAACTGATTCTTCAAGGCAAAGGAATAGAGCGCCTCGATCTCGGTCCTTGTGAATGGCGTCTTCTTGATCATGGTCGAGGCCCAGTCGCGACCGCGGAACACGCAGATGTGCGACGATGGGTCTTCGACCCCGAGTTCTTCCAGGGCTAACCGTGCGATTCCCGCGAGGCGAAGAGTCTCGCGTGGTTTCTTGGGGTAGCTCAAGATGAATCTGGAGTAGTTGATCACGCCACCGTCGGTGAGGTGATTGAAGAACTCTTGGACGGCTTCGACAGTATAGAGGTAACTCTCGGATAAGGTGTAGGCACCCGTACTGAGCGCGGTAAAGGAATCAACGCCGCTCATTTGAATGACATCAAACTTCTTCTCGCTATGACGCATGTAACTGCGCCCTTCACCGTAAACGAGATTGATGCGGTCGGAATACTCATGAGCTCCGGGACGGAATAGGCCGTCGAGGTACTCATCAAAATCTTCGGTGACCATCCGATGCATCGCAGGGTTGATCTCAACCGCCGTCACTTCTTTGGCGTTGTAGGCCAACGACATCATGATGTCGACGCCACCACCGACGCCAATGACGAGAACTTCTGGCTCTTTCTGACCGCTTGCCTCGCGCGCAACAAATCCTGTGGCTGCTTGAGTGTCACGTAAGAATGGGAACTTCTTAAGATCACCGGCACCACCATAAAGCATGGTCGGTGCGGTTCCGTCTTGCGTCACAAAGCGCGCTTGGATGCGCTCGATCGTAGTCAGAGAGAATTCGCCGCCTTGGATCGGCAGGGCAGGGTAGGGGAAGCTGACTTCGACTTCGGCGGTGGCGCTGGGCAAGCGCGTCATCACCCCAGTCTTGCTGATCGCAGTCATTTCCTTGTCAGGTGCAAAGGGAACTTCCCAGGTCATCGAGGGAATCTTGAGCGCAGGTGCCCCACCCAAGAAACCAATGGCGAACCAAGCAGCAACGACGAATCCAAGTGCTGGCAAGATCCGACGCCGAAGCGGAAGGCCCAATGAGAAGATGAGCGCGGCAACTGTAGAGAAAGCGCCAACCAAGATGATGGTCGTTTCGGCCCCTAATTTTCCGAGGAGCAGAGCACTCACACCGCCACCCAGAGCCGAACCGGCAAGATCAGCGAAGTAAATGCGATTGACGTGTTTGGTGAGGGACATCAGCGCAACGCCGATTGCCAAGCCACCAAAGAGCATAGGCACACTGATCAGGATGTAAAACAGAAGTAGGGCAATGAGATTCTTAGGCTGATCCAAGAGATGAAGCGTGTCGATTCGGATCAGAGTTACGAAGCAGAATGACAGCGTCGAAGATAAGGCAAACAGCAGGGAGTAATTCGATAATTTCGCAGCTGTGGGCTGGGATTCGTCGATTTTTTGACCTGTGAGGATGCTGCCTGCCGCTCCGAATCCCAAAAGCGCAATGGAAACCACCATATAAGTAAAGTGGTGCCACATCATGATGGCGAAGACGCGAGTCAGAGCAATTTCATAGAGAATGATCGATGCACCTAGGACAAAGACGCCCGCGCATGTAGTTTTGAGATTGTTCATGTTTAGGTGAGACGCTTCATTATCATTCGAAGAAAACACTGACGAACGCCGTCAATGGGGTTGTTCGGAAGTCTGACAATAGCAGAATAGCCTGTTCTTTCCATGTCTACGATTGAGTCACCACGTGTCCAACGAAAAGCCAAGAAATGACCTGCAGCGCCGAGCGATCGAAGACTTAGTCCGCATCGAGGCCGAGGTTGGCAAGCTCCTACCATTGACGCATGAAGCTCTGCTTCGACCTGCGACAAATGGTGCCTGGAGTCCTTCCGAGTTTGGACTTCACATTGTCCTAACCCTTGAAGATTGCTGCGTCCGATTTCAACAGGCCTTGTCCGATTCATCGATCCAATCACTCCAACCAACATGGACTCAAAAAATGGCGCAGAAAGCGGTTTTGGTCACGTTCCGATTTCCGACTGGCAAACAGGCTGATCCTGGTGTCACGCCACAAATCATGCTCGACCGCGAGACAATTCTGCACCGACTCATTTCGTCGAGAGATTCGCTTCTTGATCTTGAAAGGAAATTGCAACGGGGCGATTCTCAGCCCTTTGTTGCCCACCCGATTCTGGGTCCGATGAGCTTTTATTCATGGATTCGAGTCCTCTTGATTCACCTGCTTCACCATAAACTGTTGATGTCAAAGGGCTTGGGGTAAATATCCTGAGCATGAATAGTCCTGACCTTTGGCTTGACCCATAGCCCTTGCGGGTTGACAATGATTATTGCGGTTAGGCCTCAGAACTGGAGGATTGGTCATGAAACGACCTCAAGTCCTAATATTGGCAGAAAACAACTTTCATCGGCGCTTGATGAGTGACGTGGTTTGCTGCAACGAGATGCGAGCAGTTTCTTCAGATCGATTTGAATGGGTCGATCGGGTTGAAAATGGCGCATTCAAAGCTGATGTTGTAGTGATCGACTGCGGCATGGGAGCTAAGGAAGTTGCCAACGCAGTGACACGTTTGCAGGCGTTGCCGGAATCAATTCGGCCAAGCGTCATTGGCTGGGCACGAGAGAATGACAATAACCACGGCGCACCAACCCCGGCTCTTGAGAGCCAGATCGAATTTCCTCTGGATGTCGGATGCTTTGCCCGACTGGTCAAGGAACACGCACAAGCACGTATTCTTGCCGAATCGCTCTAAGTGTCTATCGCTGCCGAGGGCAACCTAATCATGAGAATTAGTTTGCTTAACGGCAGTGACAACCCAGCGCCATATCAGGCCATCTTGGAAGCTTCGGGGCATCAGGTCACGGCTTATGCCTCGGTTGCGGGCGATTTTCCTAATCTGACCGGTAATCCGGATGTCTTGATTTGGAATTTCTCTGCCGACAAGGACAAATTGGCACGGGAATTTTCCGATTTTGCTCTCGTGTGCAAGGATCATTCATCACCGACGATTGCCATCGTTCCTCTAGTCTTAGATACGCTGGAGCAGGCCACTCAGACCAGTGGTGTTGAACATGTCCTGCGCCAGCCGACATCAACCCAAGACTTGGCGAGTGCACTGGCCCGCACAAACTTCGAGTATGATTCTGCGTCCCTCTCTGAGAAGTCTCTGCCTCTGATTCTTGTCGTCGGCAATGACCAAGACCTATTGAGCCGTCTCAATTCTACTCCCTTGGATGGCGTGGCTACTTGCGTTCACTGCCATGATGTCGAGCAGGCAGTTTTTCGATGCAAACAGCTCTCATTTGACTGTGTGATATTTTGCGATCCTGCGGCCACGATTCCATTTCATGAATATCGACTGGCGCTTCAACCTGTCTTGGGGAATGTCGGTCTTATCGGTTTTCTTGATCCCATAGTAGACGGTCACAATCGTTCATTGCCAAGTGGGCTTTCGTGGATTGACACACGAGGCGACGGCGCTCACCTTCTACAAGTCGTGAGCAATGTCCTTGAAGATCGCAGTCGTTCTGTGCGTCGCAAGGAACTCGATTTTGAGATCGTCGGCAAGCAACAAGAATTGCAGCGGGTCAATGCCATGCTGCGAACGATCAACAAAGCATTCCATGACACCAACATTCGCTTGGAGCGAGAAGGCCATACGAAAGACCAAATGATTGGAGTTGCTGCCCATGAACTCAAGAGCCCGTTGGCGGCCATGTCAGGAGCCCTTGATTTCCTTTGCGATGATCTCTCGCGGTATGACGGGGATGATCGCAAACTGCTTGAGTTATTGAAGCGCAACAACCAGCGAATGATCAAACTCGTCGAAAATGTCCTCGATCTTTCACGCGTAGAGGCGAGACGAATCACGCTGCATCCAACTTCATGCCCTCCGACCTCTGTGGTCGAACATGCAATCGAAGAAGTTGCGATGCGGGCTCAGCAGAAGGGGATCCAGTTTGAGCTCCTTGATAATCCAGATCTCACCGAATGGTGGGTTGATGTTGGGACCGTCGAGCAAATGCTCGTGAATCTTCTCGACAATGCCGTCAAATTTTCACCACGAGATGGCATCATCAAGGTGATGATTCGCGCGGTTGGTTCTGAGATTCACTTTGTGGTGGCAGACCAAGGACCAGGTATTCCACCCCCGGAGCGGGCCCTCGTCTTTGAGCGCTTTCATCATCGATCCAGGGGCGATGATCCTCACTCGGGTGGCTCGGGATTGGGGTTGACGATTACCAAGGCATTGGCCGAATTCCTCTCAGGACGCGTTACTTTGGGTGAGAGCCCAACAGGTGGCGCCTTGTTTACCATCTCTCTGCCGTTCATTTCATCACCGGTTGAAGCGGACGATTGAGCCACATGCGTCTAAACCGGCCCTCCGCTTGGCTTCGTGGCTCTTGTCCCTGGAATAGTTAGGCTCTGTGTAAGGGTGTCACGCGTGACAGCCAATCCTGGTCATCTCGTCAGAGGGGAAACCTATGTCTGCTGGTCAACTTAGAGCCATTTCTCTTGTTTGTATTTTGCTCGTTGGAGTGTCATGCGAATCCGCATCCGATGGCGACACAGACCGAGGGTTCGGAGACCAAGTGTTTTCGTTGGCTGAAACACACCCAGAAGCGCAGACCACACAAGGTTGGCTCAATCCTAAGACCTTGCAGATCGAAGTGGCGAGTCTGAAGCCCGAAGCCACCGACATGGTTATCGAAGGACTTCTGATTGGCTGGCGTTTTGTCGCCTTGAGCAATGTCAAAGGTCAGATTCAACAACCTCCCGTTTTACCACGTTGTCGCCGGGTTTGGATGGTGTTGGAAGATCGAAGCATTGTTGAGCAAGAAGATAGCAGTACGCCTGATCGCACCTACCTTTCAGGTTTCTTGGATCCAGAGACAAGCCTCTTCTATCCCGAGTCAGCGCAGATTACACGTGTGGTTGCAAAACCTGTGGCCGAGCCGAATTCAGATACTCCGGAAGAACCCATGGTTGAGCCAGTCGTTGTCGATCCCGCTGAATCAAACACCGAGTCCGGTGAATGACGACGGGTTCTCCCACCCCAGTATTCCAAGTTCACGAACTCGCTCAGGTCGGCAAGAAACTTCTCGCATGGTATGAGGAGAACAAGCGAGTTCTCCCGTGGCGAGATCGGGCGGACGAAGATCCCTATGCCATTTGGGTGTCCGAGATCATGCTCCAACAAACTACGGTTGGTGCAGTATTTGCGCGCTATGAGCCTTTTCTAAAGAGATTCCCGACAGTCCAGCATCTGGCTAAGGCCACTGAGGAAGATGTCCTCGCAGAATTGCAAGGCATGGGTTACTACCGCCGCTTTCGAGCCATGAAACGTGCTGCCGAGTTCATCGTCGACTCCTTAGAAGGTACCCTCCCCACAGATTTCAAAACGTGGTTAGCCCTTCCTGGTATCGGTGAGTATACCGCTGGGGCCATCCTCAGTATTGCGTACAACAAAGCTCAACCGGCTGTTGACGGCAATGTTGTTCGGGTCCTTACGCGCCTCCTTGCTTTGCCAGGCATTCATGAAACTCCCGTGGCGAAGCGTAAACTTGGACAAGTCGTCTTGTCCATGATTCCGAAGAATCGAGCCTCCTGTTTTAATCAGGGCCTCTTCGATCTCGGTGCCACGATTTGCTTGCCAAGTCAGCCGCTTTGCAGTGAATGTCCAATCTCATCGTGGTGCAAAGCACGAGAGCGGAATGAAATTTCTCTTTATCCCGAGAAGCCAAAAAAGAAGAAGATGGTCGACGTCACCGTCGCTGTTCTTTTGTGCCGACGCGGTGAAGATATCTTCATGTGGCGCCGACCAAAGGGCGCCAGCCGCATGCCCGGTTTTCGTGAGATGCCAGAAATGTGGTTGGATGAGAATAACGCCGATCCGCAATCTGCATTGCAAGCTGTCGTTTCTGAACGACTGGGCTTTGCCGTCAAGTTTGGCGATGAGGTCGCACGATGCAAGCACAGCATCACTCATCACAAGCTGACCTGCCGCCTTTTCGAAGGACAGATTACTCAGAAGAAACTTACTGACGGCGAATGGGTCAACCCAAACAACCTGACCGACACTCCAACCTCCACGATTACGAAGAAGCTTCTAAAGCAAGTCCTTCGGGATGAGTGAAAGGGAGTTGAAGGTCGTGGGCACAGCCCAAGTGCTCAAGCACACAGGCGATGATCTCCTCCATTGTCCAGATTGAAGAGGGCGGAGCCCAGTCACTTCCCTGGTGCCAAGTCTTAGATCCCCATTCATAGAGCAATGGTCGAACTGCCGCGCTTTCGTAGGGACAAGACAAGCATTGGGAGTTCCGATTGGGCCCGACAAAGCGCGTCATGACCAACTGAAAGTCAAAGGCTCGAATTTGATTGACGATGTTGAGGGGCAATTGTCTGGGAATCCAAATCTCAACGATGCGTGTCATTTCAATTCGACAGCCTTCTAAGTTGGCACGGTCCAATCGCGCTCCAAATAAGTCAGTACCGCGTAAGTCGGCATCTCGAAGGTCTGCGCTTCGCAAGTCAGCCCCCTGAAGATCGTGACCTCGGAGGTTACGTCCACGGAGGTCTTGGTGACGCAAATCTGGCCCTGGACGGGCGACCGAGTCTGTCTTTTCACTCCGAAAAGGTGGCGTATTTTTATTTGGCATGGTGATTCCCATTGGCGTCCAGACGCATCTGGACGTTTTCTCTTTCACAACGATGTCATTAACCGGGCTCTCTATGCGCTGCACTCTACAGTGCTGCACTGCACTGTCAAGTGCAGTGCTTTCGATTTAGAGAAAAGACGGTGCCTTAAAGTCACGCTATAGCAGGAGATCGGCGTTAGCGCCGTTTTTGCTCAGCCGCGAGAGCATGCAAACCCCATAGTTGAATGCCGCCATGAATCTTGGACTCAGAATTCGGGTAGTTCATGATCCGGAATGCCACAGGCGCTCCGGGCTTCTCTTGGAAATAGAGCAGGGCGTCTCGGAACAACTCATGGGCAAGTTGGACGTCTTGGGGTCGTTCATGAATGCGAGCGAGAAGCGAGAAGCTGGCAGCCATCGGCCACAGCAATTGAACACTTGGTCTATCTCGTTGCTCGCCGATCATGTTGCGCGCCGCCCGCCATGGCCCCCCTGGAGCTTTCTTGAGCACAGAGTTCCGAAAGCGATTGGCGATGCGATCGAGGAGTGGGTCAAACTCCTTGTCACCGGTTCTCAAACGATAGAGGGCGATGCCGTTGAAGAGGATGTTGTGCATCCATGGTTTCCACGAGATCGGCTTCATGCGAATGTTCTTGACGAAGCCTTGCGCCCCATCGCGCTTGGTCTCGATGGCCTGCCAACAAGCGGCAATGTCATGGGCCATGCGAATGTCATCTTTGTGTCCCATGACTTCGTGCAGAGCCAGCAGGTTTTCGATGTTCCATCCAGGAATGCGTGTGCCCCAATCACCATTCCATTTCTCAGGTGTGGCGCGCCGGATGAAATCACGATTTAAACGTGCGGCCTCAAGAGACCACAAGTCGCCGGTGAGTAAGTAATGCAGAAGAGGACCTTTGACCCAAGTGTGAGACGCGTGCGGGTGGTAGTAGTTCCCATGCCACCATCCTTTTTCATAGAACTGGCCACCACGACGATTTGATGTAGAAGTTTCATCGTGATCCTGGTCGATGTCGCGGCGATGTCTCGACATTTGTTGTCCGAGCGCGAGGAAACGCGGGTCGCCACTGCGGAGGAAATTGAACAAGACTGAGAAGGGGAGATCATAGTGAAGGGAACAGTAGCCATCGCCCCAAGCGAGGTCGCCGTGATTGAACCATCCTCGAAACACGCTTCGCCCGTAAGTGCCACCGCGTTCGATGAATCGGGGCAACCCTATGACGCCGAGTGCCGGTTGATTGTCGGCGGCCTGGTCGTCGATGAAGAGAGTCGCAAATCGTTCGAATTGCCTGCCAGCTGAAGACTTTGAATTGGGACGTGGTGGTACGACGTAGCCCAAGATCTCTTGCCCTTGAAGAAAACGAGGAGCGACGGTTACGTGCACGGGGATTCGCGCCAGATTCTTGATGCGACGTGCAGATATCGCTGGGCGCCCCCCGTTCAGATTCATGAATATTCGATGGCTCTTCGCGCGGCTGCCTTCAAATCGGTAATTCTCTTTGGTCAGCGGATCGACTTCTCCGCCCTTGTTGGGCATGCCGTAGCGGCCATTGAACTTGGGTCCGCTGCCGCCCGCTGGGAAGAGATCGCAAATGACAACCTCATCGTGAATGCTCCAAGCCTTCGGGGCATTCTCCCAGAAGTCGACAAAGCCATAGGCAAAGGAATGTGATCCGCTGCCAAGAGCAAAGCAACCGCTGTGGCGTTCACCGCTCTGTTTCGTTTTCGATTGACTCCAAACTTGAAAAGGAAATTTCTCGGATGGCAGTGAATCCTTGTAGGGAGTCACGTGATGCTGCAGGAGCGCCCATTCAGACCCGCTAAACTGTTTACCATCAGCTGAGACAGTCTTGGCGCCTTTCAGCTTCGGAAAACTTAGGCTCAGGCGATCAAACCATGCGTGTTCGCTTCTCGTTGCCATGTGGCCATAAGGACCACGGTTGACTAGACGACAATCGAAGACGATGTCATCGGCACCAGAAGTGATGTGGATGCGAAGTTCAAAATACAATTCCTCAATCTTCGTCGAAGCCAAGAGGGTTATGGCCGCCGAAGATTGTTTCTCAATCTTGAGTGCCCAGGGGCCGGGCATGACGTCTTTCTTCTTGATGTCGGAAAAGAAAATTCTGAGGGCAGGACCGGCTAATTGCTCGACTCCCTTCTTCGCGAATGTCCGCATCAAAGAAGGGGACGCTGGATCGAGAACAAGCTCCTTGTCTTGCCATGCGATGGTGATGACGTTTTTGGTCTGGATCAAACTCAAAGCACCACGCGCCCGCTTACCAACGACAAGACGGAGCGGGAAACGAGTCTTGGATGAAGCACTGAAGCTCAACTCGACCCAAGAGATGGCAGCGTCCTTATCGCGTAAGAGCGCCGATCTTCGTGCCAATGGTGTGAGGCGGGCGACGACGGGTTGTCCTTTGGCATCCACGAGGACCAGCTTGCCAACGTCCTTGACGATGGCAGAAGGATAGAGCGGAACACCAGCCCGAATGCTCTCCGGCGCGGCCTCAAGTTTCCGCGAAGCTGTGAGAACAATGTCGCCGCAGACTTGCTTCTTTTCTTGACCCCAAGACGCTGTGGGCAAGAAACAACAAAACAAGATCATGAAGGTGATTCTACGCATTCAGTCCTCGTAGGATTGAGTTCGATTATTCTCGGACTTCTTCGCTTGGAGATAGCGGCGCATTGGAAAAATCACGCCGATGGACAGCAGCAATGCCAATGTGATGCAGACACCGATGGCGACGTTTCTCGTGGCTTCAAAGTCGATTTCGACAAACAGCAACAACCCAAGGGAGATTCCCAGCAAGGTCAGCAAAATCCCCAACAAGATTTTTTCGGGTGCCATTTTGATTTCGTCCACTAAATTGAATCCAAGAACACTGGCCATGGATAAGGGCCCCTTGTCACGTTACATGATGGCAACAAGAGGGCACCATGGCCCAACCGCAATTAGTACCTATACGTAAGGTAGTCCACGATGCCTGAATTCGACGATGATATCCAATTTCCCGGAATCGTGGATCACGACGCTTTCATGAGAATTGCCCTCAAGGAAGCCTCGTATGCGCTTGAGGAAGGTGAAGTTCCTGTCGGCGCAGTCATTGTCAAGGACGGCCGGATCATCGGGCGTGGTCACAATCAACGCGAGACCTTGAAAGACCCTACCGCTCACGCCGAGATGATTGCCATCACCCAGGCAGCTGCGGAACTCGAGAATTGGCGCCTGACCGGAGCCACCATGTATGTCACATTAGAGCCTTGTCCTATGTGTTCAGGAGCTCTGGTGAATGCTCGGATCAAGCGAATCGTGTTTGGCGCCTCGGATCCTCGTGCTGGAGGTTGTGGGTCGATGGTCAATCTGGTCCAAGACGAGCGCCTGAATCATCAAATTGAGTTGGTGCACTCTGTCTTGACTGAAGAATGCAGCGGGATTCTGCAAGATTTCTTTCGGTCAAGGCGCGAGAAATGACCGCCTGCGACGTGGCAGCAGCGCCTTGCCATCGAAGCTGAGGAAAGAAAGCCGAGAGTGGCTTCGCTATTGGCCACTGATTGGGATACATCGTCGTGCCCCTTACCTGGGCAACGACCATTGAGCAATCCGGAGCACCCCCCAATGGAGACTCCGGGAAATACCAGAAGAACCCGAATTTCGAAGAGAAGGCTCTTCGTCTCAGACCTGGACGGGTTCACGGGCTAAATCCTGAAAATCTCTCAGAATCGGTCAGAAGCACCTGAGGCGAGGCTTATTGCCGATTTCTTAGTCTGGGAAAAAGTCGCTTTCGGGTGGCAGTTGAAGCCTGCCCAGCACGCGCATAGAATCCGCCTCATGTTCGAGGCTTGACCTCTCGAACTGGGAGGGATGCCGGAGTGGTCGAACGGGCCGGTTTCGAAAACCGGTGTGCTCGCAAGGGTACCCAGGGTTCGAATCCCTGTCCCTCCGCTTGGAGAGATGTCGGAGTGGTCGAACGAGCACGCTTGGAAAGCGTGTGTGCTCGAAAGGGTACCCAGGGTTCGAATCCCTGTCTCTCCGCCATATTCAGCCCCGATCTCAATGAGATCGGGGCTTTTTTATGCCCAGCGCTCCTTTCCCCGCCCAAATCAGACTTCTTACCGCTTCCTTTAGTGCTTTGGGACTCCCGAGTTGCAGCTTGGCCTGCATCCTGTAGAATCCGCCCCAGATATGCCCAGGATCGTGCTTTTTAGGTCCTGCCGTGCCTTCGGAGTGGTTTCTCAGCGAGGTTTTTCTCATGGCCCGATCTTGGACTTTTGTAGCTGTTCTTCTTCTCATTCTCGGATCGATGGCGCCCCCAGCTGCCGCCGCGGATCCAAGTTTTGCGTCAACGGCTGCCTGGGCGATCTCTGCCGCACCTTCGGCTTCGGCCGAAGCCGAAGGAGATTCCCAGCAGAACGAAGATCAGATGACGTCCGACAAGACAGACGAAGAACTGAGCATGTTCCGCCAGTTTGAACTCAAAGTCGATCACGTCGCCGGCACCCTGAACGAGCACCTCGGCGGTGTCATGTTTTGGGACGGAATTGGTGGGATGCCTTTTGTCCTTCTTTGGCTGCTCTTGGGCAGTATCTTCTTCACCATCTACTTCGGTTTCATCAACTTTCGGGCCTTTAAGCACGCCATTCAAGTGGTGAAGGGCAAGTATGACGATCCAAATGAGGCTGGCGAAGTCACTCACTTCCAAGCCTTGGCATCTGCTCTTTCCGCGACCGTCGGTCTTGGCAACATTGGCGGCGTTGCCGTCGCGGTTTCCATCGGTGGTCCAGGGGCAACCTTTTGGATGATCCTGGCCGGCTTCTTGGGCATGAGTTCCAAGTTCGTCGAATGCACCCTCGCCATCGTTTATCGCACGGTCGATGAAAACGGCAAGGTCTCTGGTGGTCCAATGCACTACCTGAAGATCGGCCTGGAAAAGAAGGGCATGGGCGGACTGGGTAAGGTCTTGGCCGTTCTGTTTGCCATCCTTTGTGTCGGTGGTTCCTTGGGTGGCGGCAACACTTATCAGATTAAGCAATCTTTGGGTGCTATCAGTGCCACGGTTCCATTCTTGAAGGACAATGGCTGGGTTTACGGCATCATCATGGCGATCCTGGTTGGCATCGTCATCATCGGTGGTATTAAGCGTATTGCTCAAACGGCGGAGAAAGTCGTCCCGGCGATGTGTGGGCTCTACATGCTAGCCGCTATTGCCATCTTGGTGATGAGGTTTGATCAAATTCCATCTGCCTTTGGCAGCATCTTCTCTGGCGCCTTTAGCCCAATCGCTGTTGCCGGTGGCTTCATGGGTGTATTGATTCAAGGTTTCAAGCGAGCGGCGTTCTCTAATGAAGCGGGTGTCGGATCTGCAGCTATTGCTCACTCCGCAGCCAAGACGGACGAACCAGTTCGCGAGGGTATTGTCGCTTCCTTAGGCCCATTCATTGACACCGTTGTCGTGTGTACAGTGACCGCCTTGGTCATCGTGATCACGGGAGCATACAACAGCACTGATCCAGATATGGTTGCCGCTCGCGCCGCAGGTGAAGGGGCCGCCCTGACCTCTTTGGCCTTTGGCAGCGTGATCTGGTGGTTCCCGTATGTGCTCAGTTTCGCCGTCGCGATGTTTGCTTTCTCGACCGTGATTTCTTGGTCTTACTACGGCGAAAGGTGTTGGACATGGATGTTCGGCGAAGCCTCTTCGATGAGCTACAAGATTTTGTTCTTGGTGTTCGTCTTCTTGGGGTCCATCGTCTCGGCTGAGAATGTGCTCGAGTTCAGTGACTTGATGATCTTGGGAATGGCATTCCCCAACGTTGCTGGCGTGATCATCCTGGCACCAAAGGTCAAGGTGATGATGGTCGATTACATGAAGAAGCTGAAAGCCGGAGAATTCAAAACCTTCAAGTAGAGGGGGCTTCCCTTACTCGACCTTGAGTTTGAATCCTTCGACGTTGGTGCATTTGCCAGTGGTGAGGTCAAAGCAGAAACGATGGGCCATGCAAGTGATGGTGCCATCGTCATTGACCTTGCCCTGGCGCACCAAGTCCACACCTGCATGAGGGCAGAAGCGCTGGATCCGGTGGGTCTTGCCATCATGCACGATGTCGGCCATGACAGTTTCGCCGTCATTTTGAAGCCCTTCTTCATAGGCTTCCAGAGCTTCCATCATGTCGGCATCAAGATACTTGAGCAGTGTCTTGAAGTGCGAAATGAAGCGCTCTGTTCTTTCATCAAAACTCATGCGGATAGATAAGAAGACGTCGTCCCAGGTGGCTTCGCCATCCAAGACTGCCGTCACCGCTCGGGCCGGCGCTGTGAGAATGTAGAGTGGATCATCACTCAGCCCCAAGGACGCTTGTCGTTGATCGAAGTCGACTGTGAACGTGGACTCGTCTGTTTCGCTCTTGATGACGAAGCACAGCTTGCCACCAATCTTGGCAGACACATAAGCGCTGATGTTGGCCATCGACTTAAAGTGCGCCAAGAGCCGCTCTTGTTCTGGTAATTTGCCAAGATCGAAATCAAGCTCTGCAGTCCGACGCTGGCGGTACTCTTCGATGTATTCAGATTTCTTGGTGAACGGTAGAAGGCGAGGGTCATCTTTCGCCGTCGTGCGCCAAAGGAAGCGGTCGCTGAATTCTTCGCCGGGGAGAAGAAAGTAGCTTCGCTCTGAGATGTCAGGGCGAGACTTATCGAAGTGGCACAAAATATCTATTTGGTCCGGAAAGACCGAGGCTTGGCTCAGGTCGTTATGCGGAGCCAACACCGGATCGAGGAAGACCGGTGGGCCGGCGAAGAAGAGAATGCGCTCTGGCTGCAAGATGTCAGCGACATGTTCGCAGTGCTCAAACTTCAGTTGCCTCTTCTCGAGTTTTCGTTTCTCCATGTCTGCTGGGTCATAGAGATAGTTGATTGGGTATTCGCTGGCACCAGATGCTTGGAGGCCGACGAAGTTGACTTTGCTTGCGCGGGCTGCGATCTTTTCGAGTTGGGGCGTGTTGAGCCTCGAGTCATTCATGTTGACGAAGAATTCGTCGCCATCTTTGAAAACGATCGTCGAGTCAATTTGGCCCGGTGATTCTTCAGGAACAAAGAAAGCTAAGACGCCGCAGGAAAGCTCAAAGTTTTCGAAGGCTGCGTGAACAACCAAGCGATCAGTGGCCTCTGGGATTTGTTTGATGATGCCGTTCTTGAACCAGTCGGTGGCAAATTTGGCGATGTGAATCTTCAGGTTCGGATTCTTGGCCAGGGCTGCACGTAGGACTGGTGGGTCGAAGTGATCGGCGTGGTTGTGTGAGATCAAGATGTCGCCGATGCCAGTGGTGGCGGAATCAAGCAACTGGCTGTTTTCAGGGAACTGAAACCACGAACGAAAGAACGCTCCCGTCTTGGAGAACCACGGATCAACAAGGGTCGCCGGTTTTTTGTCAGCATCAATGCGAAGAGCTGCGTGCCCCAAGAACGTGATCTTCATGGCCTATTCTCCGGTGTGCGTCATTGTTTGCTTGATATACAGAGTATGTTCCTTGGCGGCGCCCACCTTGCGTTCCTTTTGCAAATCAATGAGATCGCGGAAGCGCCCCACACCGCTCAGAAGATGGATGCTTGCTTCTGGATAGGTGTAGTCGGCACGAATCACCAGTTCGACATACCCTTCCCAAGGTATGCGCTCGAATTGCATGCGACGGTAGGAAAGTATTTTGAACGCGCCGACACCATTTAGATAGTTCACTGGCCCCATAAATTTGAGGCCACCGCTTGGCTGCATCACCTCTGCCGTGCTGGTCAATTTAAGTCTTTCAACTGTCACCGCCGCCGGCATACCTAAGGACGAACCTGGTTGTTTGCTGCACCAATCTCGGGCCCGTAGTTCAGGTTTGAAGGGCCCAGCGAGATAAATGCCAGTCTTGCGATAGAGGACATCGCGGGCATCCGTGACGGTCGCCTCATTTGTGAATGGGCCCATGTTGCCAAAGGCGTCGAGCCAGCAATAATAGGGATCTGATAGAGAACCACCTTTAGTGGCCGAAATCTTGAGGAGCCATCTTTGGTCCTCTTGCTTGACCACAGTTAGGTCATAGGTCCCACTGAGAACTTGTGGCACCTTGACCGATGAACTTCGGTCTTCGTCGAGAATTTGGAATAGGTCTTCTCCGGAGCTCGAAGGCGTTGCCTTAATAACGCAAGACCAAGTCTCGCCAACTTTGAGGTTGTATCGCAACTGATAGGTCGGGCTATGGGGATCGACATCCCGGATCTGTTCCATAGCCCAGATGATGTCGCCGGAAACATTGGTGATGGCTGCCCCCGGTGGGCTACGTCTGACTAAGACCTGCACAAAGATGGCCCATCCTGCGGGGATAAGGAAGAGCATGAGAATGATGAATCTGCGCTTTGTCAGTCCGATGTTCTGCATAGCTTTGATTATGACGACCCATCGGCACGGTCTCAAACTTGACTTTGCAAATCGTCACAGTCTGAACATGGTGCAGGTCTTAAATGGCCTGAAGCCCCTCATGAGGCTCCAGGCTGAATTCTAAGTCGTCGACTGCCCCCGTCGGCTACTGGAAGTCCAGTTGGTGGGCATCAGAGAACACATAGGAATTGTTCGCCGAGTTTGAGAAGAAGGCTGTTTGGAAAATCATGCTGATGCCAGAAAAACCAAATGGGATGAGGTAATTGAGGGTCGTACCGCCTGGGACGATGATCTGGGGGAAACCAGTTGGTGAGGCATACCCATCGAAAAGCACAAGCGCGTTATTCAGATCAAAGTACATTCCGGGCAAAGGGCCAGTTGGGACGGTTCCGCCAGTTGAGAAGAAATCGCTGACAACATAAGGCACATGGAAATCGAATGTGCTGTTGGGCGATTCAAAGAACACCGAGAAGACACTGAATGGTGGGGCAACCTTCACTTCTTGACCTGCACCAAGAGTCGGTGTCGCATTGATACCACTGGCCATGGCAATGTCTTCACCGGTTCCAGGGTACATGGTGGACATGGTGCTTGGCAGTTCCAGGTCGGCAGCAACAACGTAGTGATCAGATGCGCTCAAGCTGACGCCGGCTGATAGGGGGGAGCCGCTCTTCGCCAGCAGGCCACCCACAGCACCATCGTCAACGCCATTGTCACGGACCGAGTTGTAGACCTCGTCTTCAACCACAGTGATGCCGTTTTCCAAAAAGAGGTAATCGAGCCTGCGACCAGATGCTTCGCGGGTCGTGTCAATCGTTGAATCTTCCTGCGTCGCCGGTCCGATGTACGAACCATTGTTCGTGAAGCTGGTGAATGGGTTGTAGGTCAGTGGGAAGCTGATGTCAGAGCCCAGGGAGTAGCTGCCGGGCAAAGAACCGGGCAAGTTGTTGAAGGTGTTGCCGAATCCCCGGTCACCGATGTCATCGTTGATGTCTCCACACACAATCCATGGTGCACCGGGAAATGCAGCTTTGAATGCATCGACTGCCTGCATCGTTCGGATGATCTCGACGGTCCGTCGGAAATCATTGGTCGATCCGCTGCTTGCTTTGAGGTGAAGGATGAAGATTCCAAGGCGTTGAGGCGTATTGGGCACTTGGATTTGCACTTCCAAGATGTCGCGACTGATGTCATTCGCATTCATATCGCCCGACAAGGAGATGGATGTATGGGAAATGGCATTCAGGATCGGATATTTCGACATGACCGCAGCCCTCAAGGAACCGCTAAGCGTGCCACTAGCGTTGGCTACGAACATGTGCGGATAGTTTGCTGCCGATGCGAAGGTGCTGAACAAGGCGACTTCCGAGTTGCTAAAGATCTCTTGAAAGCAGGCAATGTCGGCGTCAAGCCGAGCGACGATCGATAACGCATCATTCCATTGAACCGATCCAGATGTCCCAAGGGCTTGGATGTTCCATGAACTAAATCGAAACTGCTCTTGGGCGTCGAGAGGAAGTGAGAGGGCAATAAAGATACAGAAGATCGAGAGCAGGCGGTTCATGCACTCGCACTCCAACAAGGGTTTTAGGGACGGCAAAGGCGGCGTTGTGACGCGTGGCATCACGGAGCAATCATATCGAGCCCAGGTGACCGAGTCGACCATCAGATGGAAGGTTCAGTTTCATGCTATGATTTGCTGATAGGCGAATGCCATTCTTAGGCCTAAGTTACTTATGAAAAATGGATTAGGACATCGACTCAGATTGAGAGCAATTGGCAATTCTTCGTTAGAGAAGAAAGATTCCTGGCGAATCCACCATTGAGCGACAACAACGGGAGAAGCGCCATGAGAATCGGGAACGGATCGGTGAGCTCCGGCCCCAGAATTATGGGCGGATGAACCCATGAAATACCAAGCTCTCTCCCTCCTTATCCTGCTCTTGGTCAGCTGCTCGACGGATCCCAAGGGCGACCTGCGCCCGGAGAACCAAACCCCACAAATTGTCGGAGCCTGGCGTTTTGCACCCGATCAAGAGGGGTACAACGTCAATCCATTCCCGGAGACGGAAGAATCGATCAAGGAAGACTGTGAGTTGGAACGATGGGCGAGTCGTTGGTTGAGTAAGCTCATTGACGATACCGCCTTGCCGATCTTGTCAGACGCAAGTTCCTTGGTCTTTGGCCAGGACGGCGCGTTCTATCCGATAGGCGTGTCTTGGAAAAAGGACAAGCCATGGTTTTCTAAGTACGCATACTGGGTCGCCACTCCGGCGTTTGGTGCGGAGCACTTCGGCATCATGGGAATCCCAGGAGAGGTTGACCAACTTTCTCCCCGTTCTCAGCTCGAATCCCAGCCAACCGATCTGCCTATGAACTTCACCGTGGCCTCGCTTAGGGTTGAAGGTGATCGTCTGTTTTGGGTCATCCCCTGGGGGTGGAAGCTCACTTTTCCCGACACCAACCTGGGAACTCGAGTTTGAAAGGATGCCGCTGCCCGAATTGAATCTCTTCGAAGAATCCCCGGAGGCGATGATTGTCGAGACAGATGAAACAAATCCGGCGCCCAAACAGTGATTAATTTGGATGCAATGGATCCCGTTGACCCATGTTCGAGAGCAGCGTCCATCCAAATTGCGACTGAAAGCTGGTCAAGACCGTCAGATTTCTTCCTCTTTGACAGCCGGTCAGTTTTGTTTTCTGGGGATTTCGAGAGATGGCCACCTACATCCGCTGTTGCACTTCTTCTGGTTCGGTGGGGGGATGATTCCGCGTTCTTGGCTCCAACCGGAGGCAAAGAAAAACCCCAGCGACGGATATAAGTCCATGTCACAGGGGTGTTTGCGTTATTTAGTGCCGAAGGAGGGACTCGAACCCTCACTCTCGTTACAAGAAATGGATTTTGAATCCATCGCGTCTGCCAATTCCGCCACTCCGGCAGTGGTGGCTCATAGTAGCCGAAGAAAAATGCCATTCAAGAATGTCTCGCTAACAGCTTTGCCAAAATATCGAGGCAAACCGACGAAGGCTTCCAAGTTGGCAACGTTTCTTTGACCGATCGAAATATGGCCAGGACCGAGAAAACAAGGTGTATCATGAGCAATTGCCCCTGAGAGCAGCTCGTGGGTGAGTTTAGGACGTTTGAATGTTCCGACAGATTCTCAAGCTACGCGAGGCCAAGAAAGCTTTTCGCGCTGGGTGTTTCCAAGACGCACTCCGCTTGTCCGAGGATCCAGAGATTGCTGAACATCTCAAGGCGGTCGCTCTGCGGAGAGCCTGTCTGGATGCCCTTGAAATGAAAGCGAAAGACCACGAAAATCGTGGCGATTTGACTCTGGCTGTTGCCGAATTAAAAGAAATTCGGGCCCATGAATCGTCCCCCGAGACCCGTGATCGCGAGCGTGAATTGGCTGACCGCAAGAAAGATCGAGATGAGTTGGATGGCCGCATCCGTTCGCGACTATTCCGTGCGAAGCTCGACCTTGGTCGTGGTGAATTGCTGGCAGCACGCCAAGTCGTTGAGGCCATTGACCCTAAGCAACGTAATGACGAAATGCGGGAGTTGCTCCGAGAAATCGTAGAGCGCTTAGAATCCGCTGATCAATTGCTGGCCAAGGCGAAGCGCGTCTGCGCCAGCGATCCGGCTGAGGCGGAGAGCATCCTTATCGAGGCTGAGAAGCAACATCCGAAGGCTGAGGGCCTGATTGGTGCTTTCCGTGAACTGAGTCATGCTCGGGTTAAGCACCTGGTCTCGGCCAAAGTAGGCGATCCTGCGATCTTGTCATTTCTGATGGAATGGTCGCTCTTTAAGCGTCGGCACTTGGATGGCATTCATTGTGACCTCGAAGCAGATGAAAAGAAGATTCGTGCTTTTGTCGCTGATCGAGTGAAAGCCCATTTAGGGAACTCTGATCTCGATCACGCTGATCGTCTCTTAGAACGATTGCGTGAGGCCATTGGCTTAGACACGGATCTCGAAAAAGTCGAAGTTGGCATCAGCCACTTGGCTGCAGCCAAAGAACAAATTGCAGTTGGAGACTTCGACCAAGCCACGATTGGCCTCGCTGAAGCCAAGTCTCGATTTGGCCGGCGTGTCGCTTTGGCCTCTGAGTTGGAAAAGGACTTGAAGGCCAAGCGTAAGGAAATCGACCCGGCCTTTGCCGCAGCTGAGGACGCAGTGAAGCGCGGTGACCTTGCAGATGCGAAGATGCGGCTCCTCGATGTCCTTGATCAATTACCCGGACACAGAGGATCCTTGCGCCTTCTTGAAATTGCCAATGAGAAACTTGGCAAGAAGGCGAAGGCTCTGGTCGAAATCAGGGCTCTCATAGATCGTAGGCGCCTGTCGGCTGCCAAGCGTTCGGCAGAGGAACTGTTTGCCGATGGTGGTGATACAACGGAAATATCGATGCTCCTCAAGGAGATCGAAGTGCTGGCCAAGAACACAGATGAACGCCCTGAGCGGGAACCATGGTCAGTAGAGCTTTCAGCTCCGGCCGCGCCTGGGCGTATGGATCTTAGGACACCCGATGCTGCGGGCCACGGCCCCTTGAGTAAGAATTGGATTCTCAGCGTCGAAGAACACGGCGAACACGTGGTGTTCGAATCCGACACCGTCGTTTTCGGCAATGCTGTAGCGAGGAGCGCCGATATTTTGGTTCTCGCCAATCTCAGCTCAAGGCACGGCACAATCACCAGGCAGACGAGTTTCCACGGTGGTGTGGTGTTTCGCCTCGAGTGCTTGGGAGAAAAGGAAATCGTCGTCAACGGCAACAAGATCAAGAGCCACGATCTTCAGCCTGGGGATGAGGTACGGATGGGACGGGATTTCAGATTCCGCTTCGCCCAGCCAACAGAGCGATCCAAAGCGGCCGTCCTATCGGTGATCTCCGGGCATGACGTGGCTGGCGCCAAGAACATTATCTTGATGCCGGCTATCGGACGAGCTGGATGCATCCGAATTGGGCCCTTTGACGATGCTCACGTCGCCACTTTCGGCGCTGATGGCGATGTCGAGATTTTTAGGGATTCTGGCGAATCTGGCGCGGATTTGATCATCGTGAGCACGGTTGGCGTTGCTGTCGATGGCGACGAAGTGCGTGCCAAAGCTGTGGCTTACGACGAAAGTCGAGTCACTTGCGGCGAATTGACCTTTCATGTCCGAAATTTGCCTAAATCCAACTGAATCTCGGGTTCTAGGAATATTGACTGCCCTGAAAGAATCATGGGTGGAGTTTTTTGGAGTTCGATGCCATGTCTGCGACGCAGAATGAAAACACGGGTAAGTGGGGAAGACGCTTCATGATGATCTTATTCATCGGGGCGATGCTCGGCTGTGTCTTCCAGTTCACCTTGACCCGAGCGGAATTAGAAGCGAAGCATAACGTCGCGTTGGAGCTCAGCCGGAGCTACCAGACGTCCCACTCGCAATCTACAGATCAACATCGTCGGGATGTTCAGGCGGCGCGGCGTGAAGCGCTTCTTCGACAGAGAGATGAACTCAAGGGAGACATCCAGAAAATCAAGGCAAACCAACCTCGATTCCAAGGTGAGTCCCGAGGTGACGTCGCTGTTCGAGTGAAGCATGTCACGCTTTCCGATGGCGCTTATTGGCAGCCATTCGTAGCCCCTGAAGGCGGCATCGATACCGAGCGTTCTTTGGATCGCGCAGCCGGTGCTTTGGCTGATCGCATTGTGGCTGACACTCTGGATCGACGTCGTCGTGGTTGGGAAATCGAGACGATCGCTGTCCATACTGATCGTGACGCAGAATACCGAAGAGAAAACCGTTCGCTCATGCG
>JBLINQ010000005.1:0-73482 GCA_047639315.1 Planctomycetota bacterium
AACCCCTGACTGTTGGTTCGATGACCATGGGGAATCGATTCGCCATTCACCCCATGGAAGGCTGGGATGCCAATTCGGATGGCACACCTTCCGAGCACACACTTCGGCGGTGGCGCCAATTTGGACGCAGTGGCGCCAAACTCATTTGGGGCGGCGAAGCTTTTGCCGTGCAAGAAGATGGTCGGGCAAATCCGAATCAGCTTTTTCTCAATCCCGAGGTCGATGTCAAAGCTGCGCTCGCTCAACTCTTGGCGGAAGTAGAGCAAGGTCATGGCGAAATCGGACAGGGCAAAGACGATCTTGTTGTCGGCTTACAACTCACTCATTCCGGACGATTCGCTAAACCGGGAGCTGCCGCGGCTCCCGGTATTGCCGCCCACCATCCCATCTTGGATGCGCGAATGGGCATCACCAATGACGATGTGCTGTTGTCGGATGAAGAGCTAGAGACCATCGGCGCAAACTACGTCCAATTGGCCAAACTCGCCCATGAAGTTGGCTTTTCTTTCGTCGACGTCAAATGCTGCCATGGTTACTTGCTTCACGAACTGCTGGGCGCGCGAACTAGGCCTGGCCCTTATGGCGGCTCGTTCGACAATCGAACACGCCTCTTTCGGCAGATCGTGGATAGCATCAGAAGAGAATGCCCAGGACTTGAAATAGCCGTCCGCATCTCAATCGCCGACGTCTTTCCATTCTCTAAGAACAAGCAGACCGGCATCGGTGAGCCACAGGGTTGGGACGCCGAATTGCCCTTCGAATTTGGCTTTGGCCTGAATCCAGACAACCCAAGAGAGCTTAGCTTGGATGAGCCCTTTCAGTTTCTCTCCTTGCTTCGTTCCATGGGCTTGACCTTCGTCAACCTCTCGCTCGGTTCACCCTATTACTGCCCACACATCCAAAGACCAGCGGCTTTTCCGCCTAGTGACGGCTATCTTCCACCAGAAGATCCGCTAACGGGAGTAACCAAACACTTGAGGGTGGTCAGGGAATGCAAGCAAGCGTTCCCCGATCTCACCATCGTTGGGTCGGGCTATAGCTATCTGCAAGAACAGCTCCCTTATGTGGCACAGCATGAAGTAAGAAACGGGCACGTCGATTTTGTGGGCTTGGGTCGCATGGTTCTCTCCTATCCCGAACTGCCCGACGACATTCTCAACAAGCGCACACTGGCAAAGAAGAAGTTTTGCCGAACCTTCAGCGACTGCACCACAGCTCCCAGACACGGACTTTTGAGCGGCTGCTATCCATTGGATCCTTACTATCAGGAGCTTCCGGAAGCGAGCCAGGTCAAGGACATCAAACGCAAGATCCGACGCGAGAATAACTCATGAGCCATGATGCAAGCGAAGAGCAAGACCTCGGTAGATATCAACAAGGCTTGCGCATGGCGAATCCTCGCAGCGAGGAAGAGTTGGCAGCTGAAGCGGCTTATCTAACGGGGCTCGAAGATGCTTCATGGCTGAAACGCAATCTCGGATTCCTGAAACTGTCCGGCCCTGGCTACATGCAAAGTGCCATGACGCTGGGTGGGGGCACGGCAGCTTCGAGTCTCTTCGCTGGGGCCTTTTTCGGATATCAGCTTCTGTGGGTCGGACCCGTGGCTATGCTCCTCGGCATCATCATGCTCTCGGCTGTCTCGCACCAAACACTGTCAACGGGAGAACGCCCCTTCGAATCGATGCGGCGCTTTGCGGGCACTCCCTTCGCATGGGCGTGGGCAATTGGCGCTCTCTTGTCATCCATCGTCTGGCACTTCCCCCAGTACTCTCTGTCGTCTGCCTTCTTGGTTGATCTGGCGAGCGTCTCTGGTCTCGGGGAAGTCTCTCAGGGCTGGATGGGAATCTTAGTGCTGGTTTGGGCCATTCTTCTATCAGTGATTTATGGCAAGTCGGCGGCCATGGTGCGTATGTACGAGAGAATCCTGAAGTACATGGTTTGGGGCATCGTACTCAGCTTCGGTTACGTGGTCGTAAAGACTGGCATCAGTGATTGGGGCGCGCTATTCCGCGGCTTTGTCGCTTTTGACGCATCCGGTGAACGTGGCCAAGTGGCGGCTATCACCCTTGTGATCAGTGGACTCGCGGCAGCCGTGGGCGTCAACATGCTCTTCCTCTATCCCTACAGCTTGCTCGCCCGTGGCTGGAAAAGGGAACATCGAAAGCTCGCACGCTTTGATCTCTTTGCTGGGATGCTCCTCCCCTACACCTTGGCGACCAGCTTGATGATTATTGCCACGGCCAACACGCTTCATCTTGACCCGACCTTGGGGACTGACCTGAGACCGGGGCAGGCCGCGCAAACGCTTGCTATGTCGTTGGGCTCCGGATTTGGGCGCATCATTTTCGACATTGGCATCATTGCCATGGCCCTCAGTTCAATCACACTTCAAATGGTCACGTCCGGATTCGTTTGCACTGAGCTCTTCGGGTGGTCAGTTGGCAGTGGCAAGTACCGGCTGGCGACATTCCTCCCGGTTCCTGGTGTCTTGGGCGCCTTCTACTGGAGCGACATCGCGATTTGGGTCGCGGTACCAACCAACATCCTGTGCGGACTCTTTCTTCCTGCGGCTTACATCGGCTTCATCTTGTTGCAGAAGAACCGCGACTACTTGGGAGACGACACCCCAAGTGGCGCCAAGGGGAAAGCCTGGCTCGGCGGCATGATCTTCAGCACGATCACACTCATAACTTTCTTGGGGTGGTATGCTTTCACCAAGGGTCCGGGCTACTTCGACGCGATCTTCGGAAGTTAGACAAATGCGCGATGACCAAGAAATGAAACTCGACGATGCACTCCTCGATCACATCAAGGAAGAGGCCAGTCAATTAGGCGAAGCCACCCCAACGCGATTGGCGTACGCAGCAGCTCACATTGTCCTTCAAGATGAATACGCTTCGTGCTCGCATTCGCTGGAGCAACCTGGAGCGCCAGAAGAAATCGCACCCTTCATTGACTGGCAAGCCACCATGAACCTACGCGTTCATTTGAATTCGCTGGGTTTTGGTATCGCCGAAGCCATGGACACGGCGCAGCGTTTCTTCTTGGGTTGGGATCTTGCTTTGAAGCTCATCCAAGGATGTGGAGCGCTTAACCTCAAGAACGGCTTCATTGCTGGAGCCGGAGTTGATCATCTAACAAACGAAAACCGCAAGAATGCCAGCGACGATGAGATCATTGATGGTGTTGTCTATCAGGCCCAAGAGATTCAGAAAGCGGACGGCCAAGTCATCATCCTGCCCATCGTCTCTCTTGCTGAGAAGCAGCGCTCCGAAGACGACTACGTTCACCTCTACGGCGAGATCATCAAGAAACTCAATGGCCCCATTTTCATTCACTGGCTGGGAGAGATGTTTCTCCCTGAACTGGGAGGCTATTTTCCTGGCGAGAGTTTTCTTCGGGTCATGGCCCTTGATTGTGAGAAAGTAAGAGGGGCCAAACTCTCGCTCCTCGACGACAAATTCGAATGTGAAATGAGGCAAGCTCTTCTGCCCCACGCCCAGATCATCTTGACAGGCGACGACTTCCATTTTGGCAAACTCATCCACGGAAGCGGCAGATCAGAACCACCAGCTGTTGAGAGTTGGACAAGCATCGGTGGTCGCCGCGTTGCCCTCGGTGATTTTAGCCACGCCCTTCTCGGAGTTCTCGATGCAGTCGCGACTCCAGCATCCTTGGCGCTCAGGTTTCTTACCCACGGCAACAGCCAACGTTACTTCGAGCTCATGAATCCCTGTGAAGAACTCGGCCAATGGCTCTTTGGGGAGCCAACTCGCCACTACAAAGCCGGCCTGGCCTTCCTCTCCTGGCTGAACGGCCATCAAGGAAACGCCCTCCTCATCAACCATGAAGAGCGAGCCCGAGACAGAACCCATTACTTGACGGCTGCTCAGCTCGCGAATCGTGCCGGCGTGTTCACCAATGCGGCAGTTGCCAACGCTCGCTTGCGGGATGGATAGCCGATAGTCCGCGAACGCAGCCCTAAAAAAAACCCGCTGGCTTACGCCAACGGGGTGTCTTGCTTAGACCTAAAACCTGTTGCCCAAATTAGAGGTCAAAGCGATCGAGGTTCATCACTTTGTTCCATGCTGCGACGAAGTCGTCGACGAATTTCTTTTTGGCATCGTCAGATGCGTAGACCTCAGCGATCGCACGCAGTTGAGAGTTTGAACCGAATACCAGATCGACAGTCGTGGCTCGCCACTTGATGTCGCCAGTCTTGCGGTCCTTGCCTTCAAGCACGTACTCATTGTCGGAAGACGTCTGCCACGCTGTGCTCATGTCGAGCAAGTTGACAAAGAAGTCGTTCGTCAGAACACCTGGGCGTTTGGTGAAGACACCATGAGCCCCATTGTTGTGGTTCGCATTCAAGGCACGCATCCCGCCAACAAGGACAGTCATTTCTGGTGCCGACAAGTTCAGGAGGTTGGCCTTATCGATCAGCATTTCTGCTGGCGAACGGTTGTAGCCCTTGCGCCAATAGTTGCGAAATGCGTCAGCCCATGGCTCTAAAACGTCAAACGACTTAGCGTCTGTCATGCCCTGAGTGGCGTCAGTACGACCTGGCGTGAAAGGCACGAGAACGTCTTGCCCAGCATCCTTCGCGGCCTTCTCGACCCCAGCGCAGCCGCCAAGCACGATCATATCGGCGATCGATACTTTCTTGCCATCCTGTTCGCCAGCGTTGAAGTCTTTTTGGATCTTCTCGAGCACCCCGAGAACCTTCTTTAACTGAGCAGGTTGATTGACCTCCCAGTCCTTCTGAGGAGCCAAGCGAATGCGGGCACCATTGGCACCACCGCGCATATCGGATTTACGGAAACTCGAGGCTGATGCCCAAGAAGTTTCGACCAACTCGGAGACGGACAACCCTGAGGCGAGCACCTTCTTCTTGAGATCTGCGATGTCTGCCTTGCTGATCAATTCATGATCGACAGCTGGAATCGGATCTTGCCAAAGTTGAGCTGCTGGAACCTCGGAGCCAACGAGACGTGAGTGTGGTCCCATGTCGCGGTGAGTCAACTTGAACCATGCTCTGGCAAAGGCATCGTTGAAGTCAGCTGGGTTCTCGTGGAAGCGCTTCGAGATCGGTCCGTAGATTGGGTCGAAACGAAGTGCCAAGTCGGTGGTGAGCATCATCGGAGCGTGGGTCTTTGAATCGTCATGGGCATCAGGAACTGTGCCCTTTGCTGATTCTTGTTTAGGAGTCCACTGCTGTGCACCAGCAGGGCTCTTGGTCAAGACCCAGTCATAACGAAAGAGGTTCTTGAAGAACCCTTGGGTCCACTCATCGGGAGACGTGGTCCACGCTCCTTCGAGGCCACTGGTGATGGTATCGGCGCCATTGCCCGTACCATAGTCGTTCTTCCAACCGAGCCCCTGCTCTTCGACGCTTGCTGCTTCAGGCTCAGCACCGACGTGATCACCAGGATTGGCAGCGCCATGGGTCTTGCCAATTGTATGACCACCAGCGATGAGCGCGACGGTCTCTTCGTCATTCATGCCCATACGGCTAAATGTGACGCGAATGTCATGGGCAGCCGCCAAAGGATCTGGGTTGCCATTGGGGCCTTCAGGGTTGACGTAGATCAAACCCATTTGCGAGGCGGCGAGAGGATTTTGAAGCTCACGCTTCTCGTTGAAACGCTCGTCGGCCAACCATTTGCTTTCAGGACCCCAGTAAATTTCAGACTCGGGTTCCCAAACATCAACACGACCACCGGCAAAACCGAAAGTCTTGAGGCCCATCGATTCGTAGGCGCAATTGCCAGCGAGGATCATGAGGTCGGCCCAAGAGATCTTGCGGCCATACTTTTTCTTGACTGGCCAGAGCAAGCGACGGGCCTTGTCGAGATTGGCATTGTCAGGCCAACTATTGAGTGGTGCGAATCGAAGCGTTCCAGAACCTGAGCCACCACGGCCATCAGATGTACGGTAGGTGCCGGCGCTGTGCCAAGCCATACGAATAAAGAAAGGACCGTAGTGACCATAGTCAGCTGGCCACCAGTCTTGAGAAGTCGTCATCAACTTCTCGATGTCTTTCTTCAAGGCAGCAAAATCAAGAGTCTTGAATTCGGCGACGTAATCAAAATCGTCCCCCATGGGATTACTCATCGGCGAATGCTGGTGGAGTATTTCGAGGTGCAAACGATTAGGCCACCAGTCTTTTTTCTTGGCGACTTGGACAGGCTCCTTGGTTTCAGCCTTCTTCTTCCCCACTAGAGTGGCTCCAGTCACTGGGCACTTCTCTATCGCTGAGGACTTACCCGCAGTCCCCTGGGCATGGGCACCCGGCTCTTGCGCCAATAAGGAGCCACCATGGATGGTGACCAAGCAGCACAACATCAACGCAGCTGACGTGCCCAAATGGCGTCGCAACTTCGCTGTAGTCTTTAGACTCTCTTTGCAGCCGTCAGCCACAACAAGTCCATCATTGACGATTCCCATTTCTTGCATATGTCGACTCCTTTTCCCGAATTGATACGTTATTTGATCGGTACAGCGCAATCCAAGCCTCCAGATCACCCTATACACATCATGTCGCCTTTTTGGGGCCGTGGCCAATCGAAAGTGCTGATGACGGTGATAGGCAGTGCCTATCAGGCACTGTTCCCAACGTTTATATAGCAAAAGGGAGGCCATTCGCAGATCTCGGCGGTCTTTTCCAACACCCAAACTGAGACAGGAAGAAACAATGTCTCACATTTTTTTTTGGGGGGGGGAGACTTTCGATTTGTGGAGAGAGAAGAATCGGCCCAAATCCGCTCAAACGCAACTTGCGCTCAACCCGGGAAAATGGGGATCTCGGTGAGCAATCAAACGTGCCATCTTAGAGCGATCAAAACAGATCAATCGGGCCCCTCAGCATCACTCTTTTTGTCGTCGCTGTCGCCAGGTTCACGGGCCGACTCTGACAATCGAGAACGACCGCTGATGATGATGAGAAGAACGATGAGCCCCAGGAGCACGAGTACGCTGCCAAAGATAGCCCCACCATTGGTGCTCGCCCACCCAGCAAATTCTTCGAAAACCCTGGGGGAAGTTGGATCGGGCATCGCTTGGTTTCCTCGTTGTTCCTGAGACGTTTGACTCGCCTGCAAAGCGTATTCTACGACTTACTTGTGGATCACTCCCATCGTTCTACACCCGCGAAGCCACCACAGGTCTATCATACTGATCGAATCCGCCGACAACAGATATGACCTAAGGAGTTATGAACGACACTGGGAATAACGCCAGACCAAGGAGTTTCCTTTTGCCAGCCCCCCGCATCTGCTCACGCTTTACCCACAGGCGTCGCTCAAGACACAACATCCCAGTACGGGTGAATTCAATCTCCGTCGAGATCTCTTGTGAACAATGAGACACCAAGATTCGGTGCGCACTCATCAACATATTCGGCGAGTTTGGCCGCTCGATGCGAGAGAGCAAATTGCCGCAAAGCTCTGCTGGCGCTTTGCCTTATCGTCTCTGTCTGCACTGGATTGAGTGCTCAATTTCCCTAAATTCTCTACCTAAAATTCATGAGGGCTCAGGAGTCACAACGAGCGATCTCTCGGTTCCCGGCGTGCCTGAAACATCCGTCGCCGTGGCCTCGAGCACGAACTGGTAATCAGTGCGGCCTAAGCTTGGCAATTCATGTTTTGATCCAAGGCATACCGGCCTATTTGGCACCGCCTGTCAGACCAATGTAGATTAGTCTACGAGTGGCGATTGGACGATCGAATGCTGGGTCAAAAGGACTGGGTCAAACGGATCATTCCTGGTCGGGTCTGACTTTTACACCTCGAACCATTCACCGATCATCAGCGATACTGGGACCAACAATTTCAACAGGTTGCTTCTCAGGCCGAACGGTTTCAATTCCATCACCGCGAACGAAACCCCCGCCCCAAATACTTGGCAGCATGTCGCCTTCGTGCACGACTCAGTTGAATTGACACCTACGACATTCGTTCACAGTGTCAAACAAAGGTCCGTATGGCAGGTGGCAAGAGTCCCCTGGCAGACCGAAGGCTGCGATGGGTTCTTCATTTGAGGAACGTCGCAATTTCTCTGGGATGGCCTCCTGGATGAATTTCGAATCTGGGGCCGTGTTCTAAGTGAAGCAGAAATCAACTATGGCAGAGACATCGAGCTGACCGCTAAATCAATCGACCTTGGAGTTGTCAAGGTCATCACTCCGGCCGTTGTGCTACATCAAAGCCCCTATATTCCAATATCCTCGTCGGAAGTGATGGGGGTGCGCAGGACTCGTGCAAGGCATTGAGAGCGCGAGACGCCAAGTCGATGAGGATCTTGCTGAAACTCTCGAATCAACAGACAAAAGGCTTAGAGAAGCTCATAGGGATGGTTGATTCTTAGGACTTGAATGGTGAGAGCCGTAACTCTCACCATTCGATTCCCCGGCTCAGCAGATCGACATAGGACTGTCCGTATTACTTAAGATCCTGTCCCAACCAACAGTCCTGAGTCGACATGCCCTTAGCTCCGGCAGCTTTCGCGTGCAGGAATAATTGCATGCGATAGGCAGTCATGAATTTCAACGTCGTATTGACGAGTGCGTCACCGAGCGCGGCCTCGCCACCCCATGGATAAGTCACCTTGCGAGTCGTCAAGTCTTCGTCGCTTACCTCGACCAAGATTTCCTCGATCTTTGCAGCCTGACGATCAGCCTGAGCAGGAAAATCAGCTGGGGCCACATCTCCATCGCCACTCTCAGAGTGAACTTCTTTGAACTTATCCCAACCGTGAATGGCGCAGTAGGTCGGCAACCAGCCACATGAGCCGATGTAATTCAGCAGCTCTTCGGTATTCCGCGATCCATCAGACAAGCGGAAATCCATCGTTCCTTCGGGAATCTTGCCGTGGATGTGCTTCAGGACCTTGGTTTCATGGCGAATTGATTCAAGAAATTGATTGCGATCGAACATGGGGGTATCTCCAGTGAATGCTGACTCTCTTGGGTGCACAACCATGCCGAATCCGTGGGCGATGAAATTATTCCGAATCAAAGGCCTAATTCGATGGTGTGCCTCGACAATGATATAATGAAAATCTGAGAAGCCAAAACCCAGCGAGAGAATCACGAGCCTATTCGGATCCGTGTCGGCAAAGACCATAAATGAAAATCACAGCATTTCACCACGTCTGTATTCAAACAGAGCACTATCGTGAGTCGCTCGACTTCTATGTCCAAGGACTTGGATTCGAGATCGTCCACGAGAGCGCTGGTTTCCATACGCGCGACTTCAACACCTGGCTACGAGGCGGCGGTATGATGATCGAGCTGCAGACACCCAAGGCCGGGACAAATTTCCGTCCATGGTCGAAGAACAACGCTGGACCGGTTCATATCTGCTTTGTCGTCGAGAACGTCGAAGACGCCTATCAAGAACTGAAAAATGCAGGGTTCCACGACTTCAAGAACAAGAACGGCCAAGAGATCTACGAGATCCTCGGCTCAAAGCTCTTCAAAGTCTGTGCCCCAGAAGGCACCGAGATCGAAATCCGTGATACGGCTGAGCTGTGAAAGAAAAATGGTGACTACCCTTATGATTAAATCGAATCTGCTCCCACTCGCCTTCTTCTTCTGTTTCTTAACAGGAAACGTAGATGCCCAAGCGCTCAAAGTCTATGTGCTGTGTGGGCAGTCGAACATGCAGGGCCACGCGAAGGTCGAGACCATTGATTACATTGGCGATGACCTCAAGACCAAGCCTCTCCTTAAGATGATGCGGACGAAAAGAGGAAAACCCCGCGTCTGCAAGAATGTGTGGATCTCATATTTGACCGCCGACGGCAGCGGCAACGGCGAAGGATTCGGACAGTTGACGACAGGCTATGGCGCTCGTCGAAATCCAAAGCAAGATGGCGGCAAGATCGGTCCCGAGTTTACTTTCGGACTGTGCATGGACAAGGCTACGAAAGAGCCCATCCTTCTCATCAAAACAGCATGGGGTGGCAAGTCCTTGCACACGGACTTCCGCTCGCCTTCTTCGGGCCCCTATGAATTCACCGAACAACAGTTGGCGAATTTTGCCAAGCAAAAGAAAGACATCGACAAAATCAAGGCCGAGAAGATTGCGGCCACCGGCAAGTACTATCGACTGATGATTGATCACGTAAGGAGCGTGCTGGCAGACATCAAGAGAGTCTACCCCAAGTACAATAAAAGGCGTGGCTTTGAGCTTGCCGGATTCGTTTGGTTCCAGGGCTTTAACGACCTGGTCGATCGAGACACCTACCCGAACCGCGAGAAGCCCGGCGGCTACGGTCAATACGGCAAAGGCCTTTCCGCCTTTATCCGTGACGTTCGAAAAGATCTCGCGACGCCGAAACTTCCCTTTGTCATAGGTGTCCTTGGCGTCAACGGCCCACTCGATGAGATGGGGCGCTACAAGGCAGTTTATCGCAACTTCCGTGCTGCGATGGCGGCACCAACGAAAGAACGCGAGTTCAAAGGCAACGTGGTCGCCGTGCAGACAGCACCCTATTGGGACATCCCCTTAGCCAAAATCGAAGCTAAGCTGGACCAAGTGAGAGAGCTCGAGAACAAGCTGCGCAGGAAACATAAAGACTCTGCCAATAAGAACGGCGACATGACCAAAGCCGAGCAGAAAGCACATGTGAAGAAATTTCGCACGAAGCTCATCAGTAAACGCGAAGAGAAAGTCTACAAACGCGGCGCATCCAATGCCGGCTACCACTATCTCGGTTGTGCTAAGACGATGGCGCTGATTGGGGAAGCATTCGCCGGTGCCATGCTCAAGATGCAGTGAAAGCTCAAGTTCCTACTAATTCGACAAGAACCGAACGAGCACGGCAAAAAGAAGAAGCATCTTCAGGGTCCAGAATACAGTTCGCAGCCAATTCGTCTTGACGAGCTTATCGATCTTCGCGGCGTCACGCTGCTGACTCAGCGTTTCATGTAGCGGTACGCTCAAGAAGAAGGTGCTGAGCCAAACGAGGACCACAAGGATCAAGTTGGCATAAACAAAGGGCGTCCAAAACGAGACGTCCACTCTCGGAACAATCCAAACAAGAGCGATCCCGGTGATGAGTTCGATGACCATGGCGGGAATAACAACCCAACACATGGCACGAGTATGGAACTCCTCAAATTCGACAAAACGCTCAGGGTCTACCCAACGAAACGTCGGGTAGTGAACCAACTGGATGGTCCAGATGAGGCCAGTTAAATAGAGGGTCGTGCCACAATGAAGCAGAAAGACTAATTGTGTGAGCATAGTTCAATGTTGCGCTGCGTCGGTCCAAGTGTCAGCATCCGCCGACACAATAATCTCTTCGAGGGCGAAAGACAAAACGCTTCAACCTTGTCGGTCGACCATGGCCTGAATCCAAATGGGAACGAAGGGAGAAATACATCCTTTGGAGACGGGATAGTCGCGGAAGACGCCCAATGATTCACCGATCTTCATGGCGCGTTTGCGATGCTTGGGGAAGTTGATGCCAATTTCTCCAAGCGCAAAATTCATCGTCCACTGAGTATCAGGAGCAGCGTCACCCATTTCCGACTCAATTCGATCCAAGAGTCCCTTGAGGTCGAGTCCTTCTGGGCTTTTGACAATTCGGCTTGCGGTGAGATTCCAACCAGCGCGAGCAGCCCAAATGTCGTCTGTTTTCATCCAATCTTCGCGTAGGGCTTCCTTGTCGGGATGATTCTTGACGACATAAGAGTTCACCCAGTCGGCCAACTGCGGCACCGAAGCAGAGCGCACGATCGCGTCCATCTCTTCTGTCGATAGTGACGCCGGCTTGATCACCAGAGTTGCCAAGAGGCGGGCATCGAGATTCTCAGTATCCCAAAGCTCGAAGGCCAATTTGTGGTTGGTTCTAATCTTTTTGGAGAGCTTCCGGATATCGCCGAGCTTGACGCCATATTGATTGTCGCCGGCGCCATGCTTTGCGTTTCGCTTGTAGACTTTCTCGTCAGCAGCCGCCTTGAGTGTTCTGAGTGCTTCTTTGAGTTTCATGGCGTGATTATAGCAGCAGCGGCCATTTCTAAATAGTCCATGACGCCGGTCCCGTGAAGGCATAGAGCCAATAACTGGCTTTCATTGGTTGGGCTATTAGAAAAATCCCAGCCGCTTGCTATAGATACTCGGGACTCAATGAGTTGGAGCACGACATTGCCATGGCCGATGAAAAAATCGACAAGCCCGACAGCCCTTCAGGCGCGAAGTCATCTGCTGCTGGTGAAATCAGCCAAGGCGTTCATTTGGGGTGCGGAGGCCATGCTCTGGCCATCATCATCATCTTGGTGTTGGCGCAATTTTCGACGCATTTCTTCCTCGGTCTCGCGGCCATCGGCGTCCTGCAACTTCTCTATGTGATTCCATCCATCCGAGTGATGAAGAATTGGGGGCTGAGCCGCAACGTGCTCAGAGGTTTTTGGGCCACGGCTTGGGTCATGGTTGTGTTCAATGTCATTGGACTCGCCATTTGGAAGTTCGCTTGGCCAACTCTGATTAGTTAAGACGCACACCATTACGTCCTCCGGATTAGATCGCAACAAATCCTCCAATCCGGGTTTGTCTCATTGGAGAAGTTTCGGAAGAATGGTCCGAGACGCGTCCTAACGAAGAACGCCAAGACCAGTGAGTCAAACGATGGCAAAGAACAAGCACATCTTCGTCTTCCTTACCTCTATCCTCATCCTGTTCTTTTTCTTCATGTGGATGTTCAGTTGGCTGCGGAGCAACTCACCAACCGAAGAGTTCGGTGCAATCGACTTCACCCAGGAACAAACCACACCTGCACTGAAAGAGACCCGATGAAAAACAAGCACATCAACTTGCTACTGGTAGCCATGGCTATCGTTTTGGCGGCACTCTTCATGATCAATAGTTGGATCCGCGAGAACTCCGCCCGGCAAGACATCAAAGAGCCTAAGCAAGCGACCACTCAGAAGTCGAAATAGATCTTTAGGACCTGACCTCACGACTGACGCATGATCCCGTAACCAAGATAGAAATTGATCAGCATAAAGATCATGGCGGGTAATGATTGAACAAGGGTGTCTTGGATGCGCATTCTGACAACACTCCCAGCAAACATCAGGACGCCGAGGCCCATTGCAGCCGCAATGCCCAATGCCGGTTCTTTATAACTGAGGACAAGCCCCACTGCGCCAATCATCTCCAGAGCGCCGACGGTACGCCTAAAAGGTTCGAGGCCGAATCTTTCAAACTCCCTCGCCATGCGTTCAAGAAACAAGCATTGGAAGCCGTACCAGAAGAAGGCCACGATGGACAACACTCGACAAAATTCCAGAGCCAAGGGCAATTTAGACATGATGGCGTGCGCCTATTTTGGCTGACAAACTGGCTCTTGGCCGACGAAAAATCCTATAGCCAAGATAGAAATTCATCAGCATGAAGAGCGTAGCAGGCAGTATTTGAATGAGAGGATCTTGAACTCGCACCCTGACGATGACGCCAGCGAGCATCAAGAGACTGAGCCCGATAGCTGCCGCCGCCCCGACTGACCATTTCTTGAAGCTAAGTAGAAGACCGAGCGCGCCTACGATTTCGAAGACACCGACAATGCGTCGGTAAGGTTCGAGCCCAAAACGCTCGAATTCCTCTGCCATGCCGTTGAAGAAAACAGAATGGATACCGAACCAGAGGAAAGCCGCGATGGACAATACTCGACAAAATTCCAACGCGAAACCCAATCGGAACAACATGGCGGGCCCAATCTCAAATCACAAACAGAGCAGCGGCCATGGCGAGCATGAGCGTGGCTGGGAGCGAACGAATCAGCGGATCATGGACGCGAATGTGCATCGCCAGTGCCCCGACCATCAGCACGCAGAGCGTGACCGCAGCCGGGAGAATCAGCTCAGGCAGCCAGATCCCGCCCAAAAGTGCAACAGCGATACTGAGTTTCAAGGCGCCAACCAAGTAGAAAGACCAGCTCGGCAACCCGTAAGCTTCGAACTCGCCCTTCAGATTCGTGGAGCTGCCCCCACGATATCCCGTTTCATTGCGGGACCTAAAGATCCAAACATTGATGAGGCCGAGGGAAAGTATGATTTGAATCAGGAGGGCTAAAGTGAGAATCATAATCGAACCTAATATCAGAAAAACCGGTGCTTGAATCTGCGCTACAGAGTCCTTCGTGGCGAATGAACGATTGGATGCAAAAAAATTTACGCAGGCCGACTTATCTCAGCTCGGTGCCTCGACCCCATGCGCGCTTTCGGCTTCCTCTGCTAACTGAACGACTTCTAAGCGCCAATCTTGCCACGCTTCGCTGCAAATCAGACATGAGTCTGTAATCGAAGAGGACCACTCAGAGTCACAAACGAAGCAGTGCCAGGAGGCCCCACTGAGCTTCTTCTCTAATGTCGTTTGAGGTTTGGTGACGGCATCGATCATTGAACGTCTCAGCTTTCAAGAAATCAGGACGTAGTTCTGTGGTGAAATCGTAGAACCTTCGTTCAGGTTGATTATTGATGTGATCTCGCTTCGACCACAGAACTTGTCCAGTCAAACACCTAATCGCGCTCCATTCACGATCGGATTCAGAGAAACAAGTGTTTCCTAAGGACTACTGGATCGCCGGGGCAGGTACGGAACCAGGTCTAATTCCCTCAGTCGAAGCGCAGGTCTTGGACCAACGACAAGAAGAGATCCAAAAGTCTGTACGCAAACTCAAGGCCCGAAAATGTAAGCTGCAAAAAGAATTGAAGAAGGCACAGGGTTCTTGATCGATAGGTTCCGCGCTTAAGAAAGACCCTGCCTGGTCACACCATAGGCTTCGTCAAAACGAGCTGCCTTCTCTGACTCTCCCGGAAGATCGAAGTGTTCGATCCGGTCGATGAGTGCTAACGGATTTACTCGAACGACTTGCTCTCATTTGAAATCAAGACGATGCCCGTTGTGCTCCATCACGTCTCTGAAGAAGACCTTTTGTGGTGTCTTGGGTAAGGGCCTCTATTGAACTCCCATAGCGAACAGGACCGAAGGTCGCCGCGACCCACTCGCCGATCGATCGGCACATCTGGACAATAGTCTCAGCGCCACTCCTCAGGTTGCCTCGAAAAGCATGTTCACAGTTATTGGTCAGGCACCGAGGTACCGAACCAGATTTAATTCCATCGGCAGAATGAGTGACTGTGCGGCGAAGAAGACATGCCGAGACAGGTCTTTGCGAGAAATAACGGAGGCAAGAATGGACACCACTGGCGAGGGGAATAGACCTGGTACCGTACGGTACCCTACTTAAAATCCTTGACGTACTTCATGACGGATTCGATGCACTGGTCGGAGTTGAAGTACTTGTAGTCGCCGAAGCGACCAAGGAGGTCGATGCCTTTGTTGCCGAGGAACTTGCGGACGATCTCGAGATTCTTTTCGAGGTCGTGGCTGTAGACGATGTAGGCGAAGCGGTTCTTCCAGGAGCGGGTGAAGAGGACTTTGTCAGCGGTGGCGAAGCCACAGCGGATGAGGCCGTCAACTACTTCCTTCTCACAAGCTTCAGCGTCGATGTCGCCTTTGTAGGTGACTTCAGCCATGAGGGCGCTCTTGCCTTCAGGGGCATTGCGTGGGCTGTAGTTGGAAATGTGCGTGACGCGGTTGAATGGTCCGTTTTCTGGATGTGGAAAGTAGATCCAGGAGCGGTCGCTTTCAGGCGGCTGATCGAGGGCGACGAGGATACTCATCACGCTGGTGTAGGTCAGGCCATCGAAGGCAGCTTGGATTTCGGCGGGGATGTCACCGAGGGTTGGGGCTAACTGCTGCAAGGGAATCGTTGAGATAACCTTGTCGTAGCGCTTGCCGTTCACCAAGTAACCATCGGCGTCTTGGACCACGGTTTCGACCGGTGTGCCGACGTGGATCCGATCTTGATCGAGACGCTTGGCGATGCCGGTGACGATAGATTCAAAGCCACCGGTGAGCGGATACCAGAATACGCTTTGGTGCTTGTAGCCTTCGGTTTCGATGCCGATGGACGCGCGGATAACATCGCTGACCGGGGCGTCAGGAATGCGGCCGCTGACCCAGCGAATGCTCATGTCTTCGAGATCTGTCTTCCAGATCTTTTCGTTGTAGGGATGCATGAAGGTGCGGCTGATGCCGGTGCCGAAGCGCCAGTCACACCAGTCACGGAAGTTCTGTGGTTCTTCCGCACCTTGCTCGCGAGCAAAATGGGCATCGATGTAGGTCGAGAGGCATTCGAAGTTGTCTTCTTTGGGCAGGTCGCCCAGGCCGTTCTCATACGGATAGCGCACGAAGTTGCCACGATAGTAGATGGCGCTCTTGCGTTCACTCTCGTGGGTGCCAAGGTCTTCGACAGCGTCGAGGACGTACTGAAGCACCTCCTTGTTCTTCGAGAAGATGATGTGTCCGCCAGCACGGTCAGCAACGAAGCCGTCGACCGTTTCAGATTTGCATAAACCACCGAGGCGCTTGCTTGCTTCAAAGAGGTCATAGTCGACGCCCTTTTTTTGCAAAAGATCAGCCAAGCTCGTTCCAGTTATGCCACCGCCAAGAATCGCGACTTTCACGATCTATTCCTTTCGAGATCGAGGATCCCATCGAGGTCTACATTCTCGAAGCCGCGAATCGATGCCGCGACTTCAGGGAACGTGAGTCCCTGGGTTGTAGCTGTTTCGACCCGCACACAGGTCATGCCAGCCGCTATGGCTGCTTTGATACCATTAGCCGAGTCTTCAAATACCAGACAGTCTTCGGGTTCGGCCCCTAAACGCTCGGCCGCCAAGAGAAAGATCTCAGGGTCTGGTTTTGAGTTCTTCACTTCATCGCCAGAAGCTATGACTTCAAAGAACTCTGCCATGCCCCCCTTATCGACCACATGGTCAATAAGGCTGCGCCCAGAACTGGAAGCTAAAGCAAGTTTGCACCCGCGGTTACTGAGGTCGCCAAGGACATTCACGACACCAGCGGCGATGGGGAGTTGTTCTCGCAACATCCGCACCAGCACGTCGTGGCGAAGTTTAATGTAATAATTTGGGTCATTAGCCAAAGAAAAGCGCTCGACGAGCGCGCCCCAATAGAGCTTCTCATTACAGCCCAAGTATTCAGCATTGTCGAGGGCACTCAGATGCGCCCCTTCAAGACCAAGCACTTCGTTGGCGGCCTCAAGGTGCATGGGTTCGGAATCAATCAGGACGCCGTCCATATCAAAGATAATCGTTTTGAAGGTCATCGAGGTCGGCTATGTCCGCAATCGTCGAAACTCGCCTCCAGTCTCAACAAGAGACCGGATCGGCAATTCCATGGTTGGGATTATACGGGAGCAGGATCAAGGCAACAAATAGGTTCGAACCCATCTGAGCGCATATTCATTCAGCGACCGCGTGTCATCCTCAGAATCTCGGCGTCCGTGGCAGATTTGGTGGATTTGAGCTCAGCTAAAAACCTCGATCCGTCCTGATAGTAGCCCGCTGTCCGCAAGATCCCGGGGGCTCGCCGGCGCCAATAGTCGTTAAAGATCGACATGAATGCTTCGCGCGTATATTTGGCAATCATCGAAGCCAAGCCGATCGCTGGGAAGCGATCGTCGCCTTTGACGTGAAAAGAGATCTCGACGGGGCCGGTATCGGGTTCTAAGAGATAATGGCCATTGGCCGAAGTCTCTTCTAATATCTCGATGGGTACGAAGGGGAAGGCGCCTACAAGCTTTGGCTCGTAGTGGCTCCGCCCACCCAGTTTATCCACCTGGATTTTACGGGCTTCTGCTGGCTCCAAGACCTCTTCAATGAGCTCAGCGACTTGGGTGAAAAGAGAATCGTGCTTGTTTTCGGATAGGCCCCAGGACTGGTTGAGTGCGACTTCGTCGGTGACGCGAAGTCCTAAACCTGTGATGACACCACCAGATAGGGCCAACCCCTTTTCAACCTCTTCCCAGGCCTCGGTCAATTCATCGGCGGAAGCCGCTATGGGCAGCGACATGTCTAAGTCTTGATACCATGGAAGTTGGTGAAGTTGATTGTTCGCGGCCCAGTGCGAATCGAGTTCCATCCATTCGAGGAGCGTGGCGGGCGGCGCGCCATAAATCGACGCATGAATACCCAAGACGGCGGCTTCGAGATGGGCAAAACCCGACTTGCGGGCAAGAAGTTGTTTGGAATCGCCGATCTTCACGATGCGAGCAGGACGAATCGGCAAGCGTAATTTCGCACCGGTGAGCTCAAAATCAGCTCTTCCCAGTACCAGTGGGCCTAAGAGTGGCCCATATCCGGCTTCATCGATTCCATGAACAAATACAGGTGAATTCACGACTTCCACTTTCTTTGTCGATAAGAACAAAAGAAAGGCCGGAGGCAAGCAATACCATGATTCAGGTACTCATTTCTTTACGCGACCCCATTCTCAGCGACATTGTGTCGACTGCTTTCAAGCAGTTCCCATCGGTCACCTCGCACCGATTGCCCGAAAACAGGGTTATGGACACGATCGCCAACAGTGAATACGACGCCATCGTCGTCGATTTGATGAAGGGCGACGAGATGCGGCAAGGACTCTTAGTCCAAGAGATTCGCGAGAGCGGCAATAAGATCGAGATCATCGGCTTAGTCGATCGAAACTTGAAGGACCGCTTCAATCGCTACAAGCTCGACAACAGCCTGTTTAGCGTCTTCCCGTTGCCGGTTGACCCGTTTGCTCTGGCCAAGAACATTGTACGCTTGGAAACGCGGTTGAAGAAAACAAGTACGCGCCGCTAATCTCGGTTAGCTTTGAGCTAATTAGAGGTGACGTCGTACTTTCGATTTTGATTCAACAGACTCATCATCGGTGTAGCCACCCAGGTCTCGGATGATTTGCTCGTAGCCTTCTAAGTCGAGCATCCCCAGACTTTGCACAGTCCGAACCGCGATCATCTGCTCGCTCCAACTCGAAGGGCGTTCGCCGGCTTCGAGCAAGATACCGTAAACGTGCTCAATCGGATCCACTCCCTCCGGCAGGAGCTCGTCTAAGTTTGCCAGATGTTTGCGCGCCACCTTGTGACCATGATCGAGTGAAGCCGCCAAGATACGCAACATGCTTTCATTGGTCTCTGGGTCAGCAATGAATTCCCAGTATTTCTCGACTTTGGCGAGCGTCTTCTTCGACAGGCGGAACCGCTGCCAGCGAGTCTCTTCTTTAGGCAAGCGATGGATGACATCGCGGAGTTCGGCAATGGCGCTCAAGATAGAGTAGCTTCCTAAGTGATCACAGGCGAATGCTGTGGCCACGACGCGCATGGCCTGCCCTTCCCTACCGACGAGATTCTCATTGCGGGCAACAATGTCGTCCGCGATCTGGTGACCAGCCTCGGCTTGGTCGCGCAAGAATCGTGACAAGACTCGAATCTGCTGTTCGCGCTTGGTCTTGATCTCTCTGAAGTTTTGCCAGTCTCGTTCCGATGCGTCGAGACGGCGCAAGTCTTCAACCAAGAGGTCTTCGGGGCGGATGGAGTCTTCCGTGATGCCAGGAATGGCGATACCGAGATACTCAACGTCAAAAAGCGCACGCAGACGCACTGTTTCCATCACCACGGGTCGCCGCATGCGATGGATCTTTCGACGAGCCACTTCAAACCCAGAACGTCCGGCGCTGACTTTGAGAGGCCGATCGTTCGGATTGAGAACATCCTTCACGATGAGGACGATGCGCTTAATCAGAAGGCGAACGCCACAAAGGACAAGCCAAACCAAGATCAGCGGGAAGGCAAACACGCGGCCTCGAGCGAGGTACTTGCGATAGAAACGATATGGATTGATCGTCCGCTTCGACTTAGCCAACTCGTGCATGGGGAACGTGCCGAAGATATCGCGAATGAGATTCTCACGATCTTCGAGGAGCAAATTGGCGACATCATCGCCAAAGCGCGACCGAATCGCGTTGTCTCTCTTCTCTTCCTTGGTCAAGAAGTTAAGAGCATTAAATTCGGTGGTGCGATAAACAAGCGTACCGCCCGAGCTGTCGGTCGTTTGCGACTCATCGGTCGTCAACACTTCATTGCGGCGACGAGCCAATGAGATGCGCTCACGACGGGCGAGCCAAGCGTCAAAGATGCGGCGATCTTCGGCGTCAGCGGCGTTGTACTCGTCGACAGGAATGCAATGTTGATTGTATTCGATGATGAGTCGGGCCGTGTGCTGCGCCACACTATGAGTGATGAAGTTAAACCACACGCGTGGCCCGGAGATGCCGCCCTTATCACGAGCAATGTCGAGACGATCGAGTCTCTTGAAACGCTTGGCATCAAACTGAAGGCGATTGCGGCGAATGTTCTCAAGGGTCAGATTTCCCACCAAGATGTTCGCGATCTTGGTGTCGTTCTTATGGAAATAAGCACCGTCGATGAAATCGCGATAGTAGAGCATCATGGCATCACACATCGACCATGGCAGTGGTGATGCTTCATCATTGATGTTGTCTTGCTTCTGACAAACGGCGAAGAGTGCACTGCGGGCGACCTCGCGCTCGGCTACGGCTTCTTCGGGAACAAGAAGCTTGTGCTCGGGCATGAGGACGCGCTCGACCAAGTAAGACACGTCTCGGTCGCCGTGGACTTCTTTGGCAGTCTCAGTTAACGCGAAGAACTGGGCCTCTGAAACGCGATCGAAGAAATCGACGGCTTGACCAGCAATGCGTCGGAGCCAGAGTCCGAGCGCAAGAGGAATAAAGCAGACGACACCTAAGACGATGATCGGAAACTTCAAGGCATCTCGAAGTGAGTCGACACCTTTGATGAAAGCCGGCACCTGCGTGAGCCAGGCCATGCCCAAGATAACGCTGATCACAACGACAAAGATGACCAATCGCTTTGCCGGTCTAATGGTCGCCTTGACCAGTTGAATGCCAACTCGATCAAGGAACTGCGCCCCAGTAATAGTGCCGTAAAGATCGGCGAACCAATGAATACCACGAGCAACCCAGGCCAGGAGATCTCCAGAGAGTCGTCCTAAGCGGGCTGTGGTCCACAGAGGATCAGGTGCTCCGCTTGGTCCAAGGAGGAATCTCGAAAAGGCGAAATGACGCAGGAACGGCAAGCGGAAAAAACTCAGGGACGCAGTCAGTTGACGCGCCACATCGACGCCAACGATTTCGGCGACTTGATTGTCATCAAGCCCTCTCAGGTTATCGACCACACTGTCAACATCGAGATCGCGAATTCGTTCTTCGCCGTGCTTCCTCTTGACCGAAGCTGCTGCCACACCACCGTCATGGCACGAGAACTCGGCTTCGATTAAGCCCATGCGCCATTCAGCCCCAACGATTTGCGCTTCAACTGGCAGGCCCTTCAGCACATTCGATGTCCTACCGGCGATCCACGAGTCAATGTTGCGAGCTCGGCTCAGAAGAGTGAGGTTTGACTCAGCTTGCTCATCCTCCGTAGCGAAGACGATATTCTGATTGAGGAACCACGAGTTGCGCTCGACCAAACGATCGGCGGCACGGGCAAGGAATAAGAAGAGCCGCGACAAGCGAATGATTGGGCGCAACACGCGCAACACTCTTGCAACCCGAACCAAGCGAGCCGTTCGAATGAAGCGTAACTTGTCGACTGCCATCAGTCCTTGCAGTAATCCAAAAGGCAACGACGGCAGAAACTCAGTGATAAAATTTCGACGGAAATAAGCCAGGCGCGATGGACTGAGAAGGAGGCGGATCATGAAGTCCCAGAGAAGAATGAGGCAGATGAGGGTATCGACCCAGACGGTCCAGCCGATCGTCGACCAAATGCCCTTGCCGATTTCTTCCCAGTCTTCTTCCCCTTGGTCTTCGCTTTGTTGCTCGACCACTTCTGCCTGTGCAACTTCCTCTTCGGTTATTGATGGTCCGCTAAAGTGATCGATGACGATGAGTAGCATCACCACCATAATCAACCAGAAGATCATTTTCTCCCAGCGTTTCACTTGCCGCGGGCCGAAGGTGCGATCGAGGCGTAGCGACAAAATCCGATCGGCAATCACAGAACCCATACGACGCACCATGCGTCTTAGCTTTCGATCCGCGCGCTTGCCAGCCTTCGCATTTTCTTCGCCGACCTCATCGGCTGGCAAAGAGCGAATGCGCTTGGCGACGGCCTTCATGCCGGTGACGAAGTTCTTGCCGTCAGTCTCCAAGCACTGAAGGACTTTGACTTGGCCGATGGTGCGATCTTCATAGGAATCCATCCGCGCTTGATCGATCTCGCCGGTGACCCAGCGTGACGCTTCAACTGCGATATCGAGTCCGTCTTTGTCCTCGGTCGTCTTCATGAAGAGGACAAAGAGGTCACGGAGCCGTTCACTTTCACACCGGAGCTCTTGCGCGACCGTTGACAAAGATTCCCGGGCGCCTTCGTGGGCGTTTTCAATTCCTAATTCAAGATGGAAGGAAGCGCTCGATAGGGATCGTGATAGCCGGAAGACGCGATAGGCGTCTGACAACTCACACTCTTGGATCTGCTTGGCCGCTTCGAGTTGGTGCTCGGCTTGCGCTTTGAGCACTTCGGCCCGCAACGACATGATTTCGATTTTGGCCGCTCTGATTGTTTCGTTGTCATACAAGATGTCTTCGGCGGCGCCGGTATCGACTTCTTCTTCACCATCAAGACCGTTGTCAATGTCGCGCAATTCCTGAATGAGGAATGGCGTTTCGTCGCGCGCTTCTTTTTCTTCTAACCCGCGAGTCAAACGAAGAAGGAGACGAGCAACGGCTCGCAGCACGGCGCAACGCCGGGCAGTCTCGGCATCATCGGCGTCAGTATCGCGAAAGAACTCCCGCGCCGATGACTCGAGTTCTTCCAAGCCGAGGGCGAGCTGATCGAGGCAGGCGCCGTCTTCTCCCTTGGGGTGAAAGCCCTCTAAGCCCTTGGACGCCAGGAGTGCCTTTTCCCAAAGGACAACTGCATCTGACAGCTGGCAACCAACGCGCGCGACATTGCGTAGCTCAACCACAGCCCCATGCATGACGGAGAACGTCTCGCGCATCTTGGCTTCCGAATCTCGGAATTCTTGTGGGTTGTTTTGATCCATGGTTTAGAGCTTTGGCAAGACGTTGGCCGCAATCAAAAGAACCGTCAAGGAAATCAACAAAATACCGATGAAGTTAATGATCAGGCCGGCCCGAATCATCGATTTGATCGAAATTCGCCCCGAAGCAAAAACAATAGCGTTGGGCGGTGTGGCCACAGGCAGCATGAAAGCGCAGGATGCCGACAAAGTCGCGGCGAATGCCAGGAGGCGGCCAAGAGTATCGGTACCAACCTGCGAGACGATCGGCACCACGACTGAAGTGGTAGCTGTGTTTGATGCAAATTCGGTCATAAACGACATGACCGTTGAAATGACCGGGACAAGAACCGGCGCCCCCGCACTCTCCAACGACGATAGTGAATTGCCGATCCACGCCGAGAGGCTGAGAATATCGCCTGCCGACGCGCCAATCTGAAATGACTTGGCGATGGCGAAGCCGCCGCCGAGCAGAAGCAGCATGCCCCAGGGCAGAGACTTGGCCGTATCCCAATCAGCCAGGACAGCCTTGTCAGGACCGGGCCGCCAGATACAGAGAAGAACGACTCCCAAGATGGCGGCCGCCGAATCTCCAACCCCAGTCTTAGCGCTGGCCACCAGCCAATCTGCGCCCAGATATTCCAGGCCGGAGACCCAACCTGGTAGATAAAAAGAACCGAGGGTGAGGTCGCGACGGGTGACCCACAAGAGGACGACCAGCCCAAAGACAGCGGCAACCGCTTTCTCTTGTGTTGATAGGCCCCCGAGTTTCTTGAGCCGATCGCGCACGAGGTCTCGATCGCCGAAACAGATCTCTCCCGAGGCCTTGCTAAACTCGCGCCGCAACACCAACCAGACAATAACCACGAAAATGCAGACAAGCGGAACGCAGATGATCATCCATTCGGCGAATGATGGTTGCCCTGCTCCCTCAAATTCTCGTTGAAAAATGCCGTTGGGGGCGGTACCGATGGGCGTGCCCATCCCGCCGATATTGGCAGCGTAGGCCACCGAAAGAAGGAGTGCCGTCGTAAACCGCACTCTGGTTTCGTCGTTGACGCCACTGCCGCTGAGCTCTTCGCAGAGGGCAATGCAGATCGGCAACATCATCAAGGTTGTCGCGGTGTTGGAAATCCACATTGAGAGGACAGCGACGGCAACCATGATGCCGAGCATGGTGCGAGCCGGCTGAGTTCCAAATAGCACAATCAGATTGAGAGCGATCCGACGGTGCAATTTCCACTTCTCAATGGTAAGTGCCATGAAGAAGCCACCGAAGAACAGAAAAGTCAGATCATTGGCGTAGGCACCACTCACGGCATCCGACGGCATGATCCCAAGAAGCGGGAAAAGCAAGATCGGCAGAATTGAAGTCACTGGGATCGGCAGAACTTCTGAGACCCAGAGCACAGCCATCAAGGCCGTGACCCCTAGAGCCCGAAATCCTCGCGGATCAAGATTCTCTGGGCATTCCACCACCTGCGGCAAGATGAGCAGCGTCAGTCCGAGGCACCACACAAGAACCTTGATCGCTCGATCCCTTGAGATTTTCATCATCCGATTTGTGCCCTTGAGCGACCGAAGCGACCGCCTATAATGCCGACCATCAGCCAGTGTAGCTCAATGGTAGAGTACAGCTTTCGTAAAGCTGGGGTTGAGGGTTCGATTCCCTCCACTGGCTCTGATCGGCCTTCACCTAACGGTGAGGGCTTTTTTTTGTGCCCATCTTCAGATTTCATGCAGCTCAACTTATTTGTCCCAAACTCACTGGCCACAGAGCACCCGTTGCCGACGGAAGACTTGTGGGATGATCAAAAATACGATCATTGGCCAACATGGCAAAGAGGATCGCTTCCTTGGCATCAGGATCGTGGCCGTGGTCCATCAAGCTCTCCACCGGAACAGGATCGAAGCGACGGCGTAAATGATGGATGAGAGTTTGATTATGCGTCCCACCGCCGCTAACGACAACACGGCGAAGCGGGCGTGGAGCAATCCACTCGTCATATCCCTTCTTAACTGCATGAGCGACGAAAACGGTCATGGTGGCTAAGATATCAATGAGGTTTCGATGCTTGTTGCGCGCCAGTAAGGAGGCAACCCACTCTTCGCCAAATTCTTCCCGCCCAGTGCTTTTGGGAGGCGGCATCTCCAAAAAGGGCTGCTTAGTGAATTGTTCGAGCAACAGATTATCGATGGTGCCCATGGAAGCGAGCTTGCCATCACGATCGAAAGACTCTTTGTCATTCGTCAAGATGCGGGTGAGCTCATTGAGAGGCAAGTTAGCCGGGCCGGTGTCAAAAGCGATCACCTCCTCAGGCGACGCCCCGACATAGCAGACATTGCCAATACCCCCCAAATTCAAGAGCATTGTCCCTGGCTCTGAGCGAAACAGATGATAGTCAAGAAAAGGCATGATGGGAGCGCCCTGCCCCCCGGCAGCAAGGTCAGCGGCCCGGAAATTGGACACGACGATCGCCCCGGTTCGCTCGGCAATAATCGCCGGATCACCAAGCTGGACACTCACTCCCCGCTCGACGTCGTGACGGGGCGGTTCATGAAACACGGTGACGCCGTGGCTGCCAACAAGATGGATGTCTTGAGCCTTGAGCCCGGATCGGTCCGTGAGGTGACTACAGGCTTCAGCCAACAGCTGGCCGAGATCACGGTGTAGAAATGCCAAGTCTCTGACTTTGAGGGTCAGGGGGTCAATTAAGAAACGCTTCAAACGAGCTGGCAGCGGAAACATCTCGAAGGCTTCCAGGCCGAATATCGCCTCAAGCCCGCTCCCTTGCACTTTCAGCAGGGCCGCATCAATTCCATCTAATGAAGTCCCAATGTTGAGGCCAATGACGTGGCGCTGCTCAAGTTGTCTGATCTCATGGATCCGATCCGTCACATTCGCCTCCCAATGCTCATCCATTCGCCCTGGTTCAGGGAATAGTCCAATCAACCATTCTCGGCTTCCCCTTGGGAAGCTATGCTAAACTTCACCATCGAATCCTGAAAGGACTAGCACATGGCCAAAATCCTCATTGTCGACGACGAAGATTCAGTCCGGCAATCAGTGAGCATGATTCTACGCTATGCACGCCACGAAGTCGTGGAAGCATCCACAGGGCGAAGGGCCTTAGCTGCTCTCAAGGAACATGAGGACGTCGTCGCAGTACTGTGTGACGTCAAAATGCCCGAAATGGATGGCTTGGAAGCCCTTTCTCAAGTCACCGAGCTCTATCCTGGTCTTCCCGTGATCATGATTTCGGGACATGGAACCATCGATACGGCGGTTGAGGCAACTAAACGGGGCGCCTTTGATTTCTTGGAGAAGCCCCTCGATCAAGACCGCCTCATGCTGTGCGTTCGCAATGCGCTGGAGCAGGCAGCACTCAAGACCGAGACGAAGAATCTCCGTGGTGAGCTGTCCGACAAGTGGCGCATGCTGGGAGACTCCCTGGCCATGAAGGAAATCAAGCAGACCATCGAGCGCATTGGCCCGACAGATGCGCGGGTGCTCGTGACCGGTGACAATGGCACCGGCAAAGAACTGGTAGCCCGCAATCTACACGCGTTTTCCTCGCGTATGTCCAAGCCATTCATCGACGTCAATTGCGCTGCGATTCCGAGCGAACTGATTGAAAGCGAGTTGTTTGGCCACGAGAAAGGTGCCTTCACCGGAGCCGATCGTCAAAAAACGGGACGCTTCGAGCAAGCTGATCAAGGAACACTTTTTCTCGATGAGATTGGTGACATGGCGCAAGAGGCTCAAGCCAAAGTTCTGCGCGTGCTCGAAACCAATGAAGTTCAACGTGTGGGCAGTGGCGAGAGCATCAAGGTTGATGTTCGGGTCATCGCTGCGACCAACAAGAATTTGGAAGAGGAAGTCACCGAAGGCCGGTTCCGCGAAGACCTTTTGTTTCGCCTCAACGTCATCCCCATTCACTTGCCGCCCTTGCGTGAACGCCCTGAAGATATTCAGATCCTCTTAGAGAAGTTCACCGTCGAGATTTGCCACAAGTACGATATGCCGCCGAAGAATTTCAGCCCCGAGGCCCAGGAGCACATGAAGCGGCTGTCGTGGCCGGGCAACGTCCGTGAACTGAGAAACTTCAGTGAACGGGCGGTCCTGCTCTCATCGGGCGAACAAGAAATTACCTTAGAGGATTTAGAACGACTCACGACGAAAGCATCAGCTGTCTTCAGTGAGAGCATTTTCGCCATTGGCACGTTTGAAGAATTTAAGGCAACCAGTGAGCGCTTGTTCTTGCAAAAGAAGCTCGAAGAAAACGAATGGAATATCAAGCGGACTGCTGAATCTCTCGGTATGCAAAGAAGCAACTTGTACAAGAAAATCGATCGATACAATCTCAAATGAACAATCATCGAATCATGACCTTATTGGTCATTGCGACTCTGGCGATGTTGACCTCTTGTGGCACGGCTCCCAAAGAGGAAGAGCCCGAGAAGCTACCCGAGGCAAAGACCAGCCCATTGGGCATCGATCAACCCGATCCTGTCTTACTGGCCCGCTCTGCCATTGATGCCTATAAACGTGGAAAAGTCTGGGAGTTCTTTTCTTTCTTTGGCTTTGCTGATGGCAAAACTGGGGTTTACTTCAGTCCAGCCAATGTTGAAGAAGATCCATTCTTTGGCACTCGGATCGAGGAACTGCGCCCTTTGGCTCAAAGCCTTTTCCCATTAATGGACACACCTTCGAGCACGATTGAATTCGGCCAACCGATGACAGTGAGAAACCGCCCTCTCACAGTGGAGGTGCCGTTCTCGGTGGTCTACGATTTCGAGTCTCTCAGTGCCGAAGAGCGCATGAGGGTCCTGACGGAAGTAAACACAGCGTTGGCGAGCCAAGGACAGCGAACGATCACTTTCGAGGAATACGCCAACAAGGTGCGTGAACTTCCAAATGACTTGAGGCACCGATTCATCTATCAGAAAAAGAGATGGTATATCGATGGCGGCGTTTGGCGCCCTTATCGAGTCAAGCGATAGACGATCAGCCAACTCAACGAAAAAAGGACACCCAACCGGGTGTCCCTTTTTTTGTTCAATCGATTAGGCCGGGCCGAGTTGATCAAGCCCAGAATTCGGGTTCGCTCACATACCAGACGCCACGTTTCTTGACGAGTTCACGATCCGTCGGGGCGATTTCATCCGTGATGTCATCTTCCAGAATCCGATAGACCTGTTGAACTCGAGCCAAGAGCGCGTCGGGGAAACGTTCACGAACGCGAGCTTGGGATAACTCAAGCGCTTCGGCGAAGCTCAAAGCCGAGAGCCCAAAACCAAAGAACCCGAGCCTTGCTGAAGTGCTCTCGTCAAAACTCAAGTCCAGTTCGAGGTGGACCCAGAATGGAGTCAGAGTTCCTTGAGGCACACCTTCATCGGCATTGACCGGAATCATGCCCAAGCTTTCGACCAATGAGAACTTAATGTCGTACTCATCCATCATTGAGTTTTCTTCGACGACAAGGATGTCACGGTGCTGATGTTCGAAATTTTCGATGCAGGGAATATCGTTGATTTGAGGAAGGCCAAGGTTGGCGATCATCTCTTCGACTTCTTCGCGCATCCTCAAACCACATGCGACATAGATGGTGCCGTGCTCTTCGATGAAGACTTCAATGGCTGGCTCTTGTGCGACAGCTCCAAAACCACAGCGACCGGCTTCGATTAGATACTCACCATAAGTATTCCAAGCCTGTTGAAGTCGGTTGCGTTCGACTGGCTCCGAAGATCGGTAGGCGTCAGAATCGCGAAAGGCATCGAAAGACAACTCTTCGAAGAGCGCATACACCTCGTTCGGCAGTAATCGTTCCAACATCTTGGCCACGGTGTCAACGACCAAGTCGGCGGAAAGAAGAATTCGATATTCGTATTGATCGTCGACAAGTTCGTCACCGACGACAAAGCGAGAGTCATACCCCTGAGAAAGATTGACATCATCGCCACACGGATAAACACCGATCGGACAGTGAACATCACCAAATGTCTTGCGCCCAAGGCTGCTCCTAATCTTGTAGGGAGCGTGTACCAGGGGTGAGTTGGGCATGAAGCGATCCTTCTAAATCTGAATGTTCCCTTTGGCGCAGCGGGTTGATGCAGGCACCAACGTGGATCGCATTATATACGTGGTGAGGGACCTAACAAGCATGAGAAGGTTAATAGGAATGGTGTGTTGACGGAACAGTCATCGACGGCTCACGCACTAATGATGTCCCAACGTATTGCCCGCAATGACGTTCGGTCGCAACCGCTCGAAATGGCCGATACGTGGCCAAATTTGACAAGATCGGCAAAGCGTAACTTTCCAGCACAAGACTCTCTTCGGCCCCCACCATTGCTGGATGTTGGAAGGTAAAAGGCGGCAAGGACTTAGCAACTTGAGGATGCCTCACCGCAGCGAGGTGAACACCGAGAATACAGTTGAAAGCACCACATTTTGAAAATTCACAAAGTTAGTGAGACAACCACAGCTGCGATCAGAGTGGTGGCTACCGCGATGCCGATCAAGATCTTGGTCGAGAGAAAGCCCACGGCGGTCCGCTTGGTCAGACTCGGAATGAGCCTCACTTCTTGACCTAACTCGTCCGCCGCTGGGACGATACATGGATCGACCGGAACGCATTCATAGACTCGGTCTCGGATCTTGATGTGCCCACTGAGCCCACGCTTCGACAATTCGGATTCATAACCGCGGTAGTTGCCCAAAACCTGAGCTTTGGCGGCGTGGAGGACATCAATCGGCCGCTTTGTGGTCATGCCGATCTTGTGCATCTCGGGATTCCATACGGACTTCCGACTCAAGAAGAGACTGCTCCTGTCACTATCAGCGTCGTCGTAAGTCTGAACTAACAAGGGAAGTTCTTCTGGCTTACGCGACAGGCTCTCGAGTTCGGCCAGAAACTCAAAATAGTGCTTCACTGAATCGTCCGATCCTGGATCTCGGTCGTCAAGATAGATGATGGCATCAGCAGCTCGGTAGATCAGAACGTCATTTGATGGGGATTGAAGTTCACCCGGCCGAGCCATGACGTCGATCATCACCTTCATGCCAAAGAGGCTATCGGCGTCGTCTAAGGGCCACCGAAATCCAACGATTCGGTCGCCACCAGCATGTATGACCGTTAGATTCTCAGCGCCGGCGTCGAGGAGGCAATCATGCAATTCCCGCACAGTCGCGAACTTGGTCGACTTCTGCTGCCCCGACAAGATGATCCGGAAAATGATTTCCTGGTTGTCGATTTTGATTTCAACCATCGGAAATTAGTCCCTGTATGTCTCAATAGCGCCGTGAACATCGCCGGCAACCAGAACGCAGCGACCATCGTATCGGAACGAGATTGATCGCGAACCAGACTGAGAACGTAATCCGTGCAAAAGCTTGTCCTGTTCGGCATTGAGAAGGACCTGCGAACCGTCTTCGAGTTCGACCAAGAATTCACTCCGGTCCAGTGGATAAATGACACCCGTGCTCTCACGCAAAAGAGCCTTCCACTTCTTTCCCAGGACTCGTGTCTGATCGTTGCTACCAATCTCCAAGATGCCGCCATCTTTGAGAACTCCAAGGAGCCTGGTTCCTGAACGCACTAAGTTACCTTTGATCCGTCTCTCGAGGTCGAACTTAACTGAGCTCTGAAGGTCACGTGTAAGCCGGTGCAAACGTCCGAGAATGTCGGTCACAAAAATGGACTGGCCGTGAATGACTGGCTCGCCGTTGTAAGTACCCAAAACTGTCTTTTCGATCTTCCGCTTCGAGACATCGATCTCCAGCAAAGACCCAGCTTCATCAACAGCAAAAACACGGCCGGAATCTTCAACGAGATGCAAGATCGGCGACTTGAGTTTGATCGGATTAGGAAACTCGTTGCCCTTGTTGTCCAAGAAGATAATCCTGGGATTACCGTCATGAGTCGCAACGACGTAGGTCGTACCATGAACAACCAATCCAGCGATGGGATCCAAGGAAACTCTCGTATCCCAGTTCTTCGGATCCTTCTTTTCGGCATCAAAGAACATCACGTGCCCTTCGGTTGTCGCGAAAACGGCGCCGCCGTTGGCAATAACCAATCCTGTGCATGGGCTCACAAATGACTCTGATTCGACACGCCGAGGTTTCGCGCCCAATGTTTCGGCGCGATAGACGACACCGTTGCCAGCCAAGAATACGACCGCTCGACCGTCCAAGGCGACATCGCTGATTCGATCACCAATCTCGCGCCTTTCGGCCGGCAATTTTTCAAGTACCACGATCGACTGAAACGGGCTTTCTTCCCAAGATAGGCGCCGCTCTTTGGCGCGGAATCCTGGACGTGAGATTTCGTATTTTGCGTTGGGTGATTCGGCGGTGAGCTGCAATCGCTTGACACCCCTTGAGTCGAGATTTTCGCGGTCAGAAATAAGGGCGTCAACAGGAGCTGCTATGATCTCGAAAGGAACCCGTAGCTGTGCCAGCGTTTGCCTGGAGACAACGCGGATCGACTCGATACTGAGCTGATCACGACTCTCTGCGAAGAAGTTCTTTCGAGCCTTTTGATGGGCTGTCTCGAATTCCCCGTTCGCCAAGTGCTGCTCGATTTCTTTCAGCGCCTTGGTTTCTCGCGTCAGGTGTTCTTCGATCTCTTTCATCCGTCCAGGAATTTGCCGAGATTCATGTGCGCCCCACGACTGTTGCGAAGATGACCTTAATTCGGCCCAAGCTTTTTCATATGCAGCCAAAGAGTTCTTGAGATCCCCTAAGATCAGGTGGCTCTTAGCGCGACTAACATGGTCATCAGCCCGCTTACGGCTCTTCTTCTCTTCCTCACGCAACTCCACTTTCGACAGCTGGAACTTTCGCCGTAGATTGTGGACTTCGCCAAGGGCACGAGTTTCGTCATCCTTGGCATTCGACGCGGTCATAGTCAAAGGGAAACGATCGGCAATACCAGCGTATCGTTGCGCCTGAGCTTGCCAACCTTCCTGCGTCACGATGTTCGTTTCAGCTTCATGAATTTGGTCGTACGCAGCCTCTGCGGTGTTGTGATAATAGAGGTATGCGATAATCGTGGTGACGATCATGACGACAGTGACAAAGAACGCCAAACCCGCCATCTTCTGACGCTTCTGTTGATCCAGTTGACGTTCGATCTCTTGGATCTTCTCGAGGCAGATATCTTTGGTGACCGAGTCGAAACTGACCACGAGCTTGTAGGCACCAAGAGCTCCCGCGAGATCTCCCATGGCGTGCATTCTGGCCGCCAAGCGCATGTAGGTCTCGATCGCTTCGTTAATCTGTCCGTTCTTCGCTAAGACTCGCGCCTGCAAGAACGATAACCCAATGTCGTCGGGAGCAATCGTCAAGAGATAATCTAAGATCCGTTGCGCATCGGAGTAGCGCGCCGATTCAAAGTAGAAGCTGCACAGTTTCAATCCAAGATCGAAGGTTTCGTGATCCTCATTGTTGAGCACATCTTCGAGCTGTGAAAGGAGACACAAACCCTGCTCTAACGCACGGAAGTCCGTAGGTAGGATTCCCATCAAGTATTGATAGATGGCTAGAGCTTCACGGACTAGCCCTTTCTCAACTAAGGCGATAGCGCAAAACTTGTAATGAGAGGCGGCCTTGGCAATTCGATTTTCACGGAGGTAGGCCTGAGCCAAGCGTTTGTGCAAGGCGATACTACGACGGTCGTAGCGCACCGCACATTTGAACAGACGAATCCCATCTTCATGGCGGCCGTCTATAACCAACTGGTCACCGACCTCGATCAAATCATCCAATTCGAGCTTGCGTACGTTGCCACGCTCCTTCAGATTCGAAAGGGCAAGGTCGACGTGGTATCGGGGAAGTCCAGTGGCGTTCGTGATCTCTGGAGAGCCGCAAACATTATCGATGTGATTGAAAACGATCCTCTCGACGGCGGAAAACTCCAACCCTATCGAGCCCGATTCTGAAGTCGTCTGAGCCCAAATATGCTTGCCACCGCCGATTTGGTCGATCACTCTCGCCCATTCATCTTGGCGGCGAGCCGCTTCCATGACGGTCAGGTCGAGAACGAAGAATTGGCGATTCGGGTTTTCTTCTGGCCACGACTCTTCGTCCAGATTGAAGCTGACGTTCTTCCAGAGGAAGATCTCGAGGATCAGCTCCTCGTGAAGCCTGCGGGTAGCGCCTTCAACTTGCTCCCTGGTGATGGTCCCTCTTTTCTCAAGGAATTCCACCGCGGGAACCTGAAACTGCCCCGACTTCGTCAAGGCATCGGTGTAATCGTCGTAGCTCAGCTCTCCTTGATCCACCAAGATCGCGGCCAAATCCTGATTCTTGGGCATCTCCAAGAGTCCAATTCGATCGGCGTCGAGAACCAGGGCCCGTTTCTCAAGAATATTTTCGCGATTCTGGAGACGGAGAACTCCCTGTTTTCGATTCATGGCCAACATCTGGAAGACATTGGACAAGTCGATACTCAGTAAATCACCTCGAATGGCCATGCAGGGATCCTCGCACGTGGTTCATGGGTGCCTCTGCATTGATCGAGGAACCCAGAGAAAACTCTGATTGTCTTATCGGCTAAAAGAGCCACAATGGATGAGAACGAATGGTGATGGACTTGTCACATTTTTTGGCTTGAGCTCCTGACACCGCGGCATGCCTAAGTTACTTCAGGCAATAGAGTTAAGTCTGATCGGCCCGAGAATGGCACATTTCGGATAGGTTGAGTAGAATCCCAGACCTGCTATGGGTTCGCTAATTAGGCAGGTTGAGCCCGGAGGGGAAGCCATGAATTCCAACGACAATCGAACACGATCGACCACTAAAAGAGCTTGGCTCAATGTGAGTGGCCGCTGGCAATTCTTCCGGGGGCGGAGCTGCCATAGCTTCGATTTGTCCTACGAGAAATTCCACCGCCTGCTTGACCTCAATCCCCATTCTTTCACCGCCCACTTCTATCTTGGCCAGATCGCTCGCGAACGGGGCCAAGCCCGATTGGCTTTTGACCACTACTTGGCCGCCTATCGCAGCTCAGTTACCGCCTTCAATCGGAGCAAATTGCCCGATGATCTCAAGAATCACATCGCTCTGCGCCATGGACTTAGTCGCTCAAAGCGCGTCGTTTTCCATGAGCTCGGCCAACAAACTGGTCCCAGCATTATTCGAGCTGAATTTGAGGCCATCGATCACACCGGATTTGGCCGCCATCCAGAATTTGAGATCCATCTGCCTCAAAATCAGGAAATTGGTGTCACCGATTTCAGCAGCACTGAGGAAGCCCAGAAGTTCGAAGACCGGGCGCCAATTTCCCAGGAAGAACTCGAGTCAGTAGACCTGGAAGTGCTCATCAGCCAGTTGATGGCTGAATAATAGACTCCTACCCCAATTTTAGGCTGTTTTTGACCGGGTATTCCGCCCCTCGTCTCTGTTCCTGAGGCCGGGAGGTGCATATCATGATTGTAATGACGCGTCGGGGCATTTTTCGAGTCCGGCCAACGTCAAGATCAGCACAGAAGGAAACTTATGAAGCGCACACCACTCCACCAGAAGCACGTGGATGCCCAGGCTCGGATGATTGATTTTGGCGGTTGGGACATGCCCGTCATGTACACCGACATCAAAAGCGAACATAAAGTGATCCGCAATGGTGTTGGCCTTTTCGACCTGTGCCACATGGGACGAGTCCGGATCCATGGCCCAATGGCCCATGACCTCGTTCAAAAAGCCCAAACGAACAACCTGAACACGATCAAAGTGGGTCAAATCCGCTACGCCATGTTGTTGCAAGACGACGGCGGTGTCATCGACGATATCTTGGTCCACCACCGGGAGAACGATATTTTCTTGGTGATCAACGCTTCGAATCGCGAACGAGATGTGGCACGCCTGCATGAACTCGCGGCGGGCATGGACGTGACCATTGATGACGTTTCAGATGAAATGTCCATGATTGCTGTGCAAGGCCCTCTTTCTGAGAAAGTCGTCGCCAAAGTCGCACCTGAAATGGCTGTTTCAGATCTCGGCTATTACCAATTGGCTGAAGGCACGATCATGGGGCAGCCAGCTATGCTGACGCGAACCGGCTATACCGGCGAAGACGGCTTCGAGATTTACGCGCCAACTTCGATCATCGCAGACCTTTGGGATCTCACTCTTGCTGAAGGCAAAGAAGAAGACATCCAATGCTGCGGTCTTGGCGCTCGCGACACCCTGCGCTTAGAAGCAGGCATGCCCCTCTACGGGCATGAAATCACCGAAGACATCAATCCTGTTGAAGCAGGACTCATGTTCGGTGTCCGCCTTAAGAAACCAGACTATCCCGGCAAAGATGTCATCGCTCGCGTGAAAGCTGAAGGGCCCAAGCGACGCATTGTCGGTTTGACCGTTGAAGGGCGTCGTATTCCTCGCGAAGGATACTCAATCATGAATGGCGACACAGTCGTCGGCCATGTGGCCAGCGGCAGCTGGTCGCCGACATTCGAATGTGCCATCGCCACGGCTTTGGTTGCTTCGGAGGTCTTGGATGACGCCCCAAAGTTGGAAGTAGATATTCGCGGCAAGCGCGCTTCGGCGCAGTTGGTTGACTTGCCGTTTTACAAGCGAGACGGAAGTGGATCGCTTAACAGTTAACTCGTTGGATGGAGATGCCTCGAATGCGTCCAGAAGATCGTAAATACTTGGAATCACATGAGTGGGTCAAAGTTGAAGGTGACCACGCTTACATCGGAATCACCGACTACGCCGTGGGTCATCTTTCAGATTTAGTCTTTCTCGATTTGCCTGACATCGGAACAGATCTCATGATGAAAGAGCCATTTGCTGAGATCGAATCAGTGAAGGCTGTCTCAGATCTTTACTGCCCAGTGACCGGAGAAGTGGTCGAACACAACGAAGAGTTGCTCGGCGACCTCAATATCTTGACATCCGACCCATGGAACAAAGGGTGGATGGTCAAAGTTCTGCTCCAGATTCCATCGGAAGTCGATGGGCTCATGGATGCAGCCGCTTACGAAAAATCCCTCGAAAACGCCGACTAAGAAGACGGACAAGAAACGATGAGATACAGCGCAATTACGCCAGCGGCCCGACGCGAGATGCTTGAACGCATCGGAGTGAAGGACGCCAGCGAACTGATGGCGAGCATCCCAGAAGATGTACGGATGAGCGAACCGATTCAGGTTCCTGGTCCGATGGCAGAGGCGGAGCTTTGCGGCAGACTTGAGTCAATCAAGGGCCGCCGACCAAAGCTCTCTTTTGCCGGAGCTGGGCTCTACCAACACTACGTTCCCGCCACAGTCAATTCGCTTGCTGCTCGCAGCGAGTGGGTCACGAGCTACACCCCCTACCAGCCAGAATTGGCCCAAGGGACGCTCACGATGTACTACGAGTTTCAGACGTACATCGCTCAATTGACTGGGCAGGAGATAGCAAACGGTGGCATGTACGATGGTTCAACCTCCATGGTTGAAGCTATCCTCATGGCTATTCGATTGCGGGCCAAGGCCGACAAGGTTGTCTATGCCTCTGCTGGCCTTCATCCTTCTTACGCCGAAGTCTTACACACCTACATGCGTTTCGCCGATGTCAAGGTTGTCAGTGTCGCTCTCGACCCGGCAACTGGAAAAACTGATTGGAGCACAGTCAGTGGTTTAGAAAACGCCACTGCTGTGATCGTTCAGTCGCCAAACTTCTTTGGCATGATCGAAGATTGTGACGGCTTGCCAGAGAAAGCATTCAAAGTTGGTGTCTGCACCGAAGCGCTCTCGATGGCAATGCTGAAACCTTTGGCAGTCGACATCATGACTGGCGAATGCCAAAGCTTCGGAATCCCCATGCAGTTGGGTGGCCCGACAGCCGGCTTCTTCGCCACCAAAAAATCACTGGTCCGCAAGATGCCTGGCCGCTTGGTTGGTCGCACGGTCGACGCCGTTGGCAACGAAGCTTTCTGCATCACCCTGGCGACTCGCGAGCAGTTCATCCGCCGCGAAAAAGCCACGAGCAACATCTGCACCTCATCCGGTCTGATGTGCCTTCGAGCCACCCTTTACTTGTCGCTCATGGGAGGAAAAGGCCTCGCTGATCTTGCCCGCAAGAACACATCTGCAGCCGCCTTCTTCGCCAAGGGCTTAGAAGACTTGGGCTTCCCAAGAGTGTACTCAGGCCCAATCTTCAATGAATTCGTGATTGACACGTCATCGCGCCCCGGAGCTTTCCAAAAGCTCTTGGACAACGACATCGTCTTGGGTGTTTCCTTGGAACGTTTCGATAGCGAGCGCAAAGGTCAATACCTCGTCGCCGTCACCGAAATGCAATACGGACGTGCCGAAGCGCACATGCAGGAGATCAAAGACCTTGTTCTGCAATCCTGAAAAATCAATCTTCCCGTTGACGGACCAAGCCCTGGGTGGCTTTAAGGTCGTTGGTGCCAACGCACCAGTGGATGCCTTTTGCCCAGATCTCCCCGAACGCGAAGACATCAGCGGCGGTATGAGCCAAACAACGGAAATCGACGTTGTTCGCCACTACACTCGCCTGTCACTTCTCAACTTCGACATCGATCGTGGCATGTACCCTCTGGGTAGCTGCACAATGAAGCACAACCCGCGACTCAACGAAGTCGTAGCCGCTGATCCTCATTGGGCTGATTGCCATCCGTTTTGGCCAGACGAATTTTTGACTGGTCATCACATCATCATGGAAGAGGTGCGAGACGACCTCAAAGCCCTGTCCGGCTTTGATGAAGTGTCTATTCTGCCAGCCGCAGGTGCTCATGGAGAATTGACATCAACTTTCATGATCAAGGCCTATCACGAGGATCAAGGCAACACGCACAAGAAAGTCATCCTGACACCGGACACCGCTCACGGTACAAACCCGGCCTCAGCGGCGATGGCTGGCTTTGATTGCAAAGAAATCGCCAGTGGGCCTGATGGCTACTTGCGCTACGAAGATGTCCTGCCCCATCTCACCGATGACGTTGCCGCGTTGATGGTGACCAACCCGAACACCCTCGGCATCTACGAGAAAGACTTTGCTCGTATTGCTAAGGCGGTTCACGACATCGATGGCTTGATCTACATGGACGGCGCCAACTTCAACGCCATCATGGGAGTCTTCCAACCGGGCAAGATCGGCGCCGATCTCATGCACTGGAATCTCCATAAGACATTCACAACCCCCCACGGCGGTGGTGGACCAGGTTCAGGGCCAATTGGCTTCAATGAGAAACTGGCGCGTTACGCCCCAGAGAGCGATTCCGATACCAGCATCGGTTCGATCAAAGCCTACTTCGGTCAGTGGGGCATGTTCATCCGGACGTGGTGCTACATCCGCGCCCTCGGTGGCGTAGGTCTTGCCGAAGTCACCGAAGAGGCGATCATCAACGCCAACTATCTTCGCAAAGAACTCGAGGGAGTCCTGGACATCGCCTACGAGACCCAGACCCTGCATGAATCGGTTTTCACCGATAAGAATTTCCCCAACGGCGTGATCACCAAAGATTTGGCCAAGCGGCTGATCGACTACGGCTTCCATCCGCCAACCGTGTACTTCCCGATCATGGTCGATGGTGCCATCATGATGGAACCAACAGAGACCGAGCCGAAGCACGAACTCGATCGCTTCGTCACGGCCATCAAGTCGATAGTTGCTGAAATGGAATCTGATCCAGACTTGGTCAAGAATGCGCCACACACAACGACTGTGCGACGTGTTGATGAGACCCGGGCAGCAAGACAGCTCGACCTGCGTTGGTCTGACCCTCAGAATTCCTAAGACGGAACGAGATAGAATGCGCCTCATTATCGATCCTGATCCTGGAACACCTTCCTGGAACATGGCCGTTGATGAGGCGCTTCTGAATTCTGACGCCCCACTCACACTCCGCTTCTACTGCTGGTCGCCCCATGGGCTTTCGCTTGGTTACTTCCAAGATGACCTCGATGACGAAGCCCTCAAGCACTGGAACGACCTCAACGTGCAGGTGGTGAGGCGGCTGACTGGCGGCGGTGCCATCCTACATGGTGAGGAAATCACCTACAGCCTTACCGGCCCCGATGGTCAGTTCCCTTTTGATGGTCATGTCGACCAGTCCTACAAATTGGTTCACGACACTCTGATTAAGAGCCTCCAAGAGATGGGTGTGCCAGCCGCCTACGCCGGCAAATCACCTTCGGCTTTGAAGCGTCATGAACAGCCATTCTTCTGCTTCACTCGATCCACTTGCTTGGACATTCTGGCGCAGGACCGCAAGCTGGTTGGCTCGGCAAAACGTCGGCGGAACAAACGCGTCTTGCAACATGGCTCCATCGTGTTGGCTCCGCATCCCCACGGTGGCCCAATGGCGAGCGTGCAGGAGTGGTGCCCGGTGCCACCGGATGTCGGCGACTTAATGCGGCAGCTCGGGTCTCAAATTGCAGACGAACTGCAGCTCAGTATCGAGCCGACATCGCTTGCCGACAACGTACTTAACTCTGCTCATCTGATTGAGTTAGAGAAATATTTCGACCACCGCCGCCGCCCCAAGAGATAGGATCAGCTCGAGACCAGCTCTTTCGCTTGAGTTTTTATGCTCATTTGTCGATAGGGAACCGATGGATGAATTATTTCGAAAAAACGTAAAGTTCTTCTTAGCTGGGACACTCAGCAAGAACGAGACACTCAAGTTCTTGGATCAGGTCAAAGAATTTGAGGCATGCAGGGTGTATCTGGAAGAACAAGTCCGACTGTCGTCGGCGAGTCATCAACCACACATGGCAGCTCCCAATCGGCTGCCAGGTCACGGTTGTAGCTCTGCCACGCCTCGGCGTTCGAGCGTCTCCTCATCGCCAATTGATTCGCCGCACCTGGGAGCAATCCTTCGACCTCGACGCGGCATCGGTGCTAAGAAGACACTCATGTTCGGCTGCTTGTTGCTCGCCGTGCTTTATGCGCTTCGACCTGCCCTAACGGAGGACGATAAACCGGAACTCACGGCGACCGATGTCGTTGTTGCCGAAGCCTTGACTGATGGGGCTCCCATTTCGACATCGCCAAAGGGTTCCTACCAGTCTCGCCCGATGATCATCTCAGCCTTCTTTCCCAGTGGTAACGAATCAGCGCGACTCGTGTTCTTGTCTAGTGGCGTCAGCATCTTGGACTGGAGTTTCAAGCAAGGCGACTGGGGCGTTCAATTTGATACGACCAAAGTTCCAAGCACAACTGGTGAGCTACCAGCCTTGGAAGTTGTCTTGCCATTTCCCGACAAGACCACTCTTCCTCTTGAGAAGGGTAAGCGCTATTTCTATTTTCTTGAACTGCCCAATGGTCGGCAGTCTGCGCCTCAATCCATCGACATCCGCTGAGGATGGCTTGTGAATCAAGAAATCGCATCGAAACTTACCCAGATCTTTGCCTCGTTGCCGGCCGACGATGAAGTCAGCCACTGCGTCTTGCTCTTTGGTGCTTTGATCAAAGATGCTGAATTAGCCGACCTTGCATTGAAAACCAGCCATGAACACGGCCTCGAAGGAACGCTCGCGTGCGAGGCGGTTCTTCAGTCCTTCCTCTTCGCCGGCTTTCCACGCTGTATCAATGGGCTCGAATCCTTCCGACGACACTACGGCGCCGACGCTTGCCTCAAACCAACGCGCAAAGAAGAAGCAAAGGACATCGAGCGTTTCCGTGAACGCGGCGAAGAGCTCTTTCGCAAGATCTACGGTGAAAACACGGAAGTGGTAATGGCGGCATTGGATCGCTATCACGGCGAGCTGAAAGATTGGATTTTGGTTGATGCCTACGGCAAGATCCTGGCTCGCCCAGAACTGTCAGCGAAAGTGCGGGAATTGTGTGCTGTGATCGGTCTCTTGGTCAGCGGCGACACGCGCCAGCTCTCTTCTCACATTCGCGGTGCACTTCATTGCGGTGCAAAAACAAACGAGATCGATGCTGCCATCGATCTCGTCAGCTTTTTGTATTCAAGCGAGCGCCAAGATTTGGCTCATACCTTGGTGGCCAAGATAGCCAAAGCTTAGGCTGTGTGGCTCTTAGTTGAGCGAACGCTTGCGCACCCACCCGTCACCCGAGCCGCCGCCGTAGTTGGCCAAGAAGGGGTTAACCAATGGGAACGGAATTGGCGACATGCAATTGGTGAAGTTGACCTCACCGTTAATGCATTGACTGTAACCACAAGTCGTAACGCCCGTGTCGTTCACAGCGATTCCCAATGACATCTCGTAGTAGCTCACACCATAGAGAGCGCCATCTTCAATCGCACCAGTCGGGCCAAAGCGCACCCAGAAGGCATCGTGGTTTCCAGGAACGATTTCTGAAATACCCGAGTAAAAGGCGGTACCATTGCGTTGAACAATATCGAGCCCGGCATCGTATTGATTCGAGCCAAAGACAATGCTGTACTTGAAGTCAAAGAGTCCCAAGCCTTGCGGGTACATCTTGGTCAAGAATGTATCGGAGGTTCCGGTTGTGAGGAACTGTGAGTTAAGCAAAGGGAAGTTCAAAGAATTCGTTTCTCCGGTCATATACACTTCGCCAGTATTCTTGTCGACATCCAAAGCGTAGATGTAATCATCGCCTGTGCCACCCAAGTAGCTGGCGTACAACAAGTCAGAAAAACCATTGTTCCCCGGATCCATGATCGCCATGAAGCCATCCTTGCCACCACGGTTGATTGGCACAGCAACATTGACATTGCCGATCGTAGGATGCAAAGAGAGGTCAAACGTCGAGAACGTCTCGCCACCGAGGAATGCCAAGTCGAATGGGCCAATCGCAACGTCGTAAATGATGTTGCTGGTGGCGTCGCCGATGAAGGTCGAATAAATCGGTGAAGCGGAACCTGGATTGATGACAGTAAAGAATCCGTCTTCCAGACCGCCATAGTAGGATTGGTAGCAATTCGTTGTGGTTGGGAAATCATCGGAATCAGTCCAACCGACAATGTAAGCCCAACCGTTGTCACGCAAAGCCAATCCGTAAGCGAAATCAAAACCTGATCCGCCAAGGAAAGTGCTGTACACGATCTGGGATCCATCAGCACTAATAATGGTGTAGAAAGAATCTGCTGCCGATGGCACCTTTGTTGATTGCATGGCGTTTGCAGTAACTGGGAAGTTGGCTGCTTCGGTGAAGCCAACAACATGGACATCGCCATTGGCAGACAATTGAATGTCAAAGGCCCAGTCAGCACCACCAGTGATCAAGAAGTCAATCGGATCGCCACCACCCAGGTAGCCACTCCAATGTTGGAAAGTTCCGGACTTGTCGAGCTTCATGACAAAGGCGTCGGCGATCTCGCCGTTATACGTTGGGTCAAACGAACCAGCAGTGACTGGCCACCCTGGCCCGAAGCCCATGATCGCTGGGTTTGAATGTGTACGACCACAGACATAAATATGACCTTCGAGGTCCATCTGAAGGTGAATGGTGTGATCGGTGCCGTTGCCACCCATCAAAGTGCTGAAGATGACAAACGGATCGATGACCAACTCATACTTGTTGTCATACTCTCCGAGCTTGAAGCTGGCTTCATTCTTTTCGTTCAGGACAAAGGAAACAGCAACTGGCTTCTTAACGCCATCAATAACTTGCCATGCGACAGGAGCTTCCTCGCGAACCACACCGCCAACACCAGCACTTTCGTCGGAAAGACCCAAGACAATGTCGCCTTTGGCGTCGATCGCCACACTCTTAGCGCCAACGTAAGTCCAACGGATGTCCGATGGGTCAGACCCAGGCGCAACCTTGTAGGTTCCCTTGAGTCGTCCGGTCGTACCGTTGTACAACAGGTCAATGCCCGAGTAGAGACCTTCGTAGGTAATGTCGGCGAAAGTGGAAACGCCCGTGTTCCATTTCTTCTTGTCGTTGCCGTAGAAGAAGTTGTTCTTGCCGCGCAATGGTTTGCTGGCTTTCAGGTGAACGCCATTCTCGGCGCCAAGGAATTGCACACCAATCGGAATGCTCTTTGACGCTGGTTTGGCGACAGTGCCAGTATTGACTGGCAATGACAAAACCACACCGCCCTTCAGCATGGCGACACTACCGCCGGCACCGCGAGCTTCGAACTGGACGTTTGCTACGTTTTGACCGTGATTGAAAACGAAACCTAATGGCAAGGCGCCAAGTTGGGACATCACTTTCGATTGCTCCGCAGGTTCTAGGTCACGAAGCAACTCATTCTTCTTCTCGTTGATTTGCTCTTTTTCTTGAGCAAAAGCCGGCGCCTGAATGGCGACGGCGAGAAGAATTGCGGCGCAGGCCACGAGTTTGGAAAAGAATCGAACGTTCATTTATGTCTCTCTACAAACTATCCGTTACTAAACGGCAAGGCGGCACGGAGTGTCTCGCATTGGGGCATTATCTTATACTGGCGCTCAATAACGAAGAAACGTCTTTTTTCCTCGAATACGGGCGCTCAGATAAATTGGGCGTGCTACAAGTCACTGCTGTTCAGTATGTTAGATCTATGATCTCGGAATACGCCCATATGCAACCAGTGGGTATACTGCCTGCATACGTACTAATAGACATCATTAAACAGATATATCACTGCATTCAGACAATAGAGCACGATTCTTGGACGTTGAAATCATAGTCATTGGCGCCGGTGTGGTCGGCTTAGCCATTGGCCGCAAACTGGCTCGGGAAAAGCGCACCGTCATCATCGTTGAGCAAGAGGTCGGCTTCGGTCGACATTCCTCTTCTCGCAATTCTGAAGTCGTCCACGCTGGGTTCTACTACGAGCCTGGGTCGCTCAAAGCCGAGACTTGTGTTGCTGGCAATCGGCTCTTGCAAAACTACGCCAGCAAGCACTCGGTGCCCCTGGCTACGATTGGAAAAGTGGTCGTGGCCGCCAACGTCGCCGAAATTGACTGCCTTGAGCAATTCCTTGTTAGAGGACGAGCCAATGGTGTCGCAAACTTGCGCCTCATCACCGAGTCAGAGTTACATGACCTGGAGCCTGAAGTCCGAGGCTGCGGCGCCCTTCTGTCCACAGCCACCGGAATTGTCGATAGCCACGGCTTCATGCAGTCGTTGCAAAATGACTTTGAGCAAGCTGGCGGGATGCTGGCATTCAACAGTCCCGTAGAAAAAGGCACATCAATCGAGTCGGGAATGCGCCTTCAGATCGGGGGGCGAGAACCAACGACAATCGATGCCCCGATCGTGATCAATGCGGCCGGCCTCTTCGCACCTCAACTGTCGGTCCTCTTAGGATTAGCTGAAGTGAATGCGATGAAGGGGCGCCTCGTCAAAGGCAACTACTTTGGCTATCAGGGTGCTTCCCCCTTCAAACGATTAGTCTATCCCCTCCCCTCCCAGGACGGCTTAGGGATTCACGCCACATTGGACTTGGCAGGGCAAATACGATTTGGCCCTGACACCGAAGATGTCGACGGGGTTGACTACGGTGTCAATGATTCCATCCGCAGTCGTTTTGCTGAGTCGATTCGAAAATACTGGCCGGGCGTTGAGGAGTCACGGTTGCAGCCAGACTATTCTGGTATTCGGAGCAAGATTGTTGTGCCCGATGGGACGACACCAGACTTCGTCATCGACGACCGTCGGGCTCAAGGAGTTGGAGTCGTCAATCTCTTCGGCATTGAGTCGCCAGGGCTCACCTCGGCCTTGGCATTGGCCGAGAAAGTCTCGGCCATTCTCAATTAGGGAGAGGCTTTAGCACCCTCTCCCTAAATGAGCTTACTCGCTCTCGGTCTCTTCCAGTGGACCAATGTCGATCAAGAGATCTCCGGGGTTGACGGTTTCGCCAGCTGCGACCGCAACTTGACGAACAATCCCACTGGTTGTGGTCTTGATCTCGTTTTCCATCTTCATGGCTTCGAGAACGCACACCGAGTCGTTAGGCGCTACGATGTCGCCAACCTTCACATTCACAGCGACAACAATGCCAGGCATCACAGCAGTCACCGCTTCGCCATCGGTACTCGCAACATCGCCCGCTATGAGCCGAGCGTTGCGTTCGCGTTCACTCTCAACATTGAGGTCGATACCGCGCCCATGATGAATAACGGTGACCACACCTTCATGATCCTCCATCAACAACTCATAAGAGTGCTTATTGACCAAGAGTGAGTCGATTGAGGACCCGTTGGCGCGTTGAAAGTCTGCAGGGAAAGTCTTGCCGTCGTATTCGACTTCAAAACTTCCGTCCTCCATCTCGTGGACTTCGACGTCCCATTCATTGTCTTCGTGGCTGACGACGTACTTCATATCCGTCGCACTCCCTTCATGCGTCCGTAACTCTTCCAAGGATCAAGGGCACCCTTGCCACCCACCAGTTTCTTCGCCTTCGTGCCGTGAATGTGCCGATAAATCGCCGCAGCGATAATCGAGGCATCCAAGAGGTCTTGCCGCAATTCAGGCTTCTCGAAGGACTCGAGGAACGAGGTGTCATACTCGCCATAACGGAAACGAGCATCACGAATGACCTCGCCCAAGAATGGGATGTTCGTCTTGAGGCCCGACAATTTGAATTCGGCAAGCGCTTGCATCATGCGACGAAGCGCTTCATTGCGATCTTTGCCATAGCAAATCAACTTCGCCAGCATCGAGTCATAGTAAAGGCCAATTTCCATACCCTGGGACAAAGCCGAATCCAATCGAACGCCCGGCCCTTGCGGCAAAGTCATGGCTTGGATGGTGCCCACGGCTGGCATGTAGTTGTTGTCAGGATCTTCAGCGCAGACACGAACTTCAATGGCATGCCCGCGAGGCTGGAGGTCTTCCTGAGTAAAGGACAAGGGTTGTCCAGCGGCGACCTTCAACTGCTCGGTCACGAGATCGACATTGAGAATCATCTCAGTGATCGGGTGTTCAACTTGCAGCCTCGTGTTGACTTCAAGGAAGTAGAAATTTCGGTCTTTGTCGACAAGGAACTCGACAGTTCCGGCGTTGTCATAACCAAGTGCTTTCGCCGATTGAATGGCTGCTTCAGCCATAGCCGAACGTAGTTCAGGTGTCATGAATGGGCTGGGAGTTTCTTCCACTACCTTCTGATGACGGCGCTGAATACTGCACTCGCGTTCATAAAGGTGCACAACGTTGCCGTGCTTATCACCGAAAATCTGAAACTCGATGTGATGTGGGCCGAGGACGGCTTTCTCGACAAAGACCCGCCCATCACCAAAAGCCTTAGCCGATTCGCCAACGCTTCGCTCGTAGGATGACCAAAGATCTTCTTCTTTGTGAACGATGCGAATGCCTTTGCCACCACCACCAGCGGTGGCCTTCAGCATAACCGGGTAGCCGATCTTATTGGCTGCTGCCTTGAGCTCGTCTTCGGTGAAGGATTCAGCTTCGACACCCGGAATGACAGGAACGCCGGCTTCCTTCATGAGATTCCGCGAATTGATTTTGTCGCCCATCTCATCAATCGCACGCGGATTGGGACCGATGAAGGCAATGCCCTTCTCAGCCGCGGCTCGCGCGAAATCAGCATTCTCTGACAAGAATCCGTAGCCTGGATGAATGGCGTCAGCCCCGCTCTCTTCAGCGACGGCAAGGATCTTCTCAGTATCCAAGTAGCTGGTGGCCGCTTCGGGTCCGCCGATGCAATAAGCTTCATCGGCGAGTCGCACTGCGCGACTCAAACGGTCGGCTGTTGAATAAACCAGAACCGTGTGGATTCCCAAGGCATGGCAACCACGAATCACGCGGATGGCAATCTCACCTCGGTTGGCAATTAGAACTTTCTCAAACATGGTCGCCTCAAAGTGGGATATTGCCGTGCTTCTTTGTCGGATTCTCGTCGCGCTTGTTCTCGAGTAACTCGAGCGATTGAATCAACCTCTGCCGCGTTTTCGATGGTTCGATCACTTCATCGACATAACCATGAGCTGCCGCGACGTATGGGTTGTTGAACTTCGTTTCGTAGTCAGAAACCAACTCATCCAATGTTACTGCAGGGTCTTCTGCGTCTTTGAGTTGCTTGCGGAAGATGATCTCAACTGCACCTTTTGCGCCCATAACGGCGATTTCTGCTGAAGGCCAAGCAAAATTCATGTCACCACGAACATGCTTCGAATTCATCACGTCGTACGCGCCACCGTAAGCCTTGCGGGTAATAACCGTGATCTTAGGAACAGTTGCTTCGCAATAGGCATAGAGGAGTTTGGCTCCGTGGCGAATGATGCCGCCGTGCTCTTGAGAGACACCGGGCAAGAACCCAGGAACATCTTCAAACGTGACGATCGGGATATTGAAAGCATCACAGAAGCGGACAAAACGCGCGCCCTTGACCGAGGCATCAATATCCAAGCACCCGGCCAAGACCGCTGGCTGGTTCGCCACGATGCCGATCACGCGGCCGTCCATTCGAGCGAAGCCAATGACGATGTTCATCGCCCAGTCTTTCATGACTTCGAAGATATTACCGTTATCGACAATGCCTTTGATCACTTCACGAATGTCATAGGGTTTGTTCGGATTCTCAGGAACCATGGAATCGAGCGCCACATCAGCGCGATCCACGGGATCAGTGCAAGAGTGACGTGGTGCGTCTTCCAAGTTGTTGAGTGGTAAGTAGCTAAACAGCTCACGCGTCAAGGCAATCGCCTCAGCATCGGTCTTGGCTGAGAAGTGAGCAACTCCACTCTTAGAGTTATGCGCCTTGGCGCCGCCAAGCTCCTCGCGGGTAACATCTTCATGGGTGACAGTCTTCACGACATCAGGCCCAGTGATGAACATGTAACTGGTGTCCTCGACCATCGTCACGAAGTCGGTGATTGCAGGTGAATAGACCGCACCGCCAGCACAAGGACCCATGATGACGCTAAGCTGCGGGATAACACCTGATGCAAGCGTGTTACGCAAGAAGAGATCGGCGTAGCCACCCAGACTGACGACACCTTCTTGGATGCGCGCTCCGCCGGAATCGCACAAGCCGATGACAGGCTTGCCACCCTTCAATGCCAAATCCATGACTTTGCAAATCTTGGCGGCATGAGTCTCAGACAAGGAGCCACCAAAAACGGTGAAGTCTTGAGCGAAGACATAGGAGAACCGGCCATCGATCTTGCCGTATCCACAGACAACGCCATCGCCGAGGAAATCTTGCTTCTCCAAGCCGAAATCCCGACACCGATGACGAGCAAACATGTCGAGCTCAACGAAGGTTCCCGAATCGAGCAGTAACTCGATTCGCTCTCTCGCCGTTAGCTGACCGCGTGCATGTTGGGCGGCAATTCGAGCTTCACCACCACCGAGCTTGGCCTGCTCGCGCATTTCTTGGAGTCGACTAATCTTATCTTCAGCACTCATTATTTGGCTTTCTCACTTAGCTCAATCAGGACACCGCCAGTGCTCTTCGGATGCACAAATGCAATCCGGCAACCGCCAGCACCAATCCTTGGAGTCTCGTCAATGAGTCGAAGACCCTTGGCCTTAAATCGTTCGAGGGTCTCTTCAATGTTATCCACCGCCAAGCAAACATGGTGGATGCCTGGGCCACGTTTTTTTAGGAAGTTGCCGATGGGAGAGTCGTCCTCGGTCGGCTCCAAGAGCTCGATGGTGTCATTGCCACCTTTGAGTTTGGCAACCCGGACTTTTTGTTCTACGACCGTTTCGAAGCCACAGAATTCGAGGCCCAGCACGTCCCGATATACGGAAAGTGCCTCCTCTAAATTCGGGACCGCAATTCCGATGTGATCAACCTTTTCAATCATGGCTTCCCCCGACCCCCAAAAAGAGCCCTATCTCTTTACCTGGCATAGTTTTACGAATTCTGGCAGTGCCCAATGATAGCACAATTAGAAAGGCCGTCAATCCGCCAGGAGGAAGACTCTATAAAGCCCTATTGAGGAACGATGATCTCGAGGCCCATGAAGTCTTCTTGGTCGACACGCCAGGCCCCGGCGCATGGCCGCAAGAGTTCTGAGGCGGGTTGTATGATGCGGCAGCTCAATCTCGATTTGGTCGAGATCGCTGGTGATCATCATGACCCGAATCTTGCGCGCCATGAGCCCGAAGGTTGTCTGATCGCCGGCAACTTCTTGTTTGAGAAAGAAAACGTAGCGCCGCACTTGCACTGGAAGGCCCATATCCCGAGCGAACAATCCGACTTTGGAGTTCTCGGCAATCTCATTGAGAACCGCATTCAAGAGATGCCATCGGTCGGCATGACGGAGATGAATGACAGGGTCAAATCCTTCGGTTTTCGTCGCCACCTCCAAGACCGCACTCACTGCTTCATCATTGATGAAAATCTCGGCTGCTTCTTATTCGAAGACGGTTCGGATGAGGAGTTTGTTATCGACGTTTGAATTGAGCGAGATGTCACCCGATTCTTAGATTCCCTGGCGTGCCACTCTCGCTTCGAACGCACGCGCCCCCACCAACGGCCAATGCCAAAGAGCAAGACACCAACAAGCACTTTCACCTAGTGATCAACATTGAGTTCGTCTATCAACTCAATGACCTTGCTCATACTTTCCAACTCTCTCCAATCGGATATTGCGCCGACTTTGCTCAGTCTTTCTTCGTCACAGCGCGCATGTATTCTGGGTTCGTCGCGATGGAATTGTGTCCGACCCCTTTGAGCTCAACTAACTCGGCCACACCCGGCGAAAAATGCTTCATCAATGCTTGCGATCGCTTGGGCGCAATGATCTCGTCAAGCTCGGCAATGACAACAAGAGTTGGTGCAGTCACCAGCGGCGCCTCACGCCAAGACTCGAATTTATCGTGGAGCATCAGCCCCACAGGAAACACCGGAAATTGACCCTTGGCGACGTTCAAAATGCTATCGTAGGGCGTAACCAAGATAAGGCGAGAGACTGGCTTCTTGGACGCCACATGGATTGCGATTCCTGACCCAAGGCTTCTCCCCACGACGATGACATGCTCATGTTCTTGATGAACCTGATCAAACATCGCTTGCCCGTCAGCGAAGAGAGCATCTTGGCTCGGACTACCACTGCTACCGCCATAACCACGATAGTGAACCATGTAGATCGCATGCCGCGGAAATCCGTGCGCGAACCTATCAAGGCTGGCAGACACATCTTCACCATTCCCACCAAAGTACAAGACAGCCTCATCAAAGCTTCGAGGACGCACTGAAACCTGGAGCGTAGCGCCTTCGACCTCAAATGCTCTCAAAGTACTTTGACGTTCTTTTGGCACCCGAGTTGGATGATAGAGCAGTGACCGCTGGAAGAAGAACAGAAGAAGACAGATGCCCAAGTAAGTAGAAACAACGATCACGATCATGCGTCGAATGGCTCGTTTCTTTGGTTTCTCGGCAACTGAGCCGGGGTTTGATTGCGGTGACAAGGTCGAAGCCATTCCATCTAGAACAAGGAAAATAACAACACCACGGATCCCCAAGTCTATCGAAAATGGTTTAGCATGGCTCGATCAAATCCTCACTTGAATGGAGTCTCTCATGGAATTCCTAACGGAACTCTGGTTACCAATTATTCTCTCGGCTGTTGGTGTCTTCGTAGTCAGCTCGATCATCCACATGGCTACACCCATGCACAAGAAAGACTGGGCCCACCTCGATGGCGAGGAAGACATCTTGGCCGACATGAGAAAGGGCGACATCAAGCCTGGCAATTATATGTTCCCTGCTGCCCAAGATATGAAGGACATGAGCAACCCTGAATACATTGCCAAATGTGAGCGAGGCCCGGTCGGCTACATGATCATCTTGCCCAGTAAGATCTGGGACATGAACAAGAGCTTGCTTCATTGGTTCCTCTATTCGCTTCTCATCAGCGTCATGACAGCATACGTCTCCGAGTTTGCTCTCAAGGGACCCCAAGAATTCAGCGAGGTGTTCCGTCTTTCAGGAACAGTCGCAACGATCGCCTACGCCTTGGCTTCTTTTCCCGATTCGATCTGGAAAGGGATCAAGTGGGACGTGACGTTCCGGTTCATGGTCGATGGCATCTTCTATGGCCTGACGACCGGTGCCATTTTTGCCGCCATGTGGCCAGCCCCTTAACCACTCGGTCTCAAGCGAGGCCGATCAGGATTCGCGATAGCCAAGAACAACGAGCAAGCATGGTCCACTGTGTATCGTGGTCATGTTTGCTTTTTCCGCCATGGCAATCGCCGCCGGAGACTCAGCCCCAGGCTGCATCCAAATGGCGGAGATGCCCAATTCAATCGCCTCTGCGATCAACTGCTCAGTAATCTTGGGCGGCGTGATGATAGAGAGAGCGACTTCCTTTGGGCGCTCAATATCTGACAACGACGCGATGGCCTTGACCCCTTCAATCTCCGTCGCCCGCGGATTCAGACCAATAGCATCCCGCCCATTCTGCAAGTAGCAGCGAAGCACCTTGTTGCCATACTTCATGCGGTTCGTCGAAGCTCCAGCCACAACAAAACGGTCGTAGGCCAAAAAATCCGTGGTGTCGTCACTCATTCGTCTTCTCCGTCAAAAAGATCTCTACGTATTTGCCAATGCCTACCGCATCGCGGACATTGGGCCTTGAGTGTCTCGTCTTCGGCAAAGAACTCATCACCCTTACCGGCGTACATCTGCCGCAGTGCTTTCGCCAAGCGCTTCGGGTCACAACCACATTGAAACCAGAACTCTTTTTCGTCCAAAAGAGCCAGGCCTTCAATGCCTTTGACAGCCGTCTCTCGGTCAAGACCTTCGAGCCACATCCTGTCCTTCTTAGGCAGACTCGCGACCATCAGAAAACGGTTGTCTTCCAAATCAAAGAACTTCGCCGGAGCTTGATCCGAACGGCGGCAATATTCCTCAAGAATCACCAAAACATCAATTCCGGCGACGTCAATCACTGACGTTGAATCTGCGCCCTTCGCACGTTGCGTTTGAACATAGAGCCGATTCATCCCCAGGTCTTTGACCCCCGCCACCCAAGGACGACCCGTGACGCGTCTGTCACTGGCGCTGCCCGTGACAAAGATGTTGGTCGGAGGCTTGCAAATATTGAGAGTAAAGGCGCTCGTCTCATCCAATGGTCGACAGGAGTGATAAAGGGCACATCCCGCCAAGGCCTGACGCATCATGAGATTAGTCAGGGGACTGTCGTCATGCTCCCAAACCGAAGCATGGGAATCATAAGCCTCATGCAGTGCCTCAAAATTGCCGATGGCGAAAATAGCTTCCCGCTCTTTGTCGAGATAGCGCTCGATTGTCACGCTACCCGTGGAGTTTTCATTGCTCATACGAGATTATGCAAAGATCTGAACTTCAATTCCACCTGTACCGTACCAGGTCTACAAGCGTCGGTTGAAACACCTGTACCGTACCAGGTCTACAAGCGTCGGTTGAAAAGACGCAGCGGACTATTCTCCAACGCCATCGACCCAATCTGCGATACCAAGCCCACAAGTTCTGGGTTTGACTCCATAAGAAATCGATATCGCTTGTAGGACTTAGTTGAAGCTGTCTCACTACGCTGCGTCTTGTTCCCAATCTCGACGAAACTGAGGCCGCAGAAGTCCCGGAGCAATCCAGATGACATGTGCTTCAACATCATACCGGCACGGACAGGACATTGTTCCGTAAGTCGCTGTATTGAGCTTTCAGATCTTCCTATCGCGATCAGGATAGACCGGGGGTCACAAATCGGAAGGCCTGGCTTGGTTCCGTCAGCGAGTTCGGCTTTCCTTGTCATCCAGTCGAGAACGCGTTCAGGGCTCGAGTGCAACAACAAGTCATCGCATTCGTTCTTGCGAGGTTTACGGAGGTGGCTCTCCACGACAAACGACAGCGCGTTGTAATCGCCTGCTGACAAGTGAATGTCATCTGACATGCTGAACGGATTTGGGAACCACCGCGGGGGCTTTCCCGGTCGTCGGTAGAAGGCGCTGCAAAACTCATAGTCACTCGGTCGTTCAACCATTCCCGCCTGGACAGGATTATACTCGATGTATGGCCCGAGGATCTGACTGTACTCATCGCTGTCCACCAATTTCGACATAAACCGTCCACGGACCAAGGGGCCATCGCGATGGCGCGAACGATTGAAATACCTCGAATAGCCCAACTGAATGTGGTGCATTGCTTGATCAAGCTGCCCCGAGACACTCACTACGAACAAATGGTAGTGAGTCGACATGAGGCAAAATCCGAGAAGCACAATTCTCTTCTTCCGAACCTCCCTCGCAATCAACGAGAGGAAAAACCTCATGTCTTTGCGAGATTCAAAGAGAGTACGCCGGGCGATACCACGGTTCATTATGTGGTGGCGAGTATCGGGACCATCTGCGCGTTCGATTCTTGACATTCTTTCACCTCTTACAGTGAGGTCGTACTAATTCGGCGAGGTGGACCGATTATGACGAGAATGTGATCTTTATTGTGGCGAAAGCGAGGGGGATAGACCTGGTACGGTACAGGAGGTTGTGGCGAAAGCGAGGGGGATAGACCTGGTACGGTACAGGAGGTTAGTCGTTGGCGCCGAGGCCGATGGAGGGGGAACCGAAAGTTTCGTTGGCATAGATCAAAAGAGCGTTGATGAAGCAGATGACGCCGGTCATTTCGAGGAACTCTTCGCAGGTGTAGAGGATCGCCTTGGTTAGGGGTTCGGAGTTGCCGAAGATTTCTTGGGAGCGGGCCGAGATGGTTTCGAAGCCTATGGCACCGGCCAAAAAGAGAATGCCGGAAAGGGCAAATCGGAAGAAGGTCTTGCGCGGCAACTGGAATAGGAACTTGGCGCAAAAGAACAGCAAGATCGCTAAGCCGATTTCATAGAAGATCATCCAGCCAAAAGAAAAGGACAGGGACGATCCGAAGATCTTGTGGCCGTATTTGGACAGACGTTCGTGAAGTTCAACTGACTCATCGATGCAAAGAAAGACAAAGACCGCCGAGAATCGCAACCAACAGCTATGGGCATCGCCTCTTTTCTTATGCCCGGTGGCAATGAGATAGAGCACAAACGCAGCGAGGCCAAGGATCATGGATGAGAACAGTGTCGGGATATTCTGTTCGGTGTCGAAGTCGAAGAGTGGGACAAGCCCGAAGACGCGATCTCGGTCAAACCCAAGTCGAAAGACAATGCCGGCGATGTTGGCAAAAAGCAAGATGCCAACAACGATGAGCAATCTTCGAACCATCGACTTGGGGCAGAATTCAATCTTCATCTGATTTCCGTGCTGAGCCTGAGAGCCGCATTTTCGAGCTTGAAGCCGGCATGGGGCTTTTCACTCCTATCGGAATATTCCCCAATTACCCTTAAGGGTATTCATGCACTGGGCGGGCCAAGTCCACCCGTGGCCAAATCGGCGTGAACGCTGCCTCAGAACCCCGAAACCTATGAAATGGACAATTGTGTAGGTTGCCGCCGTGACCCAAGGAGAGCCCGTTAGCCAACCAAAATCACTATAGACCTCCCCTGAGAGCTTCATCAAGATCTTTGGCGCCATGCTCGGCGGTGATAAGAAGTAAAGTGCCGCGGGGAGGCGAATTCGGAAAAACCAGAGAATCTGGGCTCTCCTCGGTGACAACTGCAATCATGCGAGGGGCGAGAGAATACCCCGATTTGGAGCAGGTTCTTGACTACGCGATTCATCATCAAACTGACAGCTTGCCTCGGTGCTCTGCTGATTCTGGCGAGTTGTCCGAGCTCGCCTTTGACGATGGTCACCCACGATCAGGACATTCAGTTGACTCCCGTCTTCCAAGGTCGCAAGTTTGCTCGGCCCGTCTTCCTCACTCATGCTCCTGGCGAAAAAGAAACGCTCTACGTCGTTGAGCAAAAGGGTCTCGTCCTACGGATGGAGAACACCGCGTCTGACGCCCGCCGCATCTTCCTTGACATTCGCGAGCGCGTCAGCCGTGCAGGCAATGAAGAAGGACTCTTGGGTTTGGCATTCCACCCAGACTATGCCTCGAACGGGCGGCTCTTCCTGCACTATTCGAAAGCCGACCCAAGAGAGGGACTTATTAGCGAATTCCGACTGGCACCAGACCGCCAGTCCGTTGACCCAAAATCAGAGCGCGTCCTCTTGCGTCAAGAACAGCCGTTTTCGAATCACAATGGCGGCTCAATTGAGTTTGGACCGGACGGCATGTTGTACGTGTCATTCGGCGACGGCGGTTCTGCCGGAGATCCGGGCAATCGCAGTCAAGATCTCACCACTCTCTTGGGCAAGATGCTCCGCATTGATGTCGATAGCAGAACCAACTCCTTGGCGTATGGCATTCCCAAAGACAATCCCTTCGCCGGCACCAACAAAGTGCGCGGCGAAATTTGGGCCCTTGGCCTGCGCAACACTTATCGATTTTCGTTCGACCCAGTCACCGAAAAACTGTGGGGTGGAGACGTCGGCCAATGGCGCCGCGAAGAGATCAACATCATTCGCAAAGGCGGCAACTACGGCTGGAAAAAGTATGAGGGCAATGAGCAGTTTTCATCAACGGCGCTGAGCACTGGGGCGGCGATCAGTCCCGTCACCACCTACCGCAGGAGTGAAGGGTTTTCTGTGACGGGCGGCTACGTCTATCGCGGTGAGAAAATTCCAAGGCTCAAAGGAATCTACATTTTCGCCGATTACGTTTCCGGGCGCATTTGGGGCCTATGGCCGATGGGCCGCGGGCAATATCAAAAGCGTCATCTCATGGACACGCACCTCCGCATCTCTTCTTTTGGCGTCGACCAAGACGGCGAGCTCTACGTCTGTAACCATGATGGCGCCGTTTATCGCCTAGAGCCCAACTTCGATAGCAACGCTCAAGATAACGAATTCCCTTTTCGCCTCGCTGAAGCCGATTTCTTCAAGCGGCACGATGAGTGGCAGCCTTACCAAGTGGTTTCACCTTTATGGTCAGACGGCTTGAAGAAAAACCGCTACATCTTGCGCCCGCCTAATAACCCACCGCTCACCGCATCTGAAGACCGTTTCGCCTTTGCCGACGGCACCTACTTCATCAAAGAATTCTACTACGAGCAACATGGTGCCAAGCGCCTCATTGAGTCGCGGGTCATCGTCAAACGTAGAGGTCGGTTTCATGCTGTCTCATACCTGTGGGATGAAAGAGGTGAAACCGCAGAACGATGCGACGAAGTCAGTCGTGTCAAATGGCCAAGTGCCAAGGGGATGCTGAGCTGGCAAGTTCCGAGCCCGAATCAATGTCACCAATGCCACATCGAGAAAGACAACTTCATCCTCGGCTTCAAGCCGATCCAGCTGGTCAACAACGGTGAGCTGGCGCGCTTGCAGGAGTTGAAATGCGTAGACCCCCAGATTCCGCTTGATCTTGCGCACCTACTCACCGACCCAAGCGATGAAGGGCTCCCTCTTGAGGGCAGAGCTCGGTCCTATCTCGATACCAACTGCGCAAACTGTCATCGCCCGGATGGCATTGGCAATAGCCCGATCGACCTGAGGCGAAGTTCTGAACTTGCCAAGACGAACATGATTGATGAGACAGCGCATCATGGAATCTTCGGGGTCGAGGATGCTAAGATTGTCTCCCCCGGGGCGCCCGACAAATCAGTTCTTCTCAATCGGATGGAATCTCGTGGCATTGGACACATGCCACCACTGGGCACGTCGATCGTCGATGACATGGGCACCCAACTCATTCGCTCCTGGATCCTTGGGCTCAAGCACTAGGTGGTTTGCACCACCGCTATCGCCGCACTGCTTAAAAAAATCTCACTCACCTGAAGTCGCAAAGCTCCCATCGACGATCGCGCACCTAAAAGAATGCCATTGGACGCCAGCGCTCCCAGGTTAGTTTGCCACCTCTCATTCTTTTCAATGACCTCATACTCAGTCACCGTCAAAAACAAGACATTGGGCTCATGGTGTCGGATTGGCATTAGTTACCCGAGTTGGTTTGCCACCTTCCCTCGTCAGTACGGTGCCCTCAAAGCATCAGCATCCCCAAAGGTGCCTGGCTCATGTTAGTAGTCCAAAGCCAAAAAAACCCGATGCGCATCTCTGCCTTACCCTGCCCGATCCTCCCAATGAACCATCAACCCCAATAGGGCTACTAACATGTGCCTGGCACCGTACTAGTCGCCAAGCTCCCATCGACTATCGCGCACCTATAAGAATGCCGGCGGGACGCCGGCGCTCCCTGTTGGCTCGCCACCTTCCCTCGTTAGTACGGTGCCTGTTACTTTCTCACTACGTTTGTGAGCCTGACACAAATTCGTCACCTCCGATTGACGCTAAGCCCCAACTCCCCTCGCAGCGCTCTTCAACGTAGACATCTTCCCCAGCTTTCATTGGAATGGGCGCGGAGGGACGAATGAAACTCAGATGGATTCTAAATCGTTGGCGGCTCAAACTTGCTCTCGCACTTGGGCTTCTTGTTCTTGGGACCACAAGCATTTGGCTGAACCATGACTACGTCGCGGCGTCGACTCGTGACCAGATCTTTCAAGAAGTTGGCGACTGCCCCCAGGCCCCGATTGCCCTCCTCTTAGGCGTCGCTAAGTACTCAGGCAAGAACTTCAACCACTTTTACTGGCCCCGCGTGCGGGCTGCGGCAGAGCTTTGTCTGCAGCGTCGCGTCCGCGGCATTCTGATCAGCGGCGACAACGGACGCTCGAACTACAACGAACCGCAAGAGATGAAGGAAGACCTAATTGATCTGGGCATTCCCGAAGAGCACCTGACTTGCGACTTCGCCGGCTTTCGCACGCTTGACTCGATCGTTCGCGCCAAGGCGGTTTTTGGTCAAGATGAGTTTGTCGTCATATCTCAGCGTTTTCACTGTGAACGCGCCCTATTCTTAGCCAATCATCTTGGATGCCGAGCCTGGGGCTTCGAGGCCAATGCCGTGACTGGGCATTGGGGTGCAAAAGCAAAAAGGAGAGAGGTCCTTGCTCGCGGCAAGGCAACACTCGATCTCCTCATTGGCACCAAGCCCAAATACCTCGGTGCCGAGGTCTTTGTGCCTTTGAGGAGTGAGTGAATAAAGCCCTTTAGCCTTCGAAGTAAGTGTCGACCAAATCCAAGCCTCGGTCGATGATCTCGAAGCCATCTAAGAGTTGCTCTTTCGTGATACAGAGCGGCGGGTTGCACATGAAGCTGCCCCACCGAATGAAGGTAAAAAGACCGTTGTCGCGGAAGAATTTACCCAAGGCCGCCATGGCCGGTGATGTGCCATTGTATGGCGCCATTGGATCTCCCTTGGCATTCTTTTGAAGATCGATCATGCCGAAGAGCCCAGTGGCACGCCCCTCCTTCATGCAAGGGTGCTTGGCTTGGAGTCGATCCATTTCAGATCGCATGACCGACTCCATGTTGGCGGCATTCTCGACCAGGCCTTCGCTCAACAAGACGTCAATGACGGCCAAAGCGGTTTCACATGCAAATGCGTGGGCATTATAAGTCAGGCCGCCCCAATAGACATTGTCTCGGAAGTGGTCGGCAATCGGTTGGCTCACTCCCATGGCACCCAAGGGGCAATAGGAACTGGTGAGCCCCTTCGCCATGGTGATGATGTCGGGTGTCATTTCTTCGCGCATGAAGGCAAAGAGCTTTCCGGTTCGGCCCCACCCCGACATCACTTCGTCCAAGATAAGCAAAATGCCGTTCTTGCTAAGTAATTCCTTCAGACCCACGAGGTAACCAGCCGGTGGTGGCATCACGCCGTTCGTACCGACGACAGGTTCGATGATCATCGCGGCGATGTTCGCGGCGCCCTCGTAAGCAATCACTTCCTCCAAGTAGGTGAGATTGTTGCGAACGATCTCTTCGTCTGTTTCGCCAAAGGAGAAGTCGTAGGGGCGTGGGTCCATCACGCGGATCACGCCCGGCATACCTGGTTCGGCCGCCCAACGGCGTGGGTCGCCGGTGAGTTGCAACGCGGCGTTGGTGCCGCCGTGGTAACTCCGATAGCGAGACAAGATCTTGTGCTTACCAGTGTAGAGGCGTGCCGCACGAATCGCGTTCTCATTGGCTTCGGCGCCGCCCAAAGTAAAGAAGAAACTATTGATGTTGCCAGGAACCAAGTCGGCCAGCCTCTTTCCTAAGAGCGCGCGAGGTTTAGTAGCTGCGCCGGGATAGACGTAAAGGAGGCGTTCGGCTGCCGCCTTCATGGCCGCCACAACCTTCGGGTGGCTGTGACCTATGTTCACACTCATGGTTTGGCTGTTGAAGTCGAGCCAACGTGTTCCGTCCGGGGCGAAGAGATACACACCTTCGGCCCGCTCAATTGCCATGGGATCAACGGAGCCAGATGCCGCCCACGAGAACATGGTGTGTTCGAGGCAGAGCCTCTTCATTTCTTCTGCGTCCATTAGCTCATCCAGTTCTGATCTTGTTGGAGGGCCCACTTCGTTGTGATCTTGCGTTGGCGACTCCAGAACCGATAACCATCCCAGCCAGTGATGTTGCCATGCCCAAACTTCGAATCGTTCCAGCCACCGAAGCCAAATGGTTCGCGCGGCACAGGAACCCCGACGTTGACGCCGCACATCCCTGCTTCAAGTTCGTTCATGACACGCCGCGCGACATCGCCGCTGGTGGTGTAGACAGCCGCGCCATTGCCATAGGGGTTGGCATTCTCGAGAGCAATGGCGCTGTCGAGATTGGGCACGCGCACAATCGACAAGACTGGCCCAAAAATCTCTTCGCACGCGGCTGGCATGTCACCGGTCACGTGATCAAGAATGGTCGGCCCTACCCAATAGCCACCAGGCACTGGGTTCGCCGCTCTGCCGTCAACGAGAACCTTGGCACCTGAAGCCTCGGCCGCATCAATATAGCCGCGAATACGTTTAACTCCGGCAGCATTGGTAATCGGGCCGACGTCAATACCAGCTTGTAACTGGCTGGCACGGATCGTGATCTTATCAATCAGGTGATCAACGTCACCGACCGCAACCATCACACTTGCCGCCATGCACCGCTGACCGGCACATCCGGTAAAGGAGGCAACGACATTTTCGGTGGTAAGTTGGACATCGGCGTCAGGAACGACAATCAGATGGTTCTTAGCACCGCCCAAGCATAAGGCTCGTTTTCCTGTGGATGCGGCGCGACTATAGACCGAGCGAGCAACCGCAGTTGATCCGACGAAGGCGAAGGCAGCGATTCCTGGATGGTCACACAATGCCTCAACAACTTCTCTTCCGCCCTGCACAATGTTGAACACGCCATCTGGCAAACCAGCCTCGGCGAAGAGTTCGGCCAGGCGTACGGCAGAGAGAGGCACCTGCTCGGATGGCTTGAGAATGAAGCTGTTACCAGCAACAAGAGCTTGCGGCAGCATCCAAAGCGGAACCATATTCGGGAAATTGAATGGCGTGACACCAGCAACCACTCCCAATGGAGCGTAGGCAACCTCGCATGTAACGCCACGACTCACTTCCAACTGATTACCGGCCGCCAAGTTTGGCAAAGAGCAACCATACTCCAAGCACTCAATACCCTTCATGACTTCGGCTTCGGCCTCGCCATAGGTCTTGCCGTTTTCATGAGACACAAGCCATGAAAGCTCTTCTAAGTTGGCCAGCAGTAGTTCGCGAACGCGATACAAGATCTGTGCTCGCTCTCGGATCGGCCAGTCTTTCCATGAAAGTTGAGCGGCAGTAGCAGCGCGCACAGCGTCATCAACGTCTTGTGGGCCGCTCATCTTAACCTGCGCCATCGGACGACCGTGCCTTGGATTAATAATATCCAACGTGGCGGCATCCTGTCTCGGCTGGCAGACCGCTCCGTCAATGACGTTCGAAGCATTCTGCACCGGAGTAAAGTCGTAATTTGTTGCGGAGAATACGTTTGACATGATCACGAGTCCTTGGAGGTTGAAAGCGAATGACCTAGCACCTTCATCAGCACGAAATGCGTGACGGCGGCAATGAAAAATCCGACGAACCAAGCGTAAGTATAGATTTGGTCGAAGAAGTCGAGAGCCGGGAACGACTCAATCACTTCGATTTGGTGGAGAAAACCGGGGAGATTCGGAGCAATGGCCACCACCAACGCCACCATCGCGGCAGGATTGAAACCTCCCAAATAGCGATAGGCACCATCGCGTCGATAGAGGCTATCAACATCAAGTTCAGTCTTTCGCACGAGGAAATAGTCAGCGACCAAAATCCCGCCGATGGGCCCCAGAAGTGCCGAGTAGCCGATGAGCCAAGTAAAGATATAGCCCGATGAATCGGCCATTAATTTCCATGGCATCATCGCGATTCCCAAACCAGCCGTGACATAGCCACCCAGTTGGAATGAGATCTTCTGAGGATTGATATTGATGAAGGCGTTAGCGGGAGAAACGACGTTGGCAGCGATGTTCGTTGACAGCGTGGCGATGGTGAGCGCGAACAAACTAAACGCGACCGTGAACCCGCCTCCCATCTTGCCGAGGAGAACAGTAGGGTCCCAAATCGTCTCGCCATAAATCACAGTAGTGGCACTGGTCACGGCCACACCGATGAAAGCAAACAGTGTCATGGTCGTCGGCAAACCGATGGCCTGCCCCATGATTTGATCGCGCTGGCTTTTGGCGTAACGAGTGAAGTCAGGAATGTTCAAGCTCAGAGTGGCCCAGAACCCCACCATCGCAGTCAGGCCCGGAAAGAAGACCGACCAAAACTCCCCCTCTTTCGGTTGCCCCTCAGCAAACTGGCTGGGCGTGCTGAGCATCGCACCGAAGCCACCGGCTTTGAAGTAGGCCCAAACGAGAAGAGCTATCCCCATCAGAATGAGAAAGGGGGCGGCCCATGTCTCGAGCAGCCGAATCGACTCTACGCCTTTGTAGATGATGACAATCTGGACGGCCCAGAAAGCAAGAAAGCAACACAGCTGTGCAGCATTGATTCCTAAGGCGACGATAGGTTCGCCAATGAGCGCTCCATCACTCACGCCATTGATGAGCTGATAGATGGAAGAGCCACCGACCCAAGTCTGAATGCCAAACCAGCCGCAAGCGACAAGGGCTCGAAGCATCGATGGGATGTGGGCTCCATTAATGCCGAATGACGCACGCGCCAAGACTGGGAACGGCACGCCATATTTGGTGCCAGGATGACCATTGAGAATCATCGGCGCCAAGACAATGACGTTGCCTAAGAGAACAGTGATAACCGCTTGCGACCAATTCATCCCCTGGGAGATGAGCCCTGCGGCCAGCATATAAGTGGGCACACAGACAACCATCCCAACCCACAGACTCGCCATGTTGACGACAGACCACGTGCTTTCTTCCTGCGTCGTCGGGCGGATGTCGTCGTTGATGAGGGTTGGGTCTGGGTTCTTAGGTTGCTGGCGCATTATTTCTCGGTTCGGCGAACAGGAGTGGGCTCGTCAAGCTTGTTCTTCTTCTGCTGAGCCACTTCGAAGTTCGGATGACATGGGCGGTCGACATATTTGCCCCAACCTTCATGCGGCATCAACTTCCCGTCTTGCCAGAGAATCTTGCCTCGACTCATGGTCATTGCGGCGAGACCGGTGACCTCCATGCCCTCGTAGATGTTGAAGTCAATATTCTGATGGTGCGTGTCTTTCGATATGACGCGCGAAGCACTCGGATCCCAAACGACAATGTCAGCATCGGCGCCAACGCCAATGAAACCCTTGGTCGGATGAATGTTGAAAATCTTCGCGGCATTGGTCGACGTCACTGCAACGAATTCAGATGGGGTCAACCTGCCAGTGCGAACGCCGTGATGCCACATGATACTCATGCGATCTTCAACACCACCCGTTCCATTTGGGATCAAGCGGAAGTCGTCGAGGCCAGCCTGCTTCTGCGGCGTGCAAAAACAGCAATGATCCGTGGCCGTGGTTTGCAACATACCAGCTTGCAAGCCGCGCCACAGAGCATCCTGATGTTCCTTTGAGCGAAACGGCGGGCTCATCACGTGGTGGGCAGCACTGTCCCAGTCTTCATTGCGGTAGACGCTGTCATCCAGAACAAGATGCTGAGCCAAGACCTCACCGAACACCCGTTGCCCTTCCAACCGAGCGCGCGAGATCGATTCTAAGGCATCGATGCAGGAGGTGTGCACCACATAGAGCGGAACACCCAAGACCTCTGCGATTCGAATAGCCCGATTGGCGGCCTCGCCTTCGACCTCAGGAGGTCTCGATAATGGATGTCCTTCTGGGCCGGTGATGCCACGCTCGAAGATCTCTCTCTGCAGCCTAAACACGAGCTCGCCGTTCTCAGCGTGAACGGTGCATAGCGCGCCAAGTTCTCTAGCACGCATGAAGCTGTTCACGAGGATTTCGTCGTCAGCCATGATGGCGCCTTTGTACGCCATGAAATGTTTGAAGCTGTTGACGCCGAAGTCTTTAGCCAGCGTTTCCATGTCAGCGTGAACACTGTCATCCCACCAGGTGATCGCCACGTGGAACGAATAATCAGCGGTGGCCTTCTCGGCCCACTCGCGCCATTGGTGATAGGCCTCCATCAAAGATTGCTGAGGGGCCGGGATGACAAAGTCGATGATCATCGTCGTGCCACCGGCAGCCGCAGCAGCCGTCCCCGTGAGGAAATCCTCAGATGCGACAGTGCCCATGAAAGGCAATTGCATATGAGTGTGGGGGTCAATGCCGCCTGGCATCACATAGCACCCAGTCGCGTCAATCGTCGACGCACCAGTTGGTGCTTCAAGATCGGGGCCAACAGCTAAGATCTTTTCGCCAACAACGAGAACATCCGCTTTCATTTCACCACCGGCATTGACGACACAGCCGCCCTTGATCAGCGAGGTATTCATTTAGTTCTCCTCGAAAATCTCATCGTAAGCCTCAGGACGGCGATCGCGGTAGAACTGCCAGGTCGAACGCACTTCATCGATAACGGCCATGTCGAGGTCGCTTACGAGTAATTCGTCGTTGTCCTCAGATGCCTCCGAGGTGATTTGGCCCAGCGGGTTAACGAAGTAACTGGTGCCATAGAACTTCCCGATGTTCCATGGGGCTTCGGTACCGACGCGATTGATGCAACCCATGTAGTAGCCGTTGGCAACAGCATGAGCTGGCTGCTCAATCTTCCATAGGTGTTGCGAAAGCCCGGCAACGGTTGCCGAAGGATTGAAGACGATCTCAGCACCATTGAGCCCTAAGCACCGTGCCCCTTCTGGAAAGTGACGGTCATAGCAGATGTAGATACCGACCTTGGCATAGCGCGTCTCGAAGACCGGGTAGCCACCAGTTCCGGGCTTGAAGTAGAACTTCTCGTAGAAGCCGGGATTTACTTGAGGAATGTGCTGCTTGCGGTATCGGCCAAGAATGGTTCCGTCGGCATCGATGACAAAGGCTGTGTTGTAAAACACCCCAGCCATCACCTTCTCGTAGATCGGAACGACGATGACCATTTCATACTTCTTGGCGTATTCAACCATGAGCTGAACACTTGGAAACGGATCTTCTTCGGCCGCTTCATACCAACGCACGTCTTGGCTTGGACAAAAGTAAGGGCCGTTGAAAATTTCTTGGAGGCAAAGAATCTGTACGCCCTTCTTGCCGGCGTCTTCAATCATCGGCAAGTGCTTTTCAATCATCGCCTGTTTGATTTCGGCAACGGGACGACTCTCGTCGTTGATCGGGTTGCTGCATTGAATCAAACCGCATTTTACCATCCTACTCATCAGTGTGATCCTTTCTTGGATCTAAGTTGTTTGCCGCCATCATTGAATTCATTCCAAGTGGCCGGTTCAAAGCCATTGTCAACTTCGACCATGGTCACACAGCCAGGAACTGGGCAAACGATTTCACAAAGGTTGCACCCGACGCATTCAGGTTCGTCAACAATGGGAACGCGCGTGCCATTAGGGTTGGGATGGATGCACTGATGAGATGCATCCATGCATGCCACCAGACACAGTTGACATCCGATGCAGGTGTCGGCGTCGATTTTGGCGACGGTCTCATAGTTGAGGTCGAGGTGGCCCCAGTCGCTCACCTGCGAAACAGCCTTGCCAACCATTTGATCAATCGTCTCAAAGTCATGAGAACGCATATACTCTTCAAGCCCGTCAATCATGTCTTCGACGACGCGATAGCCGCGAAGCATCACTTCTGTGCAAACTTGCACACTCGATGCTCCCAAGAGTAAAAACTCAACGGCATCACGCCAGTTGGCCACGCCCCCGATACCACTAATTGGAATGCCAAAGTCAGGGCACTTGGAGAGTTGCGAGACCATATGCAACGCGATTGGGCGCACCGCTTCGCCGCAGTAGCCGCCGTTGGTGCCGGCTCCAGAGACAGCAGGAAGAGGAACAAATTTGTCGATATCAACACCGATAATACTCTTGATGGTGTTGATCAAAGACACTCCGTGAGCACCGCCTCTTTGCGAGGCAAGCCCATGAGGGATAATGTCACCGACGTTAGGCGTCAGTTTCGCCAAAACAGGAACCGTCGAATAGTCGACAGCCCAAGCTGTGATTTCCTCGTTCACAGCCGGCTCTTGGCCGACCGCTGACCCCATCCCCCGTTCGCACATGCCATGAGGGCAACCGAAGTTGAGCTCTAAGCCGTCGGCGCCAGCGTCGATCGAACGCTTGATGATGTCTTTCCATTCATCACGCGTCTCGACCATGAGCGAGATGATCACGGCATTGTTGGGATACTTCTTCGTGACCTCGGCAATCTCCCGGAAGCTTGACTGCAGAGGACGATCCGAAATGAGTTCGATGTTGGTAAAGCCAACACCCCTTTGGTTAGCAGTATGTAGGGCACCAAATCGACTCGAGACATTTTGAACTTCAGCGCCAAGCGTTTTCCAAACGGCTCCGCCCCACCCAGCGTCAAAGGCACGCATGATTTGTGAGCCCGAGTTTGTTGGTGGTGCCGAGGCCAACCAAAAGGGATTCGGGGAAATGATCCCAGCGCAGTTCGTGGTGAGGTCAGGCATTACTCGCCTCCCTTCAGATAACGATCAATCGCGATAGCTGATCGCTTACCCTCAGCAGCGGCATTGACCACTTCCTTGCCGCCGTTGGTACAATCGCCACCGGCGTAGAAGCCAGGACGCTTGGTCTTGCCATCGTGATCGACAACGATTCGACCTTTGTCGACTTCAATTCCCTCGAGCCCTGCCACGAGCCCACCCAATTTCGATTGCCCGATTGCGACCAGAGCGAGCTCTGTTTCCATCGGGAAGTCTTTATCTGGTAGTCCTTCAGCCGACGACCGATAGGTCATCACGAATGAGTGAGGAGAAAAATCCGTTCGCTTGAATGACTGAGGCGTGACGTGCCAAGCAGCCTTGGCGCCTTCAGCTACAGCCGCTTGCCACTCGTGGGCATAGCCACTCATACGACTTTGTGGTCCTCGATACAGCATTCGGACTTTCTTAACACCCAAGCCAAGAAGCTGACGGACACAGTCGACGGCTGTATTGCCAGCGCCGATGACGACACAGCATTCGATGCCAGTCAACTCGACAGTTCCGAGTTTAATTTTTTCGATGAACTCCACAGCGCCATGCACTTCTTCAAGGTCTTCGCCGGAAATGCCCAATTTCGAATCTGGTCCAAGCCCGATCCCAAGAAAAACAGCATCGTGCTTTTCTTCCAAGTTTTTGAATGTCAGGTCTTCACCGATGGTGACGCCAGTTTGGACATCAATGCCGCCGATGCCGAGGATCCACTCGACCTCTTCCAAGCTCCGGTCGGCTTTCATCTTGTAAGGGGCGACTCCCGTGGTGTTGAGCCCACCAAGCAGATCACGCTTCTCATAGATCGTGCAGGCATGTCCAAGCCTTCGCAACTCGTGCGCCGCTGCCAACGACGCTGGACCGGCACCAACCAAGGCGACGCTCTTACCAGTGGCCGGACCAGCTTCAAAAAATCGCTCACGATTCTCGAAGGCAAGGTCGGTGACATAACGTTGCAACTTACCGATCTGAATCGGGGGCGCGTCCATGTGGTTGTAGACGCAGTCACCGACGCAAAGAACTTCTACTGGGCAGACACGTGCGCAACTCATCCCCAGAATGTTCGACTCAAAGATAGTACGTGCCGAATTCTTTTGGTTCCCCGAAGCAATCTTTCGAATGAACTGGGGAATGTCGATGCTCGTTGGGCAGGCTGTGATGCAAGGAGCATCGTGGCAAAATAGACAACGATTGGCTTCGACTCGGGCTTGCTCTGGGGAATAGGCCTCTTTGTAATCCGGAAAAACTGATTCCGAACGATCAGCCGGTAGTCGATGGGACATGATTTTCCTACTTACTCGGACCAGGAAATCTGGGCGCCAAATCAGGCTGAGCCCTGCGGGCTTCTTTATGATTGCTGTGGAGAGGCGAGGCTATCCCAGCCCCTCCCATTCGTCAATGAAAAGTGCAATGAGGTGGACTTGCCTCGACTCTACTGGTCCACGTGAATTGGCGACAAGAAAACAAGAAACACCAAATTAAAGTGGCATCATTTCGGATTCACTTTTACACTGGATTGAGGAAATTTGGGCGTGCCAACGAGACGACAATCTTGACGACCGAAAACCTGCTCGTGGGGGTGTGATCAGAACCTAAGCTTTTTAGGGCGACGGCAAATTCCCCGGCAGGCTTGAGCCGGCTTCCCTACCCGCCCTTGGACAAGGCATGGAAACGAGGTCGATAGAGAATAAGGCCTGGGTCAGTTGGCATCGGCATTTTGGCGCCAAGAAACCGTCAAACGAGCCCGTCTTCTTTACTCGAGAAAGCCCAAGTGATACGAGATCTCATCCTCTTAATGCAAAAATCATGCCCCCACAGCGATCTGGGACGTTGGCTACTTTCACCCGAGGAAACTTGATCAACCTCGACCGCAGAACTTTGTTCTCGTTCTTGGCTGAAATCAGGGTTTCGACTTATATCCCTGGACTTACCCACGCTTGGGCTACTGAGGAACAATTCAAATAACCCAAACACAACACAACAAAGAACTTAGAGAAATCCCCATAACGGTCTCACCTTGAGACCCCCTCGCGCCACCGGAGTTTGAACTGAGTCAAGAATTGTGCTTCAGATCGCGAAAAGACGGGCAGAGTGTCTCGATCCATTGGGAAGGCCACAGTCTGGCAAGAACGATTCAGAAAGACCCAATCCGATGGCCGCTTCCGTTCAAGTGGCGACGGTTTCTTTGAGCTGATCCACAAGATCCTCAGGCGCGCCCCACGAGTACGAATGAAAGAACCAAACACGGTCGAACTTGTCAGCGAAGTAACCGGCAAGAGAGTTGAGGCGATCATGATCGATATCTCTGCCTCCGGACTTGGCTTGTTCGTCTTGGAAGAAGTTGAAGCGACGCTAGCAGATACTCAGGCGGTCCAATGCAATTTTTCACTCCCCGACATGCATGAGCGGTTAAGCCTTCCATCCGAGATCAGTCTACGGCAACTTGATGGCGCCCAAGTGCGCTACGGTTTGCAATTCGATCAAGAAGACCCAAACTACGAAGATCAAGCTGAGGCCATTCGCGATTTCGTCATGACCAAACAGCTAGGTGAGCTGCAAAACTGCAATCGCTAGCGCCTTACTCGCTTGACGAAAGCAACGATTTGAATGCTCCGAGAATGGGACCGAGTTCAGCTTGGTCGAACTCCAACATGGCTGACACCTTATCATTCCGGTTCGCTCGCCCCTGAATTGCACGACGGTTCAAACTTGCGGCAATCTGAAAATGTCCGCGCGAATCCAGAGGTGCAATCTCCAAATGAAACTCATCTGGGGACATAGACTCCAAGACAGCAGTTCCTTGCAGCGATTCAATCAGGGCATTGAAGTGACCGAGAAACTGGGTCAAAGCCAAATCGTCGATCCAAACGTCCTCCATATGGCCCCGAAAGCCGTGAGAGCCAATAGTCACACCAACTCGCATATCGCGGCGGCGTTGAACGGTTGAGACCTCGAGAAGGTCAATCTGCAAGAATTCGCCTTCGCTTCCGATTCGCACAATATAGCTCCTTCTCTAATTCCCCAGAACTTCATCCAAACAAGCCTGACTCGGCTAAGCGGGTACGTTCAATAGAATCCACTGACAATTCGATAATGCCTGCTGCTCTTCAATCATTGAGAGTTTACTATACCTGACCAGTTCAATTGGACGGCGTCGAGCGGAGGTTTATCATGTCGAGAAGCAGTCTATTCCCCATCATTTTCGTGATTGTGATCGGCCTCATCGCCTTCGCATTCTATCGGGCTGGCAGTTTTGAGCCCGGCCAGGTCGAACTCGAAAATGAATCGTCCGATTTGACTGCGAACCCGGCTCGAATTCCGGCGAGGACACCGGAGGCTAAACCCAAGGTTGCGTCGAGAAAGAACGTCCCTCTGCCCGAGAAAGAGGAACCGAAGGCCGAGATCAAGCTCCCTTCAGACACAGGCACAAAAATTGTCATTTCTGTCGTTGGCCGAGCCATTGATACGGACAACAACCCAGTGGTGGGAGCCAACATTGAACTGGTTTCAGTCAATGGGCCGTCCGAGAAAATCGCCCGCACAGTTTCTGACGGCGAGGGCATCTTTCGTTTCGATGATCAGATCGTGCCGCCTCAAAGCAAAGGAGGCAAGAGTGGCACCTTCAACGTCTTTGGCACAGCACCAGGATATGGATTTGCATGGCATGGGATGCGAAGCGTGCGGTTCGGTAAGCGGCCAACCAAGACAGTCATCAGTGACCCGGTTGAGCGTGGGTACTACTTAGAAGAAGAGTGCGTCATGACCCTCGTTTTCGGGCGCTCTCAAGATGTCCGGGGAACAATTATCGACGAAGTGGGCGACCCCGTTCCTGATGTTTCGGTTTCGCTCAGTAGCTGTGACTTCATCGACAAAGAAGGAAAACACTCGCACGTCAACTACCGTGAGTTCTGGGGCATGAACCACTTGCCAGAAAGCTGGTTGAACAGGACAACAGATTTAGCCGGTGAATTCAGATTCGGTAATCTTCCGCCCGAATGCACACTCATCCTGCGCCTCAAGCATCCCGAGCGGTCCAACAAATTCGCTTTCGCCGTGACCACCAAGCGAGACCTCGCGAAACTCGATCTTAAGCCTAACGTATCCGGTTCTGGTGCCACACGCATCCAGAAAAGCCCCATGCGTATCGTGATGCCGTCGACCCACAGACTACGGGTTCTCTGCGTCCATCCTTGGAGCAAGGCCCCCATCGCCGCGGCCAAAGTTCATGCCTTTCGTGGAGGCAAAGATCGTCAGTCGTCGCACGGCAAGACCAACGCCCAAGGAGAAGTAGACCTCAGGCTGCCATTAGGCACTTTCACGGTTTCAATCGATCCACCAGCGGATACGGAGCTCATTCGCACTCGCCATCAAATCGAGATCAAAGATGAACCCAACCAACAGGAAGCAACTCTGCCCCTCGACGTCGCGGCCATCGTCACACTCGAGGCAGTCGACTCCAAGACTGGAGAAGGTATAGAGGGTGTTTCATTTCAATACGAAAATGACAAACGTCGCATCATGCAAGTTCAGCGTAATCTCTCCTACATCGACAATCCAACTACCGACAAAGATGGCAAGCTCGAAGTTCTCATGCGACCTGGCGCGGCCAAGCTCATGGTAGGATATATCGGCTCGAAAGATCACAAGTCCGACCACAAGTTCCGGCACGTCGAGTTAGAGGGTGGCAAGCAAATTACAATTCGCTTCAAGCTCGATCCGATGAACAAGTAGTTTCACCGCGGTCTCTCATTGCCTGAAACATTCTTGTACTTTCGAAGGCATGCTCTCGTTGTCAGCAACAAAACGCTGATGGCGAGAAGGTGTATTCATCCTGACGCCCGCGTGCTTTATGTTTCATGCTACACGGCTGACCTAAGTTTGGAACGAGATGTGTCCGGCGAAGAGATTGCGTCCTTAGAGAACGCCATTCGATTCAAGGAAGTTGTTGTTGAAGGTGAGAGATCTCCTGGACCGCAGCCCCAAGATGTCCTGATTGGACTCTCCCTACCCACCGACCTCAACTCTGACGATCCATTGCGGCGAATCTTCAAGAATCACTCCTCCTCGGCAAAAAAGAGGTCTCTGTCTGAAACCGACACAGATGGCTAAGAGAACCGAGAAAAGGCTTTGTAGCCCCAGAAGGAATCCCGAAAATTCAGATATTTCACAAATTATGGAGGAACTCTCCTGCTGATCGAGAGTTTACAGAGAGTTAGTAAACCCGAATTTCTTGGAGTCCTCCGATGAGACTGATGACGATCGCAATTGCATTCCTCGCCCTCTTTGCTGTTTCACTTCCTGCACAATCCGGAGATCCTGGAGGCAAGAAGAAAGACCGTCAGGCTCGTCGGATCGAGAAGTTCGATAAGAACGGTGATGGCAAACTCGACAATGAAGAGCGCAAGGCCATGCGCAAGGCTGGCGAAGCCCGCAAGAAGAAGCGCCAAGAAGAAGGCAAGAACAAAGGCAACACCGGCGAAAAAGGTAAAAAGGGCAAGAGAAAAGGCAAGGGCAAAGGCGAAGCCGGCGAGCGAAAAGGCAAAGGTGACGTCAGCGGTCAGGATGAGAAAAAGGGCAAAGGCAAACGCAAAGGCAAAGGCGAGAATCGCGGTAAGCGCGGCGAACGTCGTAAGGGAATGCTGAAGCGCTTCGACAAGAACGGTGATGGCGAACTCGACGAAAGCGAAAAGGCTGAAATGAAAAAGGCCAAAGCTGCTCGTCGTGGTAAGAAGAAGGACAAAGAAGCACCGATCAAGTAAGTGCACTTAGACCCTCCTGGTCCTCCACAATCGAAACAAAAAAAGAGCCCGCTTCTGCGGGCTCTTTTTTTGTCGCCAATTGAATCGTTGACACACAATCATGGCATGGTCTTATCACACGAGACTATGGGGATAAGAGAGCCAAGCCATCATGGCGAAGCCATTCGATCCCCTTGCTTCTCCCGGCGATCAGAACAAGGCTCACTTTAATCTCATCTTCGAGAGTACCATTGAACTTCTCTTGAGAGAGGCCGCCCTTCAGATAAGGGTCTCGATGCTCACCGACTGCGGCGCCGTTCATGACATTCGGATCCTGAATATCGTAGACGTCGGAACCAATCTTCACTTTCCCCGAGAAACAACCCTTCAGAACACCACTTGAGTTGCGATGATTCAATTCTCCAGTTGCCATGTTCGGCTTCGGTTTCCTGTCGCTGATGATCACCCTAAGTACAACGTCAGAACTGCCGCTCCTTCGAAACTTCCGAATATGAAAAAAGGTGGATTCACTCTGGAGTTCGGAGACAAGGAACTGGAGATTGCTGGCGTCTCGACACCAGAGCCGACATACGAAATCATCAGCTGAATTTCGAGGTCATCTAATTCGTTGACTGCGATACCTGGGCGACAGTCCCGCAACTGATGAATACCATCATGAGGAAGAGAATAGCTGCCATTCTGACCATTTGAATTACTCCGCCCTCGTTGCCCGACAGAGACGATTCCCCAGGCTACCACACACTTCGCTATGGTTCAGAGCGGTCGAGTTAGATCTCTTCGAGAGACTTGCGATAGCGCGCCGGCTTCCGCCCCTTGATAAGGTCGGCAAGGGTGTAGGACTTGAGGACGTTATCGAAGGCGGTGAGAGCTTCGCCTAAGATTCCTTTGAGTTTGCAGGCTGAAGTGAGGGAGCAAGCGTCTTGCTCCGGATTGAAACACTCCACCAGATTGAAGTCAGGTTCAAATTCTCGAATGACATCCGAGAGGTTGATGGCATCGGGTGAATTGCCGAGCTTGATACCACCATTCCTTCCGCGTTGAACACTCGCGAAGCCCTTTTGGCCCAGCTTGTGGACGATCTTGCCGACGTGGAATACGGAGATATCGTACGCCCGTGAAATCTCTTCGATCCGGCTCAGACGATCGGGATAGACCGCCAGATAGATGAGAATTCGCAGTGAGTAATCTGCTTGTTTAGTCAATCGCATTCGATCTCTCCCACCTCCTTGGGCTTCACCTTACCAGTGAGACGCTATCTCCGTATTCACGACGCCAATCTTAGATTGGCCTTGTTTTTAGGAGGCTGATCTGCCGAGCACATCGTCACGCGCTCCCTCGGCAATGGACGCGACTTCTCTTACGTCGGCTTCGTTGGCCCCCATTTCCAAGAGCGTAGCGCCCAAGAGTTCGATGATAGCATCGACGTGGCTGTCATTTAGGCCGCGCTTAACAAGTTCGGCATGGCCCTTCTTCATGGTGAGTCCTGTGTACTTAAGTGGCCCACCGGTCACCATCGCCAAGAACGCACGCTGCTTTCCGATTTGGCGCTTCATGTCAACGCCATCGAAGAATTCAGCGACACGATCATCGGCCAACACGCGGTTGTAGAAGTTGTCTACAGCCACCTCAATCGCAGGGGCGCCGCCAAGTTTCTCATACAGACTCATCTTCTCTTCTCCATGCACAGTTAAAGCTGCAAACAAGATACATGTTTAAGATCTACATTCAATAAAAGCTGTATTCAAAGTACTGGTTTATCGAGAAAGAGCACGAACCCCCGGGCTTCGGGGTGCTGCATGGATATTCAATGGGCGAACATGCGCGACTCCAAATCCTTTGGAGTGGTTCTCTTAGGCCTAAAGCAGGTGACCCAAAAGGATGAGAGCGAAACTGAATACCCGCCAGGAATTTTATTTGTATATCAAAAGTATACCTTGAGACCTTACGGTTCTCATTCAGGCGA
>JBLINQ010000006.1:0-71442 GCA_047639315.1 Planctomycetota bacterium
AGGACAGCATCAGACAGTTCCATACGAACCGAACCGCGCAATTCCTTCATGGTCTTTTCCTTGGCGAAATACTCAAAGGTGTACGCCTTAGAGTCGCCTTTGCGCCAATACCGCCGCGTGACCGAAATGTTGATCAATGCGTCGTCTGGTAAATCACTCGTGACCTTGATCTCGAGATTCTTGCCAACCACTTTGGAATCAACTTCAAAGTCATTGCACGAGACCTGGGCCATTGCCGGGCCAGCAAATAAGCAGAAGAGTAATAGAAACGAATAATTACGCACGATCGATCTCCAGATTCTTCGGCTCGTCATTTGGTCGCGAGCGCCCGTGTAGGATAGCAAAATTTGGCGTTGGCTTGTGAATTCTGGGCGCCCCAACAACATGGTATGATCCATCTCCAATAGGAATACGAAGGTAGAAGCTCCATCGGAGTTCTTAGACCGAACAATTGTCCTGACACGGCTCCATTGGCATCAACCCGACTACCCGAATGTGTCGAGAAGAGTGAATACAAATTGAAGTTTCTGAGGGCTCGGCATCGAATTCACAGTGCCCGACCTGCTTGAAGCTCGACTTGAACACGCTGAGTTGTTAATCGAGTTCTGGAAATTTGCCATAGTGAAGCTAAGCATTTCACTGGCTCAGACTGCAAGACGGAGAGTGAAATGGAGTGGAAAGCGTTCGGCAAAGGCCTGTGCATGGGAATCGCCGATGTCATTCCCGGCGTGAGCGGCGGTACGATGGCCCTCATCCTTGGCATTTACGCTCGATTCATCAGCTCCATCAAGTCTCTCAATACAAGGCCAATCATCGAGGGTTTTCGCTACCTCGCCTCAGGCCTGAACAGCGAAAAGAGATCGCGGTTCATTGACGCAATCAACACCGTCGATTGGCGATTTTTGGTGCCCCTCGGGTTAGGGATCTTCTCGGCCATGGCCGTCGGTTCCATGATTATTCCCGGCCTCATGGACTCCTACCCCGAGATCATGAGAGGCCTGTTCTTTGGCTTGATCCTGGCAAGTGTGGGCGTACCCTGGCGGATCATGCCGAAGAAGGACAAGAACAAACACTCTTTAGGCCTAATCATGGCCGTTGGCTTCGCAGTGTTCGGGTATTTGGTAACTGACCCAAACCGCAACATCGATACGACTGGAACTTGGGTCGAGATCTCTGTACCCGCAGGTGAAGAAGCAGACCTAAAGTCGGTCATCCGCAGGGGGCCAAGCTCACTGAACGCTGCCGAAGTCTATTGGCACGATCGCAATGCTGAGCTCAGACAATCTCACCTTCTCTCTGATCCCAAAATGGCGAAAGAACTGCTTGCACGAAATCAAGCGGCGAAGGCCATTTTGAAGTCGGACAAGAAGGCACGAAAGCTGCAAGCCAGTCACTATGAAGACATCCTGGTTCAAAACACCATGGTGCACGTTCCTCGGCCGGCCAATTGGTTCATCTTTGTCGCCGGCGTCATTGCAATCTCGGCAATGGTTCTGCCTGGAATTTCAGGTTCGTTCCTCTTGCTTATCCTTGGCTGTTACTACTTTGTTCTCAATGCGGTGAAGGGCACCCTCTCTTCACTCATTCATCTCGAATTCCCAATGGCACCCATCGTTGCCGTAGCCCTCTTTGCCTCTGGCTGCCTGACAGGATTGATCGGCTTTTCGCGAATCCTGTCCTACCTCTTGCGTGATCATCCACACCTAACATTCGGAGCTTTGATCGGGCTCATGATTGGTTGTTTGCGAGGTGTCTGGCCGTGGCGCACGGTGAATGCATCGGGGGAAGTCATCAATAGCCTCCCTGAGACCTTCGGGGGTGGTGAGTGGATTCCGCTCTTGGCTTTGGTTGGCGGAGCTGCTGTGGCACTCGGCATAGAAGCAATCGGTAAGAGAACGCAGAGTTAGACCCCCACGCAATTGCCGCCAACAGCCCCGTCCACCACTTTAGCCTTCCGCTTTGTGGCCTGGAATCTTGAAGTCTTTGGGCTCAGGAGGATCGCAGCGTAAATCAAACGCCATCCACATCGAACGTGCGTACCGAAAGAACCAACAAGAAAACACGATCATCAGAATTGAGGGCACGATAATCTGCTGAAACCAGCCAAGGTGAAGTACGAATGTCGCAATGACAGCCCAAATAAGACCCGCGCCACCGCATATTCCATAGTTGATATAAGACGCGCCGAGAAAATACCCAGGCTCTCTTTCAAAGGCGAAACTGCAGTTGTCGCACTGCTTTCTCATACCGAACATTCCAAGGTAAGGACTGCCGACACCACAGTTTGGGCAAAGAAGCCCATAAGTACGGCGGCGCCGCTCTGCCTTCGAGATATTCAGGCCGTTTTCTGAATGTTGTTCCATGATTACTTGCTCTTCGATCATCCATGTTTTTGGATATAAATTTTCGTCCAAGAATCACTTCTCATGTCTCTACAATCCCACGAGTTACCGACGATCACAAGCCAACATTGTCTTTGTCGTGCCATTGCCTGATTCAAAAAAGAGAATGATCCATGGGACGTATCCAAGAAGCACTTGAACGTGCTGAAACAACTCGTGATGAACGACGCAAAACACCGCGACAACTTGTCCGACTGATGCATCAGTCTGGCAGTTTTGAAGGACGCGAACAGCGATTTCACGGAGACTCCATCCTCATCGGTCGCGCGCCACATAATGATGTCGCCCTCGATCCATTTGAAGATTCAACGGTTTCATCTCAACACGCCGAGATTCGATTAGAAGCACAAGAATTCGTCCTTTATGACATGGGCAGTTTGAATGGCACTTTCGTGAACGGATACCCTGTCCGTCGCGCCATCATTGTACCGGGTGACGCAATCACCCTTGGGCGTTCTGGCCCTCGACTTGAGTTTCAGGTTGATCAGGTTGATCAGGTTGATGCCGACCCTGTTTCGGGGCCCGGACCACGGGGCTATCGCACCCCGGTCGCGCCAATCAGCGTCGAGTTGGAGGATTTCCCAGGCACAGAAAAAACTCCCATCCAATCGAGCGATCAGCCGTACGTACCCAACACTCTCTTGATCGTCCTCCTCTTAGGCATTGTCCTTGATATTGTCATCAACTTAGTTCGCATGTTCTAAGTATGCACACGATGTCGCTGGAGCCATGTTTCCTCCAGATTGGCAAGAAGTCACAACCAGGCCTTGGAATCCATGTCCCTGAACGTATCATGTCGCCCGCTTCGAAGGAAAACTCTCATTTGACTGAGAGTTTCTCGTATGGCGTGCGTGACATAGTTCTCAAGGCAAGCGACGACCCCATGGACGTGACAGAAACCATCACTACATCAACTGCCTCACCTTTTGAGTTCCCTATCAAAGTGCGGACGAGTGCAATTCACGGCAAGGGCGTTTTTGCTTCCGCACTGATCCTGTCAGAGACTCTTATCGGTTCCTATGACGGACCACGCGTAAATGAAGATGGAACTTACGTGTTATGGATCGATTGCGAACTTGACGGTGTTTACGGAATTGACGGGTGCAACGACCTCAAGTACACCAACCACTCGCCGACTCCCAATGCAACATTCGAGGGGCCCGAGCTCATCGCGCTACGCGACATCATGCCCGGGGAAGAAATCACTTTTCATTACGGCGATGAATGGGCTGACTCGGAAGACATTGACTACGAATTGTTGGCCGACAATGACCAAGACGGATCAAGCCAAAATCTCGTTTCAGCATAGCCGATGAATGAGTTATCGGGCCCGGCTCCGCCCCACGCCCAGCATGATTAGACCTTCCGCATGAGATCCTTAAGTGCGCGCTTGAGACTGTCTAATCGCAAGCTATACATCTGATCGTCGATCAATTCACGAATCATCCTGACTGATGTGGTGTAGCCCCAATCATCTTCGCGATTCGGATTCAGCCAGATAGTCTTGTTGAAATGAGCAAAGATCTTGGCGAGCCAATATTCCCCGGCCTGTTCATTCCAATGTTCGATACTGCCGCCAGGTTGTATCAGCTCATACGGGCTCATTGAAGCGTCGCCGACGACGATAAGTCGATAATGCCGTCCGTAAGTTCGGAGCAGTTCCTCAGTCGACAGTAGGTCTTTCGATGAGCGCGGATTACGCCGCCAAACATTTTCATAAATGCAATTATGAAAGTAGAAGGTCTCCAAGTGTTCGATCTCGGACTTGGCTGCTGAGAACAGTTCTTCACACAGTTTCACATGAGGGTCCATCGAGCCACCGATATCAAGAAGCATGAGGACGCGGACGCGGTTCTTACGAATGGGTCGAAAACGAGTTTCCAAGAAACCAGCGTTTCTTGCAGTCGAATTGACTGTGCCCTCTATGTCGAACTCTTCTTCTCTTCCTTCTCGGGTAAGGTGTCGTAGAGTCCGTAGCGCCATCTTGAAATTCCGGGTGTTGAGTTCGCGCTCACCATCAAGATCTCGATAGCGACGTTGCTCCCAAACTTTCACGGCGCGGTTATGTCGCCCCGGCCCACCGATTCGTACACCACTGGGGTTAAACCCACCATGGCCGAATCGTGACGTTCCGCCGGTTCCAATCCACTTTGAACCACCTTGATGTTTTTTCTTCTGCTCGGCGAGACGCTTCTTTAGTTCTTCCAAGATCTCTTCGAGGCTTCCGGCTTCTTGGATTTTCTTGAGCTCTTCAGCCGACAGGAGTAACTCGCTCAGTTGCTCCAACCATTCTTTAGGAATCTCTTGACGCACACGTTTTGAAGTGGCCGCCAAGTCACGAAAACGACGAGCAAATACGCGGTCGAAACAGTCGTAGTGTTTGACATGCTTCACCAAGCAGATTCGAGCGAGCAAATAAAATCGATCAACTTGGCACTGGTCAAGTTCGGCGTCGAGAGCCTCCAAGAAAACGAGAAATTCTCGAAGAGAAACTGGTATTCCTTCGGCTCGTAAATCTTCAAAGAAACCAACAAACACTAGCGTCGTCCACCTTGCCGATGACGATTCAGTCTTAAGAGATCCAGGTCTTGCTCGTTCTTCAACAGTGCGCCGGCAAAAGGCGGCGCAGGTTCGCCCACACCGCTGGGGGCCAAGAGGTCAAGGCCGTTTGATTCGGCGCTTAAGACACGCAGCCAATCGAGTAATTCTGAAGTCGAGGGCCTCTTGCGCAAGCCTGGAATCTCTCGAATGCCATAGAAGACTTCAAGACTACGAGTAAGCAACTCACGTTCGAGATTCGGGAAATGCACGTCGGCAATGGTCGCCATCGTTTCGGAGTCAGGGAAAGGAATGTAATGAAAGAAACATCGCCTCAGAAAGGCATCTGGCAGTTCCTTCTCATTGTTTGAAGTGATGATGACAATCGGGCGCTTCTTGGCCTGCACCAATTCCCCAGTCTCGTAGACTGAGAATTCCATTTGATCGAGTTCTCGCAGTAGATCATTGGGAAATTCGATATCTGCTTTGTCAATTTCATCGATCAGCAGCACGCAGCCACCATCATGAAGAAACGACTCCCACATCGGCCCTTGCCGAATGTAGTTCCCAATCTGGTTGACTCCCTCAACACCCAGTTGCGAATCTCTCAGGCGGGCCACAGCATCGTATTCGTAAAGGCCCTGCTGAGCCTTTGTTGTCGATTTGACGTGCCACGAGACAAAGGGCAGTTCCAAGGCCCGTGCCACTTCGATCGCCAACTCCGTCTTACCACAGCCGGGTTCGCCTTTAACAAGAAGTGGGCGCTCAAGGCATATAGCAGCATTGACCGCAACGAGGAGATCGTCAGTGGCAACATAGCGTTCGCTGCCATCGAATTTCTTATTCATGGAATTCATCTAAGAGATTGGTGATGGTCGGGATTCGAGACCAGCCCTGGGGGGGCGTGCTGCCATCAAGATTAGGATTCAATGACAAAGGCACCGAGATCGTCAATTCTCAGCCAGAACGATTTACCCTTCCGATCGCGCTTCTTCTTCTTGAGCAAGACAACTTCAAGCCACGGCCCATCGACCTTCAGGATGAGGTAGCGAATCGGACTGACAGCCCCCGAGACTTTGTCGACGGCGACGGCAACGACGCCTTCCTGCATTATGTTTGGTCGGCTTTCTCTGGCAACAGACTTGCTGCCGGTTGCGGCCATCAAAACCATGCCAAAGACGACGAGAGACATCGCCGAAAGAATCTTTTGCGTACGCATCAATAACTCCAAGTAGTTTTGGTTCGAGTCGGATTATGCACGCTTTCCTGAGACTGTCGATGCCTCATTTTCGAGGAAGGAGCAAGAATAGTCGGTTCTCAATCAACCCGGTCAATTCACCCTGATTTCATGAGGCAAAAACCGGCACGGCTCCCGAAGTTTCACCCAGAACAAGCATTTAGTCGTCAACGGATGAATGCGCCGAGAGTTTCGGGGCAAGCCATTGGACTTTCAAACCCAATGATCACAGGGCTTTAGACGATGCTTGCCAAAGGAACGCCAGCAGCTCTGATGCCAACAGCGGGCACTCACACTTTAGTCTTTGTTGTTGTGGGAAAGAGAGATCCACCTCGTTCTTGGCTATCTGGGCCGTCAAAGTTCATGATGGCGAGGCTACAAGATAGGTGAATGCCCGATTGCGGAATGCCTTTTCAGACCCTATTCTTGATAGCGCACCCAGAAGCCGATAATTCATGATGAAGGGACACTCCCATCGTGTCGACTCACACTAATCCAAAAGAGCTGAACGATCTGCTGATCGAAGCCATGCAAATGGTTGCCGAAGCCAGGACGGATCCCGATGCGTCGGAAAAAGTCGAAGAGCTTCTCAATCAATCGCTCCACCGCTTGGGACAAGCGTTCGCTCTCACGCGAGCTGGTTCATTCGGGATAAGCAACGACTCAGACAAAGTGAAACATCGCCTGGATCGTGTTTTCCTCAACAATGAGCAGTTCTTTTCAGTGGCCACGGGTAATCCAGACCTCGACCTAATCTCTTTAGGTGACGGTCCGATTCCATGCGTGGTCGCGAGTCCGGGGCAGCTTGAATTTGTTGTCTTCAGTGCACTCGTCATTTGCCGTGAATTAGTCGGTGGAAATCGGCCGATGACAGTGACACTCGATCAAGTCGCTGTCGACCTACAAAAAGTCAATTCTGTAATCTCGCTTCCGGCGGGACGATATGCGGCCATCGCAGTGCAATGCCGCACCCGGATCGTGAAACAATTGCCTCACGCCACTCTCTATGATCAAGTCCTGATTTCTGCCCAAGACGCCGAGAATGTTTCTTGCGGCTTAGGAACGGTTCAGAGAGTTGTTGAGTCAATGAATGGTGCGCTGGTCTACGACTGCACAGACGGGCATAGCCCGGTCCTGGTCATTTATCTGCCACTAAGTGAATTGGATATGGAAAATCCAGTGCAAGAAGATGAGAGCTTCGTTCAGCACGATGAAACCGTTCTCTTGGTTGACGACGATCCCATGGTCCGGCGCTACACCAGGCGCGCCCTTGAAGTCTCAGGCTTCCGCGTCCTCGAAGCCGCCAACAGTCGAGAAGCTATGGAGACGATTCGCCAAGAAGAAGGGCAAATTGATATTCTTATCGCCGACCTGGTTCTTCCCGACATGCATGGCGGAAAACTCGCAACTGCCATCGATGAAGAGTTCGGCCGTATGCCGGTGATCTTTGTGTCCGGTTACGACAACCGTGCCATCCAACACCATGGCTTGATAGAGCAAGGGGCAAGCCTGCTCACGAAGCCGTATACCAGAAGATCTCTGTTAACCATGGTCGAAGCAGCCCTCGAAGTCTCTTCCTGAGAAATCCCTCCGCTCGAGCCGGTAATGGGCCCACTCACTTGGATTTGAAGCCCCTCCACTTGAAGGGCCCCACAGGTTTACCGGAAAATTGTCATTTAATGGGCAATCCACAATCGTCTATCCTCGATTCCGAATCAACAAGCTGAAATCCGGACCGTACATCCTCCCGGAATTACGCTATTATCGAGCGTCAGCCATTCACTGAGACGCAATCACAAACCTTGACTTGAGTTTTCCTCCATGACACGTCTAACTCGCATTTTCACCGTGGTCTTCATTCTCGGATGTATCTTTGGCTCGACAGCCCAAGCTCAGATAAAAACTCCGCCCATAAAAGATGTCAAGATTGGCGTGATCGGTGCCAGCGTCTCGGCAGGTTTCGGGTCAGATTACACTCTCTCCGAAGCGATCGCTGCTGCGGTCAAAGTGCCGGTCAAAACTTTTGATACTGCCGACAACTTCTTCTTCGCTAATTACGAGACTTCGAGCCCGAAACGGATCGCGAAACTCAAAAGGAATGAAGTCGATGTCATCGTTGCTCTCGATTATCTTTTTTGGTTCGCATCAGGAAAGAAGACACTCGACGAACGCAAAACGATGGTCAGCAATGCGATCGGATTTCTAAAAGACGTAAAAGTCCCGGTCCTCGTAGGGACCATTCCAGAGATGCGCAATGTCAGCCAATTCATGCTGCGCAAAGACCGCATCATCCCACCCGCCGAAGTCAAGATTCTCAACAAGCATCTGAATGAACTGGTAGCAAAACAGAAGAATCTGCACTTGCTTCCTTTAGCCAACTGGATTGATTGCCTGAACAACGCGACAATAGTCCCGGGTATGGAGCATGTAAGCGATGAAGACCTTAAGAAGTCAGACATCTTCTTGGCCGATGGTCTTCACCTCAATCGCAAGGGCCTCGTGTTTGGCGCTGCCATGATCGTGAAGCAGCTCAAAGATATGAAGGTGGTCCTCAACGATGAGAATGCGACGCACAAGGTAGACAAAATCCTCGAACGCCTGGGCAAGAATGATACCGCTCTTGCGATTGAAGTACGAGATAGCAAAGGCGCCCTCGTCAAAGATGGCACCCTCCGCATCAACATGCCGAGTATTCAAGAGCTCATGAGTAGCGGCTTCTCTATGGGTGAGTTGGTGAAACTCCGTTCTTTGGACAAGTACACCAAGCCGATCTCATTGAAGAACAACAACCCTGTGAAGATCATGGGAATCCCGGCGGCGGCCGCACGTCTCAAGGTGCGCGTACGAGCTGAGGGGCCGGAGTCAGAGATTAGCGCATGGCAGACCATTGCTCTCGATACGAACACCAAGAAACCACATGTCATTAAGTTGACGACGCCTTATTCAATCAAGCTTCAGTTCGTTGGGGCCAAGTCCGGTCAAAAGCTCGCAGGCATGAAGGTCGCCTCAAGAACCGAGGCAAGAAGCCGAGGCCATCGCAATACGAAGAACCTCCCCACTAGCTTCTTAGGCCAAGGAATTAGCGACGACAAAGGACAAGTGACCCTCATTGGAATCGGCCCTGAAACCCATAGATTGGTCATTCAGACTGCTTCAGGTGCCCAGGTCGAGCAGACCGTCGAGTACAGTCCTACAGCCTCCGGTCCCAATATCATTATGATCGACGAGTAACGAGAGCCATTTATTCTTTGGCTTCAGCCAAGCTCGCCGATATTAGACCGAAACCCCACACCAAGATACACGTAGTAAGTCGGGCGCTACGAATCATAGACGCAGCGCCATGCTCAGTTAAAAGAGCAGAAATTGTAATCAAGAGGAATGATCATATGGCTCAGTCAATCTCGTTACGGAGTGTCATATTCTCCGTGGCGCTCATCGGCACTTTATTTATTGCGTTTCCGTCGACATCGGCCGACGAGGGCCAATGGCCGCTCAGCATGGTGCATAAGCTCGACTTAGTCAAAGCTGGCATCAAGGTGCCGGCCAGCGAAATTTTCAACGACAAGAAACCAAGTCTTGTCGATGCCATTTGTCGGGTTGGAGGAGCAACCGGTTCCTTCGTCTCTGATACCGGGCTTATCCTCACCAATCACCATGTCGCTTTCGATGCCGTCAGCAAAGCAAGCACACCGGAGCAAGATTATCTTCATGACGGTTTTGTCGCGAATACTCTCGCCGACGAAGTAATCGCGCAGGGTTACACGGCAAGAATCACGGTCGGTTACCGCGACGTTTCGAAGGAAGTGCTGAGCGTCATTACGCCGGAAATGTCTCCCGTTGAACGTAGCCGTGCTGTTGCCGCCAAGCGCCGTACCATTGTCACCCAAGCGAAGAAAGACACACCAAGCCTTGATGCTGAAGTGGCCGAGATGTTTCAAGGACGCAACTACGTTCTCTTTCAATATGAGCTCCTCAAAGATGTGCGCATGGTAGTCGTGCCACCACGATCCGTAGGCGAGTATGGCGGCGAAACAGACAACTGGATTTGGCCTCGTCATACTGGCGACTTTGCCTTCCTGAGAGCCTATGTCGGCCCGGATGGAAACCCTGCCCCCTACTCCAAAGAAAACATTCCCTTTAGACCAAAGCGCTTCTTGAAGATTAACGCCAAGGGAGTTTCAAGTGGTGACGCTGTGTTTCTCTTGGGTTATCCAGGAAGCACGTTCCGTCATCAATCCGCAGCCTTCGTCGCGCACGATCAATTCATCAAGATGCCATTCGTCGCCGACCTCTATGAAGAGCGCATTCGCCTGATGGAGAATCTGTCGGCCAATGACCGTGGACTCCGATTGAAGTTAGGCCCTCAAATTAAGGGCCTGGCCAATACCATGAAAAACTATCGAGGAAAGCTCCTTGGACTTTCCCGTTTGAATCTTGTGGCGAAAAAGAAAGCCGAAGAGCAAGAGCTCATGAAGTGGATTGAGGCGACGGAGGAAAGACGCAAGAACTACGGCCAGGTTTTGGCGCGTGTCAACGAGATCTACGCCCAGATGCGTCTTGATACCCGGCTCAACTATGCGCGGTATCGACTCAATTCTGCACACCTGTGGCAAACAGCAACCTTGGCGCACGATGCCCAAGAGTTCTTGAACACAAAACAAGAAGATCGGCCAAAGAACTTCCAAAACGCTTCCATCACTCGAACGCTCGAAAGAGCAATCGCCGGTGAGAAAGCCGCCATGCCAGGAATGAACGTCTTGGAAGTTGCCGGGGGCGTCAAGATGGCCTTAGACTTGGAAGCCGAGTCCGGGATCGAAGCACTCAGTGCTTGGCGCAAAGAACTGGTGGCCAGTCACGGAACCGATGACCATCAAAAATTAGCGGAAAAAGTAGCCGACCTCACTCGACTTTCCAGCCCTGAATTCCGCACTTCTCTCTTCGATCCGACGAACACCGACAGGAACGATGACCTCTACGCCCTCATCGGGATCTTGAAGGAGCCATTTACCGAAGGCCGTAAGAGAGGTCAGGCTTTCCGGGGTGAACTCGATGCGTTGATGGCACTTTATGTTGATGCCAAGAGCCAATGGAAAGCGGAGGATTTCTGTCCTGACGCTAACTTCACCTTGCGCATGACCTTCGGCCGAATTCGGAGTTATGAGCCACAAGACGGTGTCACCTACCACCCGCTCACAACTCTGAGCGGCATGGTTGCAAAAGCAACGGGAAAAGAACCCTTCGACGCACCAAAGGAACTCATTGACTTGTGGCGCAAGAAGGACTTCGGCAACTACATGGACAAGGACCTAAACGATGTCCCAGTTGGCATCCTCTATGATTGCGACACAACAGGTGGCAACTCGGGTTCCCCAGTCATGAACAGCGTTGGCGAAGTCATTGGCTTGAACTTTGATCGAGCCTATGAGGCAACAATCAATGATTATCAATGGTCGAGTGACTACTCTCGTTCCATTGGTGTCGATATCCGCTACGTCTTGTGGATTACTGAAAAGCTGATGGGTTCAACACGCGTGATCAAGGAGGTTACAGGCAAGTAACCACCGAACCCCCTGGTTAGAATGCAAAAGAAGCGGAGACAAATTCATATCTGTCTCCGCTTCATTTTTTTGCTGAGTCTAAAAGTTAGTGATTAGAGACCACTCACTTTGAGCACTTCGCCCTTGTCAGAGTCGAATTCGGTGCCCAATTGAGCAATAAAGAGATTGCCCCCAGGACCGAACCCACAACTAACCGGCCCGTTCAAACGAATGTCAATCATGGACATCTCGATTTTGCCCTCTGCCTTCAGAGAAACACGAGCCAATGCGCCCTGATTCACCTTCGTGAGCGCCCAGTTGTTGTCGACAACCATCAGGTCGTCACTGCCAGGAACGCGCGCCATGCCCATCGGATCCTTGAGGCCTGTGAGCTGCCACTGCCCGAGCACTTTTGCAGTTTTCTTGTCCCACTTGACGACGAGCCCATCATCGGCACCGCCCTTGCCAGAGAAGAGCGCTAAGATGCTGTTGTCATCCCAGTTAAGAATCTGCATCGGCGAATTGATCTTGATGCCGTTGACGTCAGCAGAAGCGAAGGTCGACAATTTCTTGCCGGCGACATCACATTGAAGAATCCAACTATTGTCGTCGGAACCCTGGCCACAAAGATAAATCATCTTCATGTCACCTGAGGCGCTCATGCCGGTTAGGTTGCCTTCTCCTTTTTCAGGAGCGACGCCAGCAGGAACCATGGTGTTGCTTGCCACACCGCTGTTAGCTTTGCCTGGTCCACTGAAGAACAACAATGTTTCCTTGCCATCCTTTTTCCCGCCGTCGGTGACAACGAGAGTCTTCCCCAGCCAAATGGCGGAGAGCGGGCCCAATTTAAAGCGCTTGGTGTCGGTCTCCTTGTCGATCTTCCAAAACTCCGTGTCGAAGTCTGTGACATAGTCCACCAACTTACCGTCACGCAGAACAACGACGCGTCCGTTGCCGCTATCGCAAATCGTCAATTCTCCGGCAGGAGAAAACGAGACACAAGAAGGGTTCATCAAACCCTTGGCAACAACGGTGACCTTGGGTGTTCCCGAGCTACCATCGTTTGATTCTGGTTTCGCTTCGCCGCAGCCAAATGTGAGAGCACATGCCGCTAAGATCACGATTATTTTGCTATTCGTCATCAGTCTTCTCTTTACCTATTGCCATTCGGAACTGCCATCTGTGGGCAGAATAACCTTCAAAGCCGCTTTGGACCATAAATGTACAAGCGGTTATTTTTGCTCCAAGTCATCTCAAGGTCCAGTTCTCCGATCTCCCGGATCTGACTCGACCATCCCTGAGGTAGCCGTTTTAGGGTGCAGAGAGCACGAAACCGTGGGGAGGCATGGGCTTGCGCAGCCAAAGCGGTCATTAGAGTGGCCGGAAAACAGAGAGAACCGGCATAGATCACCGTCGTAGAATGAGGCAGATGATCCCGGAAATCACCAAGAAGGAAGTCTGCCCGATCCACCAGGCTCGGACTTTCCGCAACGAGTTGGGCTTCGGCCTTCGCCCTCAATGCGATCTGATGTCGAAAATCAGACATTTCGATCCCTACGGCCTGCCCCACGTTTGTTTCAAACACCGATTGCAGGATCAATCGCCCCGTCCCACTGCCACAATCGACGAGACAGTCATCTTCTTCCAATTTGAGCCAACGGAGTAACATTGTGGCGGCACTTGGATGAATCTCACCGTAGGTGGATGAACCATCCCCACAATTCTGCTCAACAGCACGTCGGTCCTCAGGACCAGCGTCAGACCCGGAGGGAAGTGAAGAATAGATATCGTCTAATAGTCGTGACATGATATATAGGGCGTCGGGGCGTACCAGCCGACCTCAAGTCCTTCTGCGGAATACTGCCACATAATGGATCAGGATACCAAACCACGACAACCTGTGGGCCGCCCCTGGCACCACACCAAGGCAGTTAGTTAAAGCGTTTGTATGACGTTGCGGACTGAAAGAGACATCACGCCCCTGCACTCATAGATAACTCATCACATCTTTCGAATTGTCGCGTTTGCCGGCTGCTCCATTCGTCTTCGATGATGCCATGTTAAATCTTGGATCAAACTGAGTTTTTCAGGCGAATTCGGTCAAGAGTTTTCCTTGCCTGTATTGCTTCGTCGTTCAGTCCCATAGCGAGATTCCAATTCACCGTACCGATGAGATAGAGAATCTCGAGCACTGAGATCCACTCAGTAACACCTTCGTCCCACGTCGTCCCATAACTCTCAATGAAGGCTGATTTCGCTGCCTCGTTCTGAGGCCAAGATTCCATATGGAGCTTCAAGAAGTCGGTCTCGGCCACGTCCATGTGGGCGTTTTCGAAGTCTAATAAGGCGAATGGAACCGACCCATCAACCTGCCAATTCCGTCCAACGTAGTCGCCATGACATGGAACACGTGTCCGGGCAGGTAAATCTGACAGCCGTGTCGACACGCCCGCAACAAATCCCAGGAGATCATTGACGAGCCAAGGACGTGCACTCTCTATGACTTCTCGAAACCTCAACTCCATGGCTCGCCAAAGAGGCATCGCATCCTGATTCTCAATATCCAAATCGTGGAGTTCTCTTAATGCTCGCCCGGCAACTTGACTCAGTTCAATAGAATCGGATTCGTCGGGCGTGGGAGTTCTCCCCGGCAGTCGTGTCATGAGGATAGAAGGTGCTGGATCAGTCAAGGCGCGGACGATCTCTGGGCAAGGAAAGGAAAGGAGAGGAGACCAATGAGTCAGAGCATTTAATTCTCGTCGCTGAGCTCTTGCCGACTGATATCTCTTGAGGACGAACTTGTCACCTTGATTGTCTTTGAGAAAAACAAGTTCGTTAGTCGCATCAATACTCGATTTATCCTCAGACTCGTCCGCCTGATAACGCTGATCGAGATCACCCCACAGTTCCATGAATTCCCCTACCGTCCAGAACCATCCATACGGACTTGCCCAACTTGATGGACCTCACCTTGTCGCAGCATCATAACCTGCTTCGTGCCCTTCAGGTGAATCTCACCAGGAAGAACTGGAATACGGAAATGACGACCAGCAGGAATGGCGTGTTTGAAGATCCAAATGTTCTTCTTTGACAAATGAGCTAAGCTCGCAGCCAACCCGACAACGGGTTCATCAGGTTGGGCCATCACCTCCCCTTCGATCCAGGCAGCGGGTCTTAAGAGCATGGTGTTGCTTTCCAGCTCTCTGTCCGGAATCAGGACAACTCGATGACTGCCTGCAAAAGCAATGGAGGAATCGACAAGTGTGGCGATCACAATGATCTCTTGAGGGCCCTCGGTCAATACGATCTTCGTCTTCACGACACCATGGGTAGCATAAGTAGTGCTCCTCACTATCAGATCGCCATGACTTCCGACGGCCAGAATATCAACCCGAAACCTATTCTCTGGGTCAGGTATCTGAATCTCCAAATCAGCTGTGACTTTCCTGAGATAGGCTTCTTCCAAAACTTGAAGTTCTGGCTGGTCAGCAGAAAACACCAGCCCCTCGCTCTCAATCCTCTCCCAATTCATGTCATCAATTGGCTCTTGCCCGACCTCAGCAAGGAGCCACTGACCAGGTCGTAATCCACCGATTCTGAATTCGTCGCCAATGGGGAGACGTTTCGGTGTGTATGGCCAGTCGGCAAGCGGATCCATTGGCTCGACCATTAAGACTCTTGTCGGTAATTGGGTTGATATCGATATGTGATTTCCATCGAAATCGACCGGCTGAATGATCAATGTCGCGCTCAAACCGACGTCGAAAGAAAGAACACCAAGGTCTCGCCTGGTCCCAGATGACAAATCAAATCGATGGGTCAAGAAGCGATGTGTCTGCTGGTTGTCAAGCCAAGTAACGAGAAGTTCCATGGGCCCCGATTGAACGTGATCGAAAGCGAAGCGCCCATCTGACACCGATTGATGTTGCCGCGCTACGACCCGGTCGACTTGCTTCAGGGGATCCTCACCGACAATCTCGCGGGTTAGGAGCTTCACAAAGGCGCGCCCCATGATTGGCAACGACTCAAAGGCAAGAGACCCAACGACTCGTGCAAAAGGCTCAACATCAATCGACTTAGACACGTGTTCATTTGCCTTAAGCACAAGAAGCCCTGAGAGATCACCAGGTATCGGATTCACGTGAAATCCATTTCCAATCAGTTCAACAGCCTTCTTTTCGAAAGGTGGATCAAACTCCAATTGGTGCCCGCTCTTGAGCTGCCATCGATAGGCTCCCGGAGTCAAACTCGTGAATTGAAGAAGACCATCCATATCACTTTGCTTCTGCGGCGACGCCGAACCAGTCTCTTGGTCGATAAGAACGACGCGCACGCCAAGAACCGGATTTCGATCTACTGAGTCTTCGAACTTCAACGTCAGAGTCGCAGTGTGACTCCCAACGATTTCATCTGCGACTCGCTTTACTCCTTGCTCGGTCGCTGGAGAATCATGTATCGGAGTAGGTTGAGACCGCGAAGACAAGACTTCATTTGGCTCCACCTCTCCGATCAGTGAATTCTCATCTGTTGAATCAGCGGCCAGAATCCACAGCAGTATCCCGAGGCCCAGTACCATCGAAATCAATAACTTGCGCGGTGACATGTTTGATCTATCTCCTTAGTTGCGACTACCGGGTTGGGCACATGGCATGCGTAATGAGGACAAAGCGGACAGAGACTCCGCCTGTCAATTTGCAAAAAGCTTGTCCCTTACCGCCAGATGAGCCTTTGGCCCAAATGAAGACCGAAGCCTTGGATATCGTCCGATAGCGAAACTTCTTTACTGGACAAGCGAAGTCTGCGATGTAATCGAGATCGGCATCCATAATGAGCCCACTGCCAGAGAACCAAGCAATGGGGATCGATGTACCGACACTCACACCACCGACTCGAGGGATCCCAAAATCAAGCCCCAAGGTAAATGTCGGCAGCCCTTCGACCCTGGTATTGTGTGCGCCGTTGGTAACCAGAGCCTCGGCATGATCCCTGGCGTCGTCAAGCCAGTAGTCGCCACGGCAGTAGGCCAACGTCGCAGACTTGCCTAACCCTGGTCCTTTTGTCTGGTTCTCTGTCGACACCGCCGCTAAGACTCGTACTTCAATTTCTCCAACTCCGGGCGGAAGGTGGCGCCAAAGTTCAAAGTGAATGCCTTTCTTGGGCGAGTGAGAATAGACGACACTCTCAGACAGTGATTTTGCGCGAGCCTCACCGACGCCACTGATACTGCTGGGAGATACTTTTATCTTGTAGGACTTGTTCCAGTAACCTGTCACACCATCCTTCTTGGCATAAGTTTTATTGCCCGTGGAGAATAGGTCAACTTGAACCCATGCTGCCTGAAGCGGCGAGATAAGTGCAGCTAAAGTAATGATCAACCCTAAGAGTATTCGTTTGCTAAACATGCGTGTTCCTTTGCATTGAACCGCCATCAAGAGAGGTTTGTTGCCAAAACTCCAGACGTCAACTGCGCCAACATGGACCCCAAGAAATTTTCATATGGTGATGTGAAGGTGACATCGAGAATTCCTGGCAAAGTTCTTCATCTACTGGTTGACCATGCACGATCTCAATTATTAAGATTTTGGTGACTTGTCGGATTAGTTGCTGGCAACGATGACAACGGGAATGAAAAGAAGGCCAAGACATGACTGATAAGAACAAGACAGTGGCTCAACTCTTGGCAGAATTGCCGGAAGATCGTCGCAAATGTATGAAGGCCATGCGCAAAGCGATCAAGGACAACATTGATCCCCTGTTCGAGGAAGGGGTCCAGTCCGGCATGATCTCATTCCATCTTCCTCACAAAGTCTATCCGGCTGGTTATCACTGCAACCCCAAAACCCCCGTGCCATTTGTGGCCTTGGCGTCACAAAAGAACCATATGGGCATCTACTTGTTCTGTGTCTACACCGTGCCGGGTGAACCCGAGGCTTTTGCAGCGGCATGGAAGAAGAATGGACGTAAACTCGACATGGGAAAGTCGTGCGTACGAGTCAAAAAGTTTGAGGACATCGATCTCGACGTCTTGGGCAAGACCATCAAGAAGATGACCGCCAAAAAATTCCTAAGATGCTACGAGGCCATCATTCCAGAATCGAAACGTCCAAAGGCTGCGGCGACTAAGAAAGCCACAAAGAAAAAGGCAGCAAAGAAAACAGCCAGAAAGTAACCGACGTGCTGAGCTAATAAAAAGGGCCCGTCTCTTTGTCAAGAAACGGGCCCCCTTATTAATTCATGCTGTCAACGTCGTCTTAGAATCTCTCGACGTAAGCGTAAGCCGAGTGATTGTGAATCGACTCAAAATTCTCAACCTCGACGGAATAACCTTCGACCCTAGAGTCAGCGGCAAGTAGCGAGGCGACGTCGCGAACGAGGTCTTCGACAAACTTCGGATTATCGTAGGCGCGTTCGGTAACGTATTTCTCGTCCGGACGTTTTAGGACTCCGTAGAGGTCGCAAGAGGCTTGCCCTTCGACCAATTCAATCAACTCTTCCATCCAGATAAACTGGCTGGCTTTGACAGTGACCGTCACGTGCCCACGCTGATTGTGCGCTCCGCGTTCCGAAATTTTCTTGGAGCAAGGACAGAGGGTGGTCACCGGCACAAGCAGTCGCAAAAATTGGCTCTCAACGCCATTTTTGATTTCGCCAATGAGAGTGGCTTGATAGTCCAAGAGTCCTTTGACACCACTGACCGGCGCGCTCTTCTCGACGAAGTATGGGAAGGACATTTCGATGTGGCCATTTTCGGCATCGAGTTTCTCGACCATTTCCCGCGTCATCTGTTGGAATGAGCCAACGGTGATCTCAAATTCGTGGTCGTTGAGGACCTCGACGAATCGGGACATGTGTGTCCCTTTGAAATTATGAGGCAAACCAACATACATGTTGAAATTGGCTACTGTATGTTGGGAACCACCAGCTCGTTTCGCGACCTTGACTGGGTGGAGAATATCTTTGATACCCACCTTGTCGATCGCGATCTGACGTTGATCGTGCTCGCCTTGAACATCATCCAAGCTCACGCCTGACTCGTTCCCACCAGTGTTATTTTCGCTCATTCTTCTACCTCTGCGGTCGCTTCGGAAAGCGACAAGAGTTCTGTTCAATCGGTCCGTTTTTGCCCGCTTTGGGCACCGTTCGATGCTCCACAGGGTATCTCACCCAACCGGAGCACACAAAGCAAGCTCGATTGCTTCCTACGAGTCCAACTCCACAGCAATGGTAACTTCGCTCGAACCTAAGGTTTGAGTTGATTTCCATGCTCCCTTAGGGGAATCAGAAAACTCGATATTTGTCGCCAGGACTTGATCCTTGATGTAATTCTGCCACGTTCCGATCGCCGCTTTATTCTCGTCTCCGAGAGCAAACTGGAGCTTGATCTTTTGTGACACATGGAAATCTGCGTCACGACGCATCATCTGAACGTGGCGGACGAGATCGCGTGCCAAGCCTTCGGATTCTAATTCCGGAGTCATCGTTGTGTCGAGGCAAACAAGCATGTCGTTGGAAGGTAGAGCTTCAATTTCAAACTGCTCAAGCCCTTCCTTGGGCTCTAACTTCAAATCAAATTCGCCAATCTCAAGAATATATCCACCGGCCGAGATACGGCCATCGTCCATTTGCTCCCAGTTCCCAGAACGGGTGGCAGCGAGAACGTCTTTCATGTTCTTGCCAAGCTTTGGTCCGATGGTACGAGCGTCGACGTTCAACCTGAAATTGCCCATAGACTCGAGCGCGCCAGACACTTCGACACTCTTCACATTGACTTCTTCAGTGATCAGATCGAGGAATGGCGTGAGTCCTTCAGCGGCCTCGCCAGCAATGACAAGTCGAGATAGTGGGAGACGGGTTCTGATCCGCACGCTACTTCGGATACTCAATCCTGTTGAGCAGATATCGCGGACCCGGTCCATCCGACCGACCAATTCATCGTCTTGCGGGAATTCGTTCACGTCAGGCCAATCACTAAGGTGAACACTCTTCTCGCCAGTCAGGCCACAATAAACCTCTTCGGTGATATGCGGCAAGAATGGCGCAGCAACTTGGCATAAAGTTGTCAGCACAGTGTAGAGCGTGTCGTAAGCGTCTTGCTTGTCAGACGATTCTTCGTCACTCCAAAACCGGCTCCGGCTACGACGGATATACCAGTTATTTAGCGCGTCCAAGAACCTTCGAAGGACGGTGCAGCTCTCGGCGATGTCATAAGCGTTCATCGCGGTTTCGACTTCAAGAACCATTTCCCTGGTCTTCGACAAGATATAGCGATCTAACTGCCCAGTCTGATCGAACCGACGCTTCGCCTTGATGCCGTCGGAGTTCGCGTAGAGAGTGAAGAAGTAATACGCATTCCAGATTGGATTGATCACCAATCGAACCACGTCTCCGATCCCCTTCCCATCCCGATCAATCGCCAGGTCACCACCACGAAGAATCGGGGAAGACACCAGGAACCACCTAAGGGCGTCAGCGCCAATTTCGGCAAAGACGGTCTCAGGGTCTGGATAGTTGCGCAGACGCTTTGAGAGTTTCTTCCCTTCGCTATCAACCACGACCCCGTGGCAGACGCAATTCTTGAATGGTGGGCGATCGAACAAGGCCGTCGACAAGACCATCATGGTGTAGAACCAACCACGCGTTTGAGCGACGTACTCCACGATGAAATCAGATGGAAAGTGGTTCTCAAACCAGTCCTTGTTCTCGAATGGATAGTGCACTTGAGCATAGGGCATGGAGCCCGACTCAAACCAACAATCCAAAACTTCAGGGACACGCCGCATCATACTCTTGCCACTCGGGTCGTCCGGATTAGGGCGAACCAGTTCGTCGATAAATGGACGATGCAAATTCGTAGGGCGAACTCCAAAGTCTTTCTCAAGCTCATCTAAGCTGCCGTAGACGTCGATGCGCGGAAATTCTGGATCATCACTCTTCCATACCGGCAGTGGAGCTCCCCAGAAACGATTGCGACTGATCGACCAATCTCGTGCTCCTTCGAGCCATTTGCCGAACTGACCGTCACGGATGTGCTCGGGCATCCAGTTGATCTCTTGATTGAGCTCAACCATACGATCGCGGAAGTCAGTCACTTTGACGTACCACGAGCTCAGAGCCTTGTAGATCAGAGGCTCATCAGTCCGCCAACAATGAGGATAGTTATGATCGTAGGTCTCCTGACGTATGACCTTCCCTTCCTCTTTCAAGCGCTTGATGATTGGCTTGTTGGCATCAAAGACCAGTTGCCCTTCGAAGTCTTTGACTTCGCTGGTGAAACGCCCTCGGTCATCGACGGGGCAGACAATTCCGATGCCGTTCTCTTGGCAAACAATCTGATCGTCTTCACCGAACCCCGGTGCCATGTGGACGACGCCAGTTCCTTCTTCGGTGTCGACGAATGCGCCCGGGACAATTCTGAATGCGTTTTCGGCAACTTCATGATCAACGAAGTAGTCAAACATCGGGAGATATTTTCGGCCGACAAGCTCATGGCCCTTCATGGTGCCGACTTGAATGGCACCGTTTAATTCAGGCTCGTACTTACCAATGGCAGCTTCAGCAAGGAGAAAGCGCGCGCCATCTTTTTCTAAGATCGCGTAGTCGATCTCCGGCCCGACGCAGATCGCTAAGTTGCTTGGCAAAGTCCATGGCGTCGTCGTCCAAACAAGAATACGCAACGGCAAGTCTTCACCGGCGACAGGTACTAATTCGAAAGCAACCGTAAGTGCCGGGTCTTGGCGTGACCGATAGCTGTTGTCCATCCGCGTTTCGAAATTGGACACCGGCGATTCTGCAGCCCACGAATATGGCATGACCCGATGGCCTTCGTAAACCAACCCTTTGTCCCAGAGTTGCTTGAAGGCCCACATGACACTTTCCATGTAGGTGAGGTCCATGGTCTTGTAGTCAGAAGAGAAGTCGACCCAACGCCCCTGGCGCTCGACGTAGTTCTCCCAGTCCTCGGTATACTTGAGAACTGACTTTTCGCAGTGGGCATTGAATTTCTCAATACCGTAGTCTGTAATCGCTTGACGACCGGCTATGCCGAGTTCTTTTTCCGACGCCATCTCGGCCGGCAATCCATGGCAATCCCAACCAAAGCGTCGTTCAACGCGCCGTCCCAACATCGTCTGGTAGCGAGGAACAATGTCCTTCACGTAACCAGTTAAGAGGTGACCGTAATGTGGTAATCCATTGGCAAAGGGAGGACCATCGTAAAAGACATATTCGTTGCCCCCATTCTCACCGCGCTCGCGTTGATCGATCGACTCTTGAAACGTCGACTCTTCGCGCCAACGCTTGAGAATCTTCTCTTCGATCGCAGGAAAACTCGGCTTCGGTTCGACGTCGGGATACGGCTTAGTTTTCGGGTCGGGGGTCGACATGGAATATCTTCTCTCTGGTCCTGAGTGGCCCGAATCGAGCGCCTCAAAATGATCGCTTCTGCTTCATTGTCACGCCTGCCTCTCAAAACCAATTGGTCCGAGAAAAGCGAGAATGACAGTGTACAAACACCGTCAAGATAGGAAGTTGTGGCCCTGTCCTCAATGAGCCTCAGGTCGAATGTGATTCCGAGGACTTTCCCCCATCATTGTCCGCTGCTCCTCTATGACATCCGCCCAATGCCATATGGCCTCTTTAATCCGGCCTCTGGAGAGACGCTCTGGCTGAATCCGCTGTAAGCCTTCGATCACGTGTCGCTTCAAGTAGGTCCCACAATCGATTTTTTTCGACAATTCACCAAAACAGTTGTTCCCGAAACTCCAAGCCAACCCATCCCTTGATGTATGAGGACGTTTGAGCCTCGTCATTATCTCTTGGGGACTCCACATGAAACACCTCACCATACTTGCCTTGGCACTCACCTTGGCCCTTTCCGCCAACCTTAGCGCCCAGGTCGTTTACGTCCTTGACAGCGGACTTCCTGGCGGCGCTGGCGAGGTTTATTTGCCCAGCCCAGCCTATCCAACAGGCGGCACAGGCCCCTTCGGAGGGATTCCGCTGCAATTGAGTGGCCTCCTGGCTCCCACCCCTTTTGGTGGCATGACCATCGACCAAACCACGGGATCGGTCTATGCAACGGATGGAGCCGTTATTACGGTTGATGCAAACCCGCTCTACCTGCCGTTCGGAGCGCTCCCACCTTTCTTTCCGCCTGCACCCGCTCCTCCTTTGCTCTTTGGAACGCCCATCAACGGCATAGCCATAGATTCCATTGCCGGCATCCTATGGATGACAGATGGCTTTAGCATCGGTGGTTTCGCACCGGGGCCACCCTATCTCCCAGTCGCTCCTGTAGTCCCTTTGGCATTCTTTCTGCCTGGCCCACTCACCGGGCTTAGCTGGGACACGTCAACCGGCACTCTGTGGGGCTGTGAGGCTGGAGGCGGCATCTACAACTTCACAGTCGCCGGTGTTGGGGTAGGACCACAACCAGTTGCCGTTGTGCCAATCCCTGGCCCTTTTCCTTTGTCTGGCTTAGCCGTCAACGGCACCAATGGCGCTGGGTCGATCGGAGCGCCATTCTGCTCATTCCAATTACCTGGCTATCACATCTGCGTCACCGACGGCCCTGCGATCTATGACGCTCTTGCCCCTGCAGCACCAATCTTGGCTAACCCAATCTTTTCTGGCGCCCCAGTTCGAGGCCTCGCATTCAGCAATGACTTCCAGATCCTAAAGGGTGGAGTTGGCTGCCCATCGACGGGCACCTTCCCATTTGGCGGTTGGGCCAAGGCGACCCACACCGGCCCAGCTGGTGCCAATGCCATCTCGATGGTTGGTGGCCCGCCCGCGACTCTGACTCTCTTGCTCTACGATACTTGCCCGATTTTGGGTGGGCTCTTCGTCCCTGCTTCTGGGGAGACTCTCTGGGTGAATCCCCTGTCCCCAACCTTCGCCTTTGCCCCGCTGTTCACAGACGCTGTCGGCTCGATCTCCGCCCCCGTCAGCTTCGCCCCAGCGGTCTCCGGAATCACTCTCTGCATGCAATTCGCTGTATTTGACCCTCTGGCACCCCTCGGCTACTGCCTGTCGGATGCCTTCCAGTTCACCAGCGGCCTCCAGTAAAGCCTAAGTTCCCGCCATTGAGGTTCGTTGAGAAGCGAACCTCAATTTTTTTTGAGAATTCTGTTCCGGCCTGAGAATCCCAACTCATCCCTCAGTAGAAGAAACCTCATTCGCTCAAACACTGGAGAATACAGAATGAAACGGATTACCCTCGCATCACTTTGCCTCTTGGCATTTGCAATGATGCTTCCTGCTCAGGTGGTACACGTCTTAGAAAGCGGAACCCCGGGTATCGCCAATGATGTTAACTTGCCGTCGCAATTGGACCCGGTCGGGGGCGGGACGCTATTCGGAGCCGAACCACTTCCAGGCAGTGGCGCTTTGTTTCCTGGCCCACTCTCAGGTGGCATGACCATCGACCAAGTCACAAGCACGATCTACGCATCTGACGGCTTTACGATCACAACAGATATTAATCCTCGATACTTCCCATTCGTCGCCGTCGTCCCATTCCCTGGACCTCCGGCTCCAGCTCCAGCGATCGTGACGGGTGGTCCTATTACTGGCATGGCCATAGATACAGTCGCCGGCATCCTATGGATGACCGACGGATTTGGCCTGGCCGGATTTGCTCCGGTGGCACCCTATCCCATGATCGTGCCGCCAGTCCCATTGCCGTTTGTGGCGCCCTTTACCGGCGGTCTCTCAGGCCTTGATTGGGAGCCTTCATCAGGCACATTCTGGGCTTGTGATCCAACTGGCGGGATCTATCACTTCTTTCTTGGTGGCGCTCCAATCGGACCTCAACCAGTCACATTTGTTCCGGCAGCGGGACCACTGGGCGGGTTGGCCGTCAATCGCGCCAATGGTGCTGGCTCCATCGGCATTCCATTCTGCTCAACCCAAGCACCAGGGTTTCATATCAACGTCACCGACGGATTCATGATTTACGATGCCTTGGCGCCAGGTTCATTCATCCCCAACCCAGCTTCTTCGGGAACACCAGCTCGCGGCCTCGGCTATAGCGCAGATTTCCAGGTCGCCTTTGGCGCCGTCGGCTGTCCGACAACCGGAGCTTTCCCATTCGCCGGCATGATGAAAGCAACACACACGGGTCCTGGTGGCGCCAATGCCATCAAGTTGGTCGGTGGGTCACCTTCAACTCTGTCTCTTTTGCTCTATGATATTTGCCCAGTTCCTGGTGGATTGTTCATCCCAGCATCGGGTGAGACCCTCTACATTAATCCATTGTCGCCAACATTCGCGTTCGCCCCCTTCGTTTCCGATGCAGCCGGAAGCGTGACGGTTCCAGTCAGCTATTCATTCGCTGCCACTGGCATCACATTCACCCTTCAATGGGCAATTTTTGATGCCTTGGCACCCCTGGGCTATTGCCTGTCTGACGCATTTCAGTTCATCTCGGGTCTGCCCTAGTGGCTAACGGGCAGCACGCAGGCCCCTACCTTTTGGGTAGGGGCCTGCATTTTTTTGCCGCTATCGATCGTTCCGCTTGGGGTAAGCGGCAGGAGTCTACTTCCCGAGGAGATCGCTTAGGCCTTTCTTTAGGCCGTCGCCGAGCTTCTCAACTTCCTTGCCAATCGGAGTGTTGAGGTCTTTCTCAAGCAGACTATTGAAGTCTTTCTCAAAGCCACCCGAAAGCCGACCGGACAGCTCCTGAAGATTTGGGAGTTGCTTAAGAGCTCCAGTAAAGCCCTTGCCGATCGCGCCCGGCAACTGACCCGCACCATCCCCAATCTGAACAAAAACCGCACTCATGACTTGGCTGGCAACATCAGACAAGAGCGCGCCCTTCCCTGATTCGGACCCCACGTCCTTCAGACGAATCTCAGGAATCTTGAGCGTCACAGGAGGTGCTAATGCGCCAAGGATATTTCCAGTTGGCAGCATCTGGGCCGTGACAATCGTATCTGACACAATGATCTCGCGAACGATAAATCGTTTCTGCCCATCATCACTCTCACTCGGCGACTCGCCCTTGCTCAGGGCTTCAAGAATCTTCTCATAGTTGCCCTTCATTCCACTCTGCTCCAAATTGACTCGGATCCCCGTCAATTCGAGTTTGGGAATTTCGACAACGTCATCCATCAAGGTTGTGCCACTGACCGCAACAAACCCTCGCCCCATTCCGAAGAATGGTTTGTCTGAGTACCCCTCGGGGTTTTCGATTTTGAAGCCGCTCAATTCGCAATTCGAATCGAAGAGCGAAATATTGATGTCATCGAGAGTCGTAGCGACCCCGAGACGCTCCGTCATGATGGTCTCGATCCCGGCTTTGGCACCGGAGTCGAGCATCTGAATGGCGACGACGACAAGGACGGTCAAAAGAACTAAGACGCCCACCACAATTTTGAATAGTGTCTTCATTTGTTTTCTCTGCCAATAATTTCGACTTATTTGCATCACGCGACGATGATCAACTTAGGTTTCCCAGGTCCTTGGCCCAAGCTGATTGACCGCCTCACCTCAGAGTAGTAAGTTTCGATAGTTAACGCCACGAGAAGAGAAGGCCATATTGCTGGTGCCATGAGCACCACGAGAATGGAGAAATACCAATGAAAATCGCTGTCGCCCTGATCCTTGCGTGTTCTATGACCATGATTGCCTGCGAATCGTCTAATTCCACTTCCGAGGAGAAGGCAAGTTCGTTTTCAGACGATGTCAGCCTCGCCACCGCTCGATTTAAATCTCGCGCCCCGGTTACCGAGAAATTCTTCGCGGATTCGTACGCCTATGCGATTTTCCCAAATGTCGGCAAAGGTGCCATCGGCTTAGGTGCAGCCCACGGAAGTGGTCACGTCATTCGGGATGGCGCCCACATCGCGAATGCCGAATTGAGCCAAGTGAGCATAGGTTTGTCCCTGGGCGGGCAAGAATTCTCCGAGATCGTCTTTTTCAAGGACGAGCATTCATTCGTCAGCTTCAAAAGAAGTAAGTTGGAATTTGGCGCCCAAGCCTCCGCAGTCGCAGTCAAGGCCGGCGTCTCCACAGATGCCGACTATGAGAACGGTGTCGCTGTTTTCACCATGACAAAAGGTGGAGCCATGGTCGATGCCTCGATCGGTGGTCAAGAGTTCAAATACGAGCCCATTAACTAGATCGAACAACCATAGAGAAGAGATTCGGATGCAGGCGGAGTGAACCACAATTCACTCCGCCTCATTTTGTGTGAGGGCAATCACACCGTCATTTTAAGATCGCTTGAGCGAATAGGGAAACGGATCAGGAAATGTGCCCCACGTCCCAGTTCGGAATGCACTTCAATCTTCGCCCGTAAGGACTTGAGAATGCCATGCACCGTCGCCAAGCCAAGTCCCGCCTCTTGCCCAACTTCTTTGGTGGTGAAAAAGGGCTCAAAAGCATGACCTTTGAATTCATCCGGAAGGCCATGGCCGGTATCGGAGACCTCCAGCAAGATATACCCGCCGTCGGAGACGTCCCCGTAGTCTACCTTGACCCTCACTCTGAGAATGCCGGCGGTTCCCAAGGCGTCTTTGGCGTTGATCGCGAGATTGAGTACCACTTGGTCAAGTGGAGTTTCGTCGGCAATTTGGCTGTTAGATAGCAGCTTGAAGGAATGCAGCGAATCGGAATCACGAATGAGGCAATCTTCCATGCCGTTCTGAAATCGAAAAACACCGTTGAGAATCCCAGTCAATTCGACTTCCACGACCAAGGGCAGGTAACAGGCAAAGCCCTTTTGTCTCTGAAAGAGATAGAGAGCATCGGTCACCCGCGGCCGCATGTCCTCGATCGTAAGTTTGACCAATGGCCCGGACGTCGGGTGCATTCTTAGATCACGATCGAGTAAATCCCCATTCCCTTTCAGCGGAACGGGGACACGAAGAACGCCCGTAGCACCAACCCAATTGACGGCCTGGAATCCTGAAAAACAAGATTGGAGTCCTGTCGACAAGCGCCGAAAAGTCGAACGATCTGGATCCGCTTGGCTAAGCTAATGGTCGCTCAATTCCATAAGGACCGGAATCTTGAATTGCAAGAAATCCTCGAGGCGATTCAAAACATGCTGGGATACGGCAGCCAGTTCCTTTTCTTGCGCTTGCCGATCATGCAATCGGCCTGTGGACCAAGAAGAAAAGAAAACCCCGCAGAGGAAGACGAAAACCAGAATCGAAAAAAGTCGTATTTCCAATCGATTTCCCTTCTTGATGACGACTTAGAAAAAAATCCTGGGCGTGAAAGATTGCACGCTCAGGACGGATAAAATGAACAATTAAAAAAGGCAGATGCGAGAGATCTGTGCACCTGCCCTTATTCAGTTAGTTGCGATTAGGAGTTCTCGGCGGAGTTGGTTTGAACTTGATCGACTTAGGATGTTGAGCAACTTTCTTCGTGATTTCGGTATAGAGTTCAACGACTCGTGCGCCGTCTACAGCGTTGATCTTCGCGCTCGTATCTCGTGGCGTGTGATACTCATCGTGGAATGGATCAATAATGCTAAAGAGAATTGGAACTCCGGCACCATAGAAAGCGGCGTGATCACTCGCCATCATGATTGTCTTGCCCTTGACAACGGTCAACGGCGACGCATCGACCAAAGGAGTAATGAGACCGTTCAGCCCCTCACCGCTGTATGCGCCGTCCATCCGCAAGCGATGCTCGGTGATGCGCCCGATCATGTCGAAGTTAATCATGAGGGCGTGCCGTTCGATGGGAATCAAAGGTTCGCGTGTGTAATGGCGCGCTCCATGCAGGCCTTGTTCTTCGGCATCAAGCCCCATGAACAGAACACTGCGTGCCTCGGCCCCCTCTGGGAGGGATGCGTAGTACTTCACCAAGCGCTCTGCCATCATGATCAATGCTGCAGCGCCGGAGGCATTGTCGTCAGCACCTGGATGAATGGTGCCTCGTTCTGCGCGAGTGCCACGCGATCCAAATCGACCGACACCAAGATGATCAATGTGTGCGCCGACGACGATGATTTCTTGACCAAGTTTTCCTTTCCCTGGGATCAAGCCACCAACATTTTCAGCCATCTTCTGACCAGCAAGCGAAATCTTGGTTTCAATCGTGACCTTGGCGTTCATCTGAACGACAGCACGTCCTTCGTCAGCCATTTTCCTCAGCGTCATCAGATCACGGCCTTCAGGATCAGCGGCCTTCACTAAAACGTCTGCCGCCTCGGGTGACATGACGATCGTTGGGCAGCTCCATCTCTTTCGGCCACCATCGCGAAATCTCTCTAATGAGGCTCTCTTGTCGTCAACCTCCGGAGGAATCACTATGATCACACCAGCAGCACCACGGTTTCGTAGGGCGCGCGCCTTGCGGAAGGAAGAGATCGCTGATGTCCAACCGGTATCCCGCCATTTACTCTTGCCCTTGTCGTTCATCGGCTCAAAACTAAAGAACATGACGATCTTGCCGTTCAAATCATCATCGTCATTGAAGCTAGCATAACCATCTTTGCCCTCGGCGATGCCATAGCCAACAAAGATCACTTCACCGGTGAACTTGCCTGCCTCACCTTGCGCCAGTCCGCGGAAATCCTTGTTTGCGACAAAGATCTTGTCGGCGCCCTCAACGGATACGCTAGCTTCGTCTAAGTTTCGACGGCCGCCAAACGCGAATGGCTGCCGAAAACTCGTGGCGTCTTTGCCAATGACTTCTGAATTGTCACCACCCCAAGGTGCCGTGAGGCCCACATCTTTGAACCAATACTCGATGTAATTCCTGGCGACTTCCATTTCAGGTGTCCCGGGAAGGCGGCCCTTGAGGAACGGGCTCGCCAACCAAGTGATATGATCATGAAAGATCTGCACATCCGCGTCCGTAGGTTCAGGAATGATCACTTCCTGTGTTGGCACGGCAACATCTATCGCCGCTTCTTGGGCAAGAGAAAACGGCGCCAAGAAGAGCGCCAAGATAAGGGCGCTAAGCCAAACCCTTGGTTTGCAATGGATCATGTTCTTTTTCCTGTTCAGAAATTCCGAGAAAGCGAGTCGTGTTGCCTACGTTTGAATGGGCAGGATCTTCCGGAGAATCCCCTTGTTTCCGGTCGAGGCAATGATTTTCATCATTTTGACCTCATTGGAATAGCGGCTCGCACGGCCAAGATTAGAGTTTTGACTCAAAAGTGGCAATCCCGGGGGTCCCCGATGTTTCATCGGATCGGTAGAATCCCCCCATCGTTAGGTTCTTGCCCCCAAATGCGCCATATGCAGACGCAGAAAGCGGCGATTGGGCCCTAAGACTGTGGATTTAGTCTCGGGTTTCGCCCCTCATGGAGTTAGCTTCTTTGATGCATCTCGTGAAAATTCTGCTGCTTCTTCTCGCTGGTATCCAGCCTTGGGCAGTCACCTCATCCTCTTTTTCGAACCATCCACAAGATGGTCCAGATGTTGATCTTCGAGTCCGCATCGAAGCCGAACAAGTTGAGGTCCAGGCGATCGTCAATTTGGCATTCTGCGACGAAGTGATAGGAAGTACGCGTCTCGATGAAGAGGCCCTAACAGCCGAAGAAGTTCCTGTCCTTACGGAAGCTTTGACGGAGAAATTTCACGAATCGATCCGTCTTCATATCGATACGATCGCGGTTGACCCCAATTCGACTGTCGTCGAGCTACTTCCCTACGAAGAGGCCGACGCTGAATTCTTTCCGACCATGGGCATGAAAGCCGTCATCAAATTCAAAGTGACTATGTCTTATAGCCTCAAGACCACACCACGGTCGGTGGGGCTTCACTGGGGGCTCTACCCGAAGAACCTCGCCTTGGAGGAGTTTGTCGACGAGACCATCAAGGTGAATGCCGAATGGACAGCAGGAACCGATACGAAGATCATTGCATTCGACGAATCAGAGCCCGAGTACATTTGGCATGCGGGTAAGGATGGGCTTGCTCCAAAATTCCTTGAAGTCCCAAAAATTTCGAAGACTCAAGCCAGTAGTGGGCCTACGACCTGGTGGGTTCCGATCATGATCTGGGCTCTTGCCATTGCGATTTGGTGGATTTTCAAAAAGCAGATGCCCTCCTTGCTGATCTTGGCCGTTTCCGGATTAGCATGCATCGCCCTGTCCATCGTCCTGTTCCGTGACCAAGACCCCGACAACTCTGGGCCTCCACAATTGGCAAACGACGAAGCTATCGAGACCTTCAACGTTCTCCACGCGAACATCTATCGAGCCTTTGACTTCACCAAAGAGAACGCAATTTATGATGCTCTCAGTCGCTCAGTCGAAGGGGATTTGCTCGCCGAGATTTACGAACAGGTCTATAGTAGTCTGATCTTGCAAGATCAGGGTGGCGCCGTCTGCCGGGTCAAGAAAGTGACGCCGGTCGAAGTAATTTTGATCGAAAACCAGGGTGACTCCGAGGCTTTCCGAGTGAAGAGTCGGTGGCGCGTCCTTGGGCAGGTCTATCATTGGGGTCACACACACATGCGAACGAACGAGCACTTAGCTGAAATGTCAGTTCGCTGGTCTCCTACCGGATGGCACATCGCGTCTTCAAGAGTGATCGAACAATTCCGCGTTTCTGGAACGACAAGCGAAGGCAGTAAACGTTAACCATGGATACTAACGAACTGATCCTTGCTATCGTTTTGTCGTGCATCATCGTTGGTGGTGTCGTTTGGTCTCAAAAGAACAAGGGACTGGTTCTCATTGCCTGGCGACAAATCCTTCATGCGCCTGGACGCTCGGCGGTGGTTGTTGCCTGCATCGCCATCAGCATTGCTATTCCGACGCTCACCAATCTCTTGGTCAATCACTACGATCAAGAGTTGTCTTCCCGGGCACGCTCCACACCGCTACTTGTTGGTTCCAAGGGCAACCGTATCGATCTCACCCTTTCAACCTTGTACTTCCGGCAAGCGAAACATGAGACGATCCCGTTCTCTGAGTACGAGAAGATTCAGAGCTGGAGGAAGGGCGTTGCGATCCCCATGAATTTGCGATTTCGAGCCCGGGGAAATCCGATCGTCGCAACTTCTGCTGAGTATTTTGAGCGCCGCAACCTCACCTGCATAGCCGGACGGCTACCTTTTAGGCTCGGCGAAGTGGTTTTGGGATACGCCGTAGCTCAAGAGATCGGCCTTGTCCCTGGCGAAGCCCTTTTCTCTGACCAACCTGAGCTCTATGATATTTCCAAGCCGGCTGCCCTCAAGATGATAGTCGTCGGCAGCTTGATCGAGTCGGGAACTCCTGATGACGACGCCGTATTCGTTGACATTAAGACCGCTTGGATCTTAGAAGGCATTGCCCACGGTCATCAGGAAGCTGAAGCTTTAGATCCAGATCTATTGGTCTCGAACAAGGACGGCAAGATCCAGGTCAGTGGCGCCATGATCGAATACAATGAAGTCACCCCCCAAAACGAGGCGGGTTTTCATTACCACGGCGACACAACGTTACTTCCCTTGTCCTCGATCCTCTTCTTCCCCAGAAATGCGAAAGAGGGAGTCATCAGTTCGGTGAGAGTCAAGACAACGAAGCTCTACCAAATGGTCAAACCTGAAGCCGTTGTCGATGAATTGATGGCGAAGATCTTTCAAGTCAAATCGTTTTTAGACTTAATCAGCATTCTCTTAGCGATCTCCACAAGTTTCTTGATCGCGCTGGTCTGCATATTGACCGTGCGCATGAGAACGCGAGAAGTTCAAACGATGCATGAAATCGGCATCGGCAAAATGCGCGTCATCATGCTGTTGGGCAGTGAAGTGATCGTCCTGATAGTTTGTGGCTGCGCGCTTGCAAGTCTCATTGTGACAACTGGGTGGTACATTTTCCCCGACCTAATCACCTCATTGTAGCCCTGCGGTTTTTTGTCTTGGGCAACATTTCACCGTCAGATTTCCAATTTTTTCTTGGAAGAAGCAAATCATCCTGCATGATGGGGAAGTCGGTGAGGGGGCGACACGAAGTTGCAGGGCAAACTTCATCTCTCATCTCAACGACATCGTGATTCTTCACGAAATTTGACGTTCCCGTGGGTCGCCATGGGAGGTAAGTACTCGGCGGCGTGTGTCACAGCGCGACGGCTGAGATCTGTGCCCTGTCACAAAGGAGGTGTCAATATGAGTAGTGATTGTACCGGGGGTTCGCACCTCTGAGCATCCGCTCGACGGATTCGGGTGCCGTGCGGCATTTTTCTCCGTGCAGAAGCCCAGGACTACGGTCCTGGGCTTCATTCATTTAACGTGTTCAGTTTCTTGAAGACGTCAATCCCAAAAGCTATTCCAAGCGGTCAAGAACCTGACTCCAATGCGTCCTGACGCATTGTCAGAGCTTTCGGTTTGAATAGGACCATATGTCCACGAAAGAAAAGGCCCCGAGTCCAATGAAAACATTCATACGAAGGTGCAAGAATTGGTCAACTCCCCTGCTGTCCCTAAAATTTGGCTCGAAACTGACAGTTATCCTCCTCTTGACCGTCTTGACCAGTTGTTCTTCATCTCCTTTCTCCCCACTTATGGAAGAGCCAGAAGTTTGCTTGGTCCCGATTCCTCAAGCCGGTGAAGAGTCTTCGAAGTGGTTCACCGAGATTGAACTCTTGGAACAATATTATGGGCTGGAAGAAGACCAACCGGGCATCAAGAAGTCAAAGGAAGGCCTGCTCTATTCTGGTGACCAACTAAAGGCGATTCTCGAGGACAAAGACTTCACCGTCTTCCCTTTTTCCGGTAGTGTTCGCGAGGAAACAACAGGGATCATGGAGAATCTCGACGCTGGTCGCCCTCTCTTGATCCTGTTGGATTCAAAATCAGAAGGAACATTTTGGGTTTTCCTCGTAGGTTATGGGAAGGATGGCGAGTATCTTGTCGTCCAACGGCCAGACCTCAGCTTGAAGGCCCTCATAACAGAGCAAATATTGCCCTGGTGGGAATTGAACGAGCAATTGACTTTGCTTGCAGTACCAAGCCAACTTGTTGGCGAATGAGTAAGAAGGAATCAAATGATTAAGTCGCAAATCTTCGCCTTGAGCTTCATCCTTATGTTTATGCCTGGACTCCCAGACAGTGCAACAGAAACTGTGTCCACGGCAACCACGGTGTCCAAGACGAAGGCACCTGTAGTTAAGATTGTGAATGCCAAGAAAGTAAAGGCTCCAGCATCCTTCAAAGGATTCTCATCGGCAGACCTGAAAAAACTCAAGGGCGCTTCTTCAAAAGTGAGCGAAGCCAAAATGAGCAAGAAAGGGGAAGTCGCTAAGAATGACTCCACTTTCACTTGGGAATACGTCCTTATCTTCCTCGTGATTGCTGTCGGCGCTGCTATTTCCTTGCTCGTCATCTAATGAAGGGCGCTCGCATGCAGCGAGTCTGGTGCGCATTGATATTGGCCCTCACCTTGGGGGCCTGCAAAACTACTGATGAGACCAATTCCCTTCCTGAAGGGGGGAATCTGGTCGAGTCTCTTGAGCGCAAATTACTTGAGGCACGTTGGATCCACTTTGGATTCGACATTAAAGCCACAGGCGCGTTATCAGCCCACGTCAAAGGTGACTTGTGGCTGGGCCAAGAAGGTGAAGTGCGCCTGCGATTCGACGGTCGATTCCAAGGGCGTCCAGTCGATACAGAGATTGTTTCGGACGGCATCCTCCTGCGCCACTCCGATCCAAGTATCCCCCAGAGAGCGGCCCCCCTCAAGCTTCATCAGGCCTTCGTTATTGGTTTGACCCGCATGGGTCTTCTTCACAACATCGCTGTCTCGTTTTCCGGCCGGGCTCCCGATCACGGATTAGGAGATGTAAAATCATGGCTCACCTTGAGCGATGTGGTGGGGGCGCCTGAAAATCACCTGTCGTTCGATTTGAGCGTTGGGGGCAAGCCATCCGCTTCATGCCAATTAGAACTTTCACCACTTCAGGGATTGTTGCCAATGGTACGGCACCAAGAAGTCGTGTTCTCTGAAACAGACAAGATGCAAGTCATCGAGCGCTACTTCAATTTCACATGTGACAATGCCCCTGCAGCTGATCTATTCGGGCAATAGGATCGATTCTTCGGGATCGGCATCTCGCTCTCTCCTTTATCAGACGGTTCGTTCATTTTTTAGGAATTGACGAGCCCACCACTCATTCTCATGAATGCAACCGGGCAAAGAAGCGTCTCCTCGCCTTCCCAAAGGGAAGGCGAGGAAAGCATGCTATTTCACACTGCCAAGTGCTATTTCTACGCCCAATGAATATTCCATTGCAGAATATTGAGGTTGGTGTTTGAAAAACAGAATCTTTGCCCTCTGAAGGCGCGCTGTCTTCGACCCTAATCGAAGCCAAACAAGATCCTGTCAGTCCAGGTAAATCTCAAACTCTTGGCCTCCCGTAAATAGGTGCCAAGAATACCTGTTTCCCCCGCAAGACGAATCTTGCGGGGAATTCAGGCGACCGAGGTTGTGCCAAACAATCCGACCCTCCAGACTAAAGAGTGCGAGAATGAGTCGAATTACACTGAAACTGCATTCTTTTTATTTAGCGCTTCCATGAGTGGACCCAAACAAAATTGAGAAGATCCTGAAAATCCTGCCAGATGCATCACAGAGCACTTGCAAAGAAACCGATGGAGCAGGTGAAGATTTAAACAAGATCAAGGCGCGGGGCAAAATTGACAATATGGTTGGTGCGAATTGTGAAATTCGAATGGGTGGTTATCAGCACGGGATTCCGAATACATATCGACTCGCCTTCTGCCCGACTGGCATCTCACCAGGGCAGAGAAGCCGCTTTTACATGCTGAAATCACGGCCGAGGTAGACTTCCCGCACTTTGTCATTGGCTAAGATAGCTGCAGGATTACCGCTGGTCAGCATTTTGCCATCATTCAAGATGTAGGCCCGATCGCAAATTTGGAGAGTCTCTCTCACATTGTGATCGGTGACCAAGACTCCAATACCCCGGTCTGTCAAATGCCGAACGACTTCCCGAATCTCGCCTACGGCAATCGGGTCAACGCCAGCGAATGGCTCGTCTAAGAGGACAAATGAAGGATTCGAGGCCAAAGCACGGGCAATCTCGACGCGACGGCGTTCACCACCACTGAGCGCCATGGCCTTATGAGAAAGCAAGTGGCCAATAGCCAATGCATCGACAAGGCGTTCCAATTCCGAGCGACGCCCCTGGCCATTCAGGTCACTGCGCAACTCGAGAGCAGCCATGATGTTCTTGCGAACGTTCAGTCGGCGAAAAACGGAAGCTTCCTGGGGGAGATAGCCGAGTCCTTGGCGGGCACGATAATGCATCGAGCGCTTACTCACGTCTTGGCCGTCCAATAGAATCTGACCGGAATCACAGGGTATCAGACCAACGATCATGTAGAAGGTCGTGGTCTTGCCAGCGCCATTTGGGCCAAGCAAGCCGACAACTTCCCCCTTCTTGACCGAAAGAGAAACCGAGTCAACAGCCAACCGGCCTTTGTATTTCTTCGACAAGGATTTGGATTCGAGCATGAAGTCCGTCTCTGATTCTGGTCGAAAGGCCCCTTCGATAATCGATCTGGGCTCAACGTGTCCCAGAATGCTATATCATATTCCCTCCGAGGCCATAGCCTTGTCGTGGGAAAAGAGATCCTGGCTCGAAAAGGTCGAAACACATTTCTTCTGTGAGTGATATGCTGCAATTGCTGAAGGAAAATAGACCCGGTACAGGATTCAGCTGGACGGACCCATCGTGATCATCATCTCCCGCTATCTCATTCGAGAAGTTTCAAAACCGATCCTGATCTTCTTCTTGGCGCTGACCTTCATCTTCGCTGCCTATTCTGCATCCGAGTTTTTGGGCAAAGCTGCACAGGGCCTGATTCGTATCGACACCATAGCGATTCTGGTCTTTCTGAAGAGCGTCATTGCCATGGAAGTGGTCTTGCCGATTGCCACGTTCCTCACGGTCGTTGTGGTCTTGAGTCGCTTGGGTGCAACCTATGAAATCACAGCCATGGCTTTTTGTGGTTACTCGCGCCTACGCGTCCACAAAGCACTGGCTATCATCTTTGTCGTCATGGCCATCATCGTTGGCTTTCTATCGACATGGGCACGCCCTCGCGTCTATGCGGAGACCTACAGGATCCTGCAAAACGCTAAGTTAGATATTAACTTGAACGACGTCCAAGAAGGGGTTTTCTTAGCACCCGACGACGGAAAAACGGTTATCTTCTTGGAACCTCAGGGCGACGCAAATCCACGGAAGAATAAGAGAGACGTCTTCGTCTTCTTAGAACGAAGCGACGGAAAATTGGTGATGCGCGCCGACCGTATCCAGCAGGTTAACGACGCAGAAACCGGTGCCATTGAATTTGTGTTTAAGGATCTTGAAATCTGGTCGCTTGATGGCGGCGCTGATTCGATGACGGTTGCCACCGACGAGATGTCGATCCCCTTTGACAGCGGAACCAATACGAGTGAACGCAAGCGCCGGAAAGCAACGACAACGTCGGAGCTGTTCCACCGAACGAACCCCGAAGACATGGCAGAATTCCAATGGCGCCTCGTACGACCATTCTCAACCTTAGTTCTCGGCTTCTTAGCTGTCGCCTTGTCGAGTTTCGTACCGCGCCGCGATCGATTCACGCGCCTCTTGTTGGCCGTTGTGGTCTACATCATTTACTTCAATCTTCAGGCCTTGGCCAAAACATGGGTCGAGCAAGGTATTGTCCCGGCTATTCCGGGACTATTCTGGGTCGACGGCTTGATCGCCTTAGTACTGCTGTTCTTGTTCGTGAGATCACGTATTCAACAGAGTAGGCCAGCATGAGTACTCTCGACCGCTATATCGCACGTTCTTTCTATCGCGGCTTTTTCCTTGTCGCCTTAGTGTTGATGACGCTTTTTAGTTTTGCTGCATTCGTCCAGGAACTTGATGATGTTGGTAAGGGCGATTATCGAATGGTGGATGCCGCTCTTTACGTGGTCCTGACGCTTCCTCGTCGATTCTTTGAGATTGCCCCCATTTCTGGCATGTTAGGTGCGCTCTTTTCCTTGAGTTCTCTCGCCGCTGAGAGCGAACTGATAGCCATGCGCTCCATCGGCGCTTCCGTGAAGGGAATCGCTGCTTCATCTCTGAAGGCAGCCATTCCAGCATTGCTGTTGCTCCTTGTGATCGCTCAATGGCTTGGCCCTAAGTACGAGCGAGAAGCAAGGAACTTACGAGCCACAGCCATTGCCAAAGGGCAAGCTCTGGAGACCAATGATGGATTCTGGCTTCGAGAGCAGGAGCAGTTCATTCGAATCGGTTCTCTCTTGGGTGGCAGTAGACCTTCCGATCTCATCATTTTTGAATTCGACGCAAACAGCCGTCTCCATCGATATTTGACTGCCGATGAAGCCGAGTATGCAAAGTCTGGCATGTGGATCCTCAAGAACGCTCAGGTCACGACATTCACAGATTTCGGAAGCGATCACGACAGCCACGCGGCACTTACTTGGCAATCAAACTTAGGACAGGAAGAACTGAACCGGGTTCCGTTGGCCCCAGAAACGATGGCGCCGACGGACTTAATTGCGGAGATTCGCAACCGGCGGGCCAGGGGCCTGGCAACAGAGAATCACACCTTGGCTCTGTGGTACACGCTGTCACGTCCATTAAGCTTCTTAGCCATGCTCCTTTTTGCGGTCCCATTCGTCTTTTCGACGTTACGAGATTCAAGTCAAGGACGGCGAACAGTCCAGGGCGCCATCATTGGAATATTGGCCTATTTCATCGATCAAATCAGCGGATTTGCCGGACTTATCTTCCAAGTGCATCCCGCTCTGACTGCTCTCGGACCCTCCGTCGTGGTGGCAATATTGGCAATGATTCTGCTCATCAAGAGCGAATAAATGTCGACAGCGATGGGGGTCTCTTGGTCATTCCAAGCTGGGATTGGCTCTCATACCCCCTTCTTTTGTCCGATTGGGGCAAATTTCTGCCAAATTGAAACCGCACAAATTGTCGCAAACTCTTTACAGGCTGCGACCTGCGGTTGCTTGCCCTGACTTGATGGGGACACCTCGGAAGTATATCATTCAAGCCGTGGGGAGCAGTTAATAGGTCCTCCACCGACAAATCAATATAGCCATTCCGGTTAACGATTTGTGAGAATGCAGGGCATTGTCCCGTTTAATCTGTCTATCAAACAGGTACTCGTCCATCGTGGAACCGTCGGATCCTAAAAATCCCAGCCCGAGTACTGAGGACAGCCCAACCTTTGAGGGGCCTTTGTCCTTCGGCCTCATCAGCGGCCCAGGTTACCACAACAAAAAAGGCGGCCTTGACCGCCTCATGAAGGTGCTCGAACAGCATCCTGAGATCTCCCACCACATTGTATCGAGTCCGCTAGAAGTAGCTAAGGCTGTCGATGAACTCCTCGCCTCCTCGACTGGTCTAATCGGTGTGAATGGTGGTGACGGAACTCTTGGTATGGTGGTTACCGATCTCATCCGCCGAGGAGACATGGACAACATGCCTCTTCTTGCAGCCTTAGCCGGCGGGCGCACCAACATGAGTCACGGTGACCTTGGGCTCAAAGGCGAGCCCCACAAAGCCATCCGCAGGCTTATCAAGTGGGCCGCCGATCCATCAGGCGAATCAACGTTTGTCAGTCGCACGGCGCTCAAACTCAAGACGAAACCAGATGACTCCCCTCTTTACGGATTCTTCGTTGGAGCTGCTGCCATCTATCGGGCTTCGCGTGTGATTTGGGAAAACCGTGACGCAACCAAATTGCCGGGTATGAAAACCGTATTGGGAACTGCTGTGCACGTGTCCTCGCTTCTCACACGAATACTCGTGGGTAAGAAGCCATTTGCCTCCACGACCATCGAAGTTTCAATTGACGATGAAGTCATTGAAGAGAAAGAATTCACCGTCCTTTTTGTGACGACTCTCGATCGCATGGCACTCGGCTTCAAACCATTTTGGGGCAAATCTCTTGCGCCACTTCGCTTGACGACAATCGCTCATTCCCACCGGCATTTCCTGAGAGCAGCCTTGGCTGGGGTCCGAGGGAAGACGAACAAATATCTCACCAGAGAACATGGCTTTGAGAGCCATACCGGGTGGAAAATTACCCTTGGTATCAATGAGCCAGTGACGCTTGATGGTGAAGTGATCACGCCCCAAGACGATTCTCGTATCGTCATAGAAGCTGGCCCCAAACTAACCTTCGTTCAGGTCTGACCCTTGGCAACTGAGCAAAATCCAGTCGCCAGGTATTTAGACATCATCCATAATCCTGATGGTAGCACTGCGACCGAAGCCTTGGGTGCGGAGATCCACGAACGCTTTGGCGACGCCTTATCCGGCATCATCTTCTACGGGTCGGTACTCCATGGACTGGCTGAGAAAGACGACGCTCTTCATGACATGCTCGTGGTGGTTACAGACTACACGAGTGCTTTTCCCAAGTGGAGCCAGCGTCTAGCCAATTGGATCTTGCCACCCAATGTCTTCTATCTCGAGACTGAGCACGAAGGTCGCGAGTATCGATGTAAATATGCTGTAGTTTCGATTCGCGATTTTGACCGATACACCAAGATGCGTTGCCGGCAGGTCTATTTCTGGGGCCGCTACTGCCAGCCAACCTCCGTGACATATTCCAAGGATGGTGAAACCCAAAGAGAACTGACACGCATTCGAGCACAAGCTGTCACCACCTTCGCCCGCAGGACGATGGCTCTAAGAAATCCAGCATTCACAGTCTCCGAATTCTGGGTCGGCGGCCTCTCAGCGTGCTACGGCTGTGAATTGAGACCAGAAGATACTGATCGCGCTGAGCGCATTGTTGGTCAATCAAAAGAGTACTACCGAACCATGGCGCTCTTGGCACTTTCCATCATTGGCGCGCCGGTAATTGATGCGCGTGAAGAAGATGCTGTGTTTCACAATCCGTCGAAGGGTTTGATCAAACAAATCGCAAGGTGGGGATGGAAGAGAAGGAAATTCGAGGGCAAAATCCTCAATCTTCTACGTCTCATGAAGGCCGTCTTCACATTTGACGGAGGTGTCGACTACGCCCTATGGAAAATTGGGCGCCATTCAGGCATCGAAGTTCAGGTAAGCGATCGGGTACGCAAGCATCCACTCCTCTTCGGTTGGCCAACATTCTGGCGACTTTGGCGTCAAGGCGTCTTCTCGAAACAAGACAGAAAAGAGCCCACGCCCCATGAGTGACTCGAGCAAGTTCACGGCGATCGTTCTCGCTGGCGATCGGGGACCCGACGATCCTGTCGCCAAATCTCAAGGGGCATCATGCAAGGCGCTCTCCAAGGTTGGAGGCCGTGAACTACTGCTGCGCGTCCTTGATGTCTTATTAGCCTCACCAAACATCAAGCGGACTTGCATCGTTGGCCCCGCGGTTGAGCACATTGACAGTTGTCCAGAATTAGAACGCCTCCTGACCAACAAGAGTGTTCTATGGATTCCCCCAAGTCGAACACCCTGCACAAGTGCGCAAGCTGCATTGGAATCCGTCGGCGACTCCCACCCATTGCTAATCACCACTGCCGACCATGGTTTCTTGGATCAAAAAGTTCTCCAGGACTTCCTCAATGCTGCTGAATCGCATGATGCCGACACTGTCACTGGGCTGGTTCGCTATGACCAAGTCATGAGTGAGTTTCCTCAAGGCAAGCGGACAGCCTTACGCTTCAAAGGCAACAGTTACTGTGGGTGCAACCTCTTCGCCATTCGAACCTCGGACGGATCCAAAGCTGTCAGTTATTGGCGCCAAGTTGAGACCCTTCGAAAGACACCCTGGCGCATTGCCAGTGTCGTCGGCATACCAACACTGCTGTCATTCGTCTTGGGCCGACTTACCGCCGACGCAGCGATGCTCGCACTCTCGAAAAAGATGGGTGCCAAAGTTGGTTATGTGGAAGTGCCTCACGCCAGGGCCGCCATCGACATTGACACCCCCGCAGATTGCGAACTTGTAGAAAACGTCTTGAGCGAACGAAGTTGATTTCGAAGTTGCCGGCACCGTTCAGCGAACGAAAAACAGCGTATCTTCTTTGTCAATATCAACGAGGTCATTCCGCCACTTGACGACTTCAATGGAAACCTCACCAAACACCGAACCTAGCAGCGCTTCGAATTCTTCACATGGGTAGGTCGACCAAATGCCCATCACACCACCGGGCTTGAGGTGCTTCCGAACGGTTTGCAAGCCATCTTCTGTATAAAACGCGGCGTTCGCTGGGCTCAACATTTCATCTGGTGAATGATCGACGTCAATGAGAATCAAATCGACCTCACCGCCATCGACAGGCGAGCGCATCAGCCTTTGATAGACATCATCTTCGATGACCATCGCTCTGCCTGGTGTCTTTAGCTGCTCACCATTGGGAATCCAATCGTGATCAAGCCAAGCGATCACTTCTGGCAGAAACTCAATAACCTGCAGATCCTGGACCCGCGAATCTCGCAGGGCCTCGATCGCCGTAAACCCCAACCCAAGCCCACCGACCATGACAGAAAGTGGTTCTTCTCCCTGGTGCATCACCAGCGCAGAAGAGGCCAAGCGACATTCAGATTCGGTGTGATAACTACTCATGAGAAAAGAGTGATCGAGTGTCACTTCGGTCACAATCACACCGGGGCGAGAAAGTAACTCTCTCCGCCTCAGCATAAGTAAACCCAACTTGGTCTCTTGGTAATCCAGGATTTCAATCATGTTATCGCCGCGGGATTCTTGAAGTCATTGTTTGTGAGTATGAGCTGGTCGCGCAAACAACCACAATCGCAAGGTGCGTCATAGTACAGCAATCTCGACATCTTGCACAAGACGGCCTCGCAAACTCAAAGCACATACACTGAGAGATGCAATGGTGTAGTAGCACTCCGCATGAATCAAACGAAGAGCGAGCGCCTAGGGGGATGCATATCTCTTATCTACAGATTTGGACAAGGCCGTTTGACAATCGTCGCCAAGTCCTTGGGAGCGCTTGGAACTAACTTCCGAAATACCGTTGGCTCGATTTATAGAATCGCACGATAACGGGCATCACGTGTTGCGCCAGTAAATGGTCGTTGCCCTGCGACCACTTCATAGAGCATCACCCCCATGGCCCAAGCGTCGACGCGATGATCCGCTTCCTTGGTTTCTCCCTGAATCTGTTCGGGCGCGATGTAAAAGGAAGTTTCCAGAACATCACCGGACTGAGTCAAAGCTGGGCCGTCATTGTCCTGCAGAGCGGTCGTTAGGCCAAAGTATAGAACAACCGGTTCACCATCATCGGTCACTATGATGTTTTCTGGTTTGAGATCGCGATGGACGACACCAGCATCGTGAGCGACCAGTAGGACGCGGCCAACTTATTCAATCATCTGGAGCCTAGCGCCGAGCTGCGCATCGGTATGAGCCATGCTCTTAGTGACAATCGAACTTGAGAGTCGCGACATCGACTCTTCATCACGCAGCATCTCATCAAGGCCTTGACCCATCAACAAAGCGCATCGCGATCCAATGGCCCCCTCTGATTGCCCGACACGGAGAACACCGCATAGATTCGAATGATCAAGGCGAGATGCCAATTCAGCCTCTCTTTTGAAGCGCGCAAGATGAGCTGAATGATTGCCGAAGGCAGGTGGCAAGACCTTAAGCGCGACTTGCCACTTCAACTCTGGATCTGCGGCAAGGTCGACGACTCCCATGCCGCCACCCCCTATCACTACACGATAAGGGCCGAGTCGAAAGTCTTTGTCAAGATCAACTGCGCCCTGACTTAGCGTTAAGCCAACTGTCTCGGCGTTCGGGTCGGATGCAGTAGATAACAGGTGTTGGGTTTCGTCGTTCCCACTGACCCCACCGGAAGAGCCTGGCGCGTCCATAGCTAATTCCGTTGGCCATTTTGCTTGGTGGAAAATAGCAAGCGGCTACAAAACGACCGAATCACCAGAATTGGTACCAAGAAAATTGAAAGGAAGACCTCGATAACACTTGCAGTTGAACCGGCGAAGAATGGCAAGCACCACTTTGGCGTTTCACATGCGCACATAAGTTGAGATTCTGCAAAGACCGAAGTCTGTGCGTCGAAAGAAGCGGCATCGAGACTCGCATGCACATTCGCTCTTCCCTCTGGGATAAGCCAATGTGCAAAACGCTCGATAAAGATGCGTTAGCTCTATTGCCCTGTCGTATGATCTTCAGCGGATACGGCAGGAGCTTCTATGGACTCGTAACCAAAGAATGGTGACAGTGTCCCATTGATCAACTTCTCAATCGCCGCTTCTTCATTTTCATCGAAGTAATCACGAAAGCCACCGACCTTACCACGACGGACCTTGAAGGAATGAGGATTATTCCTGTCCTTCGGAACCATGCGACTCCCCGACAACCAGAAAGTCCGCTTCTCTTCCATCTTCTTCATATTGTCGAATGAAGAATAAGCCACGGCTTGTTCGATTTCCGCATCGGTCCCAGGAGTTCCGATGAAATCGAGGACGCGCCGAAGAGTTTGAGCGGGCTCGGATTTCATGTCTTCATATTTAATCAGTAGAAAATCACCGATGGACGACGACTCATTGGCCCACAGATTCATGAAGTCAATAATTTTCGGCAGACCGGCTTTCTCACCCACAACGAAATCGTGGATCGAAAGTTGGTCATCCTTGGATGGATAGTCGTTGATCAACATCTTGCGATTACGCATGCGATGTTGCCACTGAAAGAACTGAGAAACAGCCACGTCGCCAGGATGCCGTGCCAAGAAAATCACTTTCTTGCCATAGTAATCCGACTTGGAATCGCTGTTGCCCGTTGCGTCCTTGAGATAGTTGTCGTGAGTAAAAAAGAGCTTCGGGATCTCAGGGTTCTTGCGATGTAAGTTGTCGAAGACAACCATTTGAGATTCACTCAAACCATGCTTCGCTTGGTAAAAGCCACTGATCATGACCCGCAACCACGTGCGCCCACTCTTGCCAAAAGACACGATGGAGCAATCTGCGTCCGCTAGCTTATTGGCTTCATCTTTGCCACGGAGACGACGTTCCAAGGCAACTTGATCTTCTTGCGAACGGAAGAAATTCGCCGAGACAATCAACTGGCGTTTCAATTTGGTCAAAAACGCGTTCATTCCAACACCCTCGATCCACTCACTTGGCCAATTCTGGCTGATTTACTGCGCCGCGAGGCTCCGAATCCGTTCGGCGACCACGGCCACTTCGCTGGCAATCATAGCACTGTCTTCAGGAAATCCACGCCCCAGAGGGGTGGCAGCGCCACATTGATACAATTGTCGATGAATTGCGGTCAAATCCCGTGGGAATCCAACCCAGCCGAATCGTTGCAACATGTTGCCCACAAACCGCAAAGGCGCCCCTTCTCGATACAGGAGTTTCGCGGCGGCTTGGCCCAAATGATTCAGTACACCAGCTTTGAGAGGTAATTCATGGATGGCCAGAGGTTTTCCCAAACTGGCAACTTCCACCATCATCGAGACACTGTCACCCGTCACGATAAATCGATCACCCCAGGCCAAAAGACCCATATAGGGGTTCTCTGCCTGGGCAGGATCGAAGACATGGAGTTCAGCCTTTTCTCCGACAGCAGCGGAAATTGCGGCAACCACTTTCGCGGGAGTTCGACGGCTGGTCGAAATAAAGAGGCTCCCCCTACTCTTTTCACTGAGCTCAAGCGCTTGTCGAGCCAATTCCTCAGTTGAAGATGTGGTCATCTCAAAGGGTTTAGTAGGTCCGCCGACCAAAAGAGCAGTGATCGGATGCGGCATCGACCCGAAGCGTTCCTGCCACTCTTTTTTTCCCGCTGCCAAGCGCCCCTGGTTCACCCTCATGAGAGGCAGTTTAATCGGCAGAATATGATCGGCTTTGGGGAGTTGATATTGGCTAGGCACAATGATCAGTGCGTAGTCCCCGAGGTCTTTCTTGGGTCGCCCAAACAAGACAATCCTGGTCTTGCCGCCAGACTGCTGTCTAATCCACTGAGCGACCATATCCGGCCGCCTCCCGACTGTGATCAGGATATCAGGCCACGGCTCACACAGGTCATCTGACCGCTCTATATCGACGTGATAGAGGGCCGGGCGAAAATCGGGCTTGCCTAATCGATATTCTTCGAGAAATACCAAACGTCTCACTTCATGGTCCCAATGAAGGTGGTCCATGACCTGGGCGACTTGAGCATTATCGCCGAGCTTGTCTCCAAGCAGGAGCCAAACAAGAGGCTGTTTCGTCGGGTTGTGGACCTCAGACTTCTTCAAGAAGGCTCCCCTCACGGTCTTCGTGCCTCAGTCGTACCGGCATTGACCATGCTATGGAGATGATTCTATGAATGTGTGGCCCAAGACAACAGTGTCTGAATGCGCCTGGGGATGGCAAAAAAGAAGGCGACCCGGTTAGGGTCGCCTTCGATGGATTGCCCATCATCGGGGGAAATGATGAGAGCATCCTTGGAGGTGCAAGCACCTCCGGGTCGGAATGGATCGATTACAAAATGACTAATTTAGCGCCTCTGGATGCTGACACGCCTAGGGTTGAGGTGCTTCCTGGATCAATCACCAGCCACTGGACATACCGGGTGAATCCGATCAGAGCTGGTAGATTGGGGATTGGGAAATGTAGGGTCGCATATCCATCCCCAACTCCGGCGCCAAAAGTTGGAACCGTGATGAAATCAAAACTTGGATGCAATGGATCTGGGGTAAACGGTGTACCAAAGTACGTCGTCCCTGGAGCTGCCAGCGCATCGCTGTAGATCAAGTATGCTGTGGTCGCGCCAAGGGTTGTTGTGACTCCCAGTCGATAGTCCACATTGCCAATATTCGTTGGATCAAAGGCCATCATGATCGGAGCAATGTTGCCGCTCCCTGGAAGATCAGCTCCTAAGATCATCGATCCGTTCGGATTTACTTCACTATTCAATGTTGGCCGATCAAACGGAAATTGCTCAGCTGCCACCCGTGGATCAGTCAGGCCATTCATCAAGAAATCCACAAGGTTATTTCGTTCGTTAGGCGGCAAGTTAATTTGCCCCATCACAGGATCAATATTTTGGGCGAAGTCACCACCACGTGCATAGAAGTTGGCAACCTGGTTGAGGTTGGTGAACTGGCCGTTATGCATGAACCTGGCGCGCAAGCCAACATTCCTGAGTGTTGGCACCTTAAACCGTCCCAAGTCTTGGAGATTGTTGGTCACCGCCTGGCGCCCGACATCCTCAATCGGAGGCCGCACACCAATGTTGCGGAATGTCTGGTCTGTCGTCAAAGGACCGGTATGGCACACATTGCAACGACCATTGTTATTGAAAGTCTGCAGACCAGCTTGCTGCGCTGCAGTCAGTGCATTCGGATTGCCGCCAATGAAAGCATCAAACGGTGTTTGATCTGAAATCAATATTCGCTCGTAAGTGGCAATGGCCATCGCAATACGGGCGGAAGTAATTTGAGACGTCCCGAATGCAGCTTGAAACAGCGCTGGATAACTTGAATCGTTATTGAGTGCTGCCGCCATGTCACTCGGAATGTTGGACGCCAATTGCAGTGGAGTCACAGATGCCAGCTTCGCTGTGATCTCGGCCCAATCTCGATTGTCATGTGCCATTTCACTTCCGGACAAAGGTGGACCGGCGGCTTGATTCTCGAGCGCTCCTCCAGCAGGAAGAATGTTGATGCCGGACACAGGTTGGTTGAAGACGGTCCCTGCACGGCCATCCCAGAACATTTGAGGGGCGTAGGCCGCATTCACCATGGTTGGTGCCGTGCGCCCTGTGACCTGTGGAAACAAGTTAAACTCTGGATCTGGCATGAAGCTATTGTTGGAGTCCGCTCTACGAACACTAGGTGACGCGAACACGTCGTCAGGAGTTCCGAAGGCGAGGTCAGCTCCAGGATTCACACCAACCCGGGGATCGCCGCCACCAGCGCCACCACGGTGGCAAGTACCGCAAGCCATCCGATTATCACTGGACAATTGCTCGTCCCAAAAAAGGATCTTGCCAAGTACAGCCTTGGCTGGCGTGATTGCATTCCCTGTTGGCACCGGCACAGGAGGGAGTCCCGGAGGTGGTCCGCCTGGGCCACCAGGACCTCCTTGCGCGTTTGTTGTCACTGCCATGCCCATGACGAGGGCCACTAATATGAGCGCAATTGGGATCGTTTTCACGGTGGACTCCTCCATAGTTGATCATTTACTCCAAACTATGACTCAGTTCGTGGAGCGTTTTCGGAGAGAGAAACTCAGAAAATATTGCGGATCAGGGAGAATGAGGCCTTAGGCATCGAGTTGGTCGTAAAACTCGGTCAGCTGATCGATGTGGGTATCAATCTGAACAGCCTTGTGGCTGGCGTAACTCATTTGCTGCAGAAGCTTTGGTTCGGCGTGGAAACGATCTAAGGTCGCGGTCAAGGACGGAATGTTCTCGGCTTCAAAAAGGAGGCCACGGCCGTCAATTCGTTCTTTGGGGGCGCCGCGGTCACAAACAACCAAGGGAATTTCTAAATGGAGCGCCTCGTCCACACTGAGGGCGTAGGTCTCAAAGGCAATGAATGGGAATACCGCGAGGTCATAATGATTGCCAAAATCAGCTAACTCGGCATCGTCATACTTGCCATGGAAGGTGATTTGGATGCCATCGCCTGCATCGTAGATCTCTTGCTCATATTCTGGCGACGAGACCTGGCCGTGAAGATGCAATTCCATGGAATCACGGTGTGATGAATTCGCTATTGCGGCACTCAGTAAATGAATGCCCTTTCTCGGCTCAATTCCGCCCCAACAGACTAGTTTAAGCACATCCCCTGGTTGACGCTCGGTGCCGGCAACACGGGGTGTGAGGGCCGGAACGCCAATTGGGAAGGTCTGGAGTTGAACCTCGAATCCTGGGATCGAAGACAGAAGTTCGTTCTGTGCGTCGCTGACACAAAGAACAGCATCAGCGCACGCCAAATCCTCTTGGAAGGCAGCAAACCGACCAGCAGCAAAGAGTTCTAATTCTGCCAACGACTTGGTTGGAAGATCTGGAGAGACGCACCTTGCACAGTCATCAAAACCAACATCAGGAGCGCACATACGCCTGGGATCGGGCATACGAAAGAAACGCATGCAAGTAGTAAAAAGGTCATGCAGGGTGACGACCACTGGTACCCCCAGCTGCGCCAGTTGAGCGACAAGGCCGCGACTCAATGCGTGCCAATGATGGAGATGAATCAGATCAGGCCCCACCTCTTGGACAAAGCTCAGAACATCATTCGTGATTCGCTCTGAGCCCGTGTCGCCGGAGAAGAATTCGGCTTCGCCCTGGCGGTAGATTCTGAAAGTTGGGATCCCGTTCCAAACCCCGTGCTCGCTCGCAACATCACTGTCCAGCCGCGGAGACCCCGTTACCACATAGGCCTGGTGACCACGGTCTATTTGACCACGTGCAAGATTAGCAACGTAGGCCTGTGTGCCGCCGAAACTCTCTGGCAAGAAATAGTGGGTCAGGTGAATGATGCGCAATGTTGACGACAACTAAAGAGCTTCGGACTTAGCGCGGCTAATCGCATCTGCCGGTGCACGAATGAGCTTTCGCGTCAAACCGACCTTCGACATCGTCCACACCAGCCACTTGGATGGATCATAGTGGAACCACCGAATGCCATTGCGATAATCAGTTTGGAAGCGATGGTGAAAATTGTGGTACCCCTCGCCCATCGTCAAGAGAGCGACGAGTCCAGAATCGCCGCCAGATTCCTTCTTCGAATATGTTTTCTTGCCAAATCGGTGGGTCACCGAATTGATCGAAAACGTGGCATGCCAGGTCCAAACCAAGCGAGTGAAACCGGCAAAGAGCATGGCCCCGATGGCGTCGCCCCAAAGCATACCTAACAGGCCCGGAATGCCGACTGCGACAGTGAGCGCAATCGGGATGTAATATTTCGCCTGCCACTGCACGACTGGATCAGCTTCCAGGTCAGCGCATGAGACATGAGGACGTTCATGACCGCGATGAAAAACCCATCCAATATGAGCCCACCAAAAACCATCGGTCACAGAATATGGATCCGATTCTTGATCGGCGAATTTATGGTGAACGCGGTGATCCGAGCACCACTTGAGCGCCGTGTTTTGAGCGCAGGCCGCGCCAAAGCTAAGAAAGAAGATTTTGACCAGGGGATTAGCTTCGTAACTCTTGTGCGAAAACAAGCGATGGTAGCCGGCCGTGATCGCCAGACCACTGAACAGATACCAGACCAGGCCCAACGACAATGTCCACCATGAGAAGTTCATCGACAGGTACACTACACCTGCGATCGCAAGAATGTGAGCGACGACAATGAAAATCAGCGAGCTCCAAACGATTTCGCTTCGGCCCCACCCGTTTGTGGCTGTTGTTGTGCTCATGTTCGAATGTCCTCAATCGAAAACGCTCGCCATTTCCTTCTTCCATGTCTGACCACCATCAGACGGCATTCGCGGATGGAGTGGCGATATCCCCCCGCGATTCCGGGTATTTTCTATTCCTGTTCTCCTGGTATCAAGTCGGTGGCCTCAGAATCACGAGTCGAACACTTGATGGACTGCAGCTGAAGAATGCCTTACGACACGACAGATATCAGGTTCGGGCTCCAAACGTCTGAATGTAAGTTGCATAACTGATTCAGGATCAACGACTTGCTTCATCCGAACGAGTCTTCGGTAAAACCAACGGACACGAGCCCCATTGCCTCACCAAGTGGCAACAATCCCCCGATCCGAGCCAACGCAGACTTGGACATTGGCTGATTTACCGGAACCTCCAGAACACCGATTCGAATAAATGCCGCAAATGAGAACTTCGTCCCCGGATGACAATGGGCTTTCATCCGTCAAATTAGAAGTGATCCCACAGAGCATTTATGATGATTCGAAACCCAGCTCCCTCCTGTCATAGCGCTGAGTTGGTGGACAGCAACCACCGAACAACCTATCCTCTGGCGCCACACCCAGAAGATGGAGAAAGAGATTGCGAATACTTGGAATCGTCCTATTGCTCTTGTTGTCTTTGAACGCTTGTGGCGACAATTTTGAAACGACAAAAACCGAGTCACTCCGCATCGCTGTCACCACGAGCACCCGAGACTCAGGCCTCCTTGATGCTCTGCTGCCCACTTTTGAAAAAGGACACAACACACGTGTCGACGTCTTAGCCGTCGGCACCGGGGCCGCTTTGGAATTGGGGCGCACCGGCGATGTTGATCTCATTATCGTTCATGCCCGAGATGCCGAACTCAAATTCATGGCCGAAGGAGCAGGCGTTCGCCACGAACCCCTCTTCACCAACCCATTCGTCATCGCGGGCCCTAAAAATGACCCGTCGAAAATTGCCGGACTGCCACCCAAACAGGCGCTGTTGAAATTGCGAGATAGTGGCGCGAAATATGTCTCCCGGGGCGACGACAGCGGCACCAATCGCAAAGAGAAGGCGCTCTTTTCAGCGTGCAGCATCAACAAGCTTTGGACAGACTGTGTGGAAAGTGGGCGGGGCATGGGAGCCACGTTGACCATGGCAAACCAAATGCAGGCCTATGTGTTAACTGACCGCGCGACCTTTCTTCGCTTCAAGTCGAAGACTGATTTGAAAATCTACGTCGAGAACAGTGACAAGCTCGACAACCCCTACTCGGCCATCGTCGTCAGCGAGAAACTGCGAGGCATGGGAAAGATCAGCGCGGCGCAGAAGCTCTGCGATTTCCTTGTGAGCGAACCAACCCGAGCCAAGATTACCGCATTCGAGTGTGAAGGTGAGCATCCCTTCTCCTTGCTGCAAGGAAACGGAGGGTAGATTCACCGTGGATCTCATTTGGGCCGGCATTAAAGACGCATACGCGCTTATTTCAGCAGGTAACACTGCTGTCATGGAAGCCACGCTCATGACCCTCCAGGTCTCTATAAGTGCGGTGTTAGCAGCGACGTTGATTGCCCTCCCGTTGGGTGCATTCTCCGGCTACAAGAACTTCCCCGGACGTAACTTCCTGGTTGTCATCGCGCGCACAGGAATGGGCATTCCAACTGTGTTTGTGGGGCTTGTTTGTTTTGCGATGTTCTCGCGCCATGGCCCAATGGGTGGCTTCGACCTCCTCTATTCCCCTCAAGCCATCGCGGCGGGTGAGTTCCTCTTGGCTCTGCCAATCATCTTCGCCATGAGCCATGGAGCAATCTCAAGCCTCGATCCGCGCGCCGGGGAAACAGCCAAAGCGCTGGGCGCTAAACCGATCCGCCTACTCGCAACCTTGGTTTCGGAAGCACGGATTGGTGTGATCTTGGGGATCTTGACGGCGCTCGCCCGTTGTCTCACAGAATTGGGTATCGCGGTGATGGTTGGTGGCAACATCGCTGGCAGGACACGCACCTTGTCGACGGCCACTGCCCTCGAAACAGGTCGAGGTGAATTTGCCAGAGGCATTGCCATGGGCCTCATCTTGCTCACCCTCTCCTTGTCATTCACGCTGCTCTTGGCGTTGCTCACCCGAGAGAAGCACGATCGGGCTCAGACATGATCACGATCAAGAACTTAGTCATTCGACGCGCCCATCAAACCATCTGCTCGGTTCCAGAATTAGTCATCCCCGATGGCACTCGCACTTGGATTCACGGGCGTAACGGAACCGGAAAGTCCACGCTCATGCGCGTGATGGCTGGTTTGGAATCATCCGACATAAGCAACTGCAACATGGGGGCAGAACGTCATGACATCGCTTATCTCAGCCAAAAGCCATATCTCTTCAAGGGCGGGCTGAATTACAACCTTGCCTATGGTTTGAAATGCCGCGGAATTCGAGGGCAAGAATGTGCCAAGAGAGTTTCAGAGGCCGTCGACAGCTTTGACTTGACTGAGTTAATCGATCAGGATCTGTCGACTGCTTCAGGAGGAGAACGTCAACGAATTGCGTTGGCACGCGCGCTGATTCTTCAACCGCGCATCCTACTCCTCGACGAGCCATTCGCCGAATTAGATAACAAGCAGTCCACCAGGATGAAGGCCGCTATTGACCACATAGAAGGATTGAGCTTGATCATCTCGTCGCCGCAGACGCCCCAAGACGATTGGGCGGGTTTTGCGTATGAGATGCTCAGGGCTGAGGAAACGACTTAGTTTGAGTCGCCACAGCGAGACTTTCGAATTCCATATTGCTGCTGAACGAGAATAGGCGAGAATCGTCCCATGCAATTAGTGACACGCAACAATCGGTTTAATCTCTTGTTCATGCCTTTCCTCTTCTTGGCCGTCACCCTAAGCAGTTGCGGCGGATCGAATGGTGATCAAGATTCACCTTCTCCCCAGGTCAATACTGCCAATGAGAGCACAGCGGTTGTTCGCTACAAGCAATACTCGCGCTCCGACATCGTCGACATGGTCAAACAGATCGACAGTCCCAGCGAGAAGAGCGGCGGATTGGCGCTACAAAGCCTCCCCTCCCACCCTGGGCACTTCATTGATGAGCCTGAGATAGCAGCTGAAGTCATCATCCCTGCGCTCATTCGCATCATGAACGATTCAAGACACCCCACATTCCAAGGGCTTGCTGCAACCAAGCTCATGGGAATGGGAGAGTTTGGCAAGCCGGCCATACCAGCCCTCATCGAGGCCATGAAAGACAGTGCCCTCCGCCCATTCATCTGTCATGGCATCTCGGATATGGGTGTCATAGGCGACGCTGCTATCCCGACTCTGGCGACCATGCTTGAGGCGAGTGAAGCTCAAGTTCAGATCGATGCCTGCCGTGGGCTTACCCGGTTTGCGGAGCGAGGTGCATCGACCCTTCCTCAGCTATGCCAGCTATTGGAAAGTGATTCTGTTATTGTGCAGGTTGCAGCCGTCTTGGCGTTGGGATCGATGAAGAGTTATGGAAAGCCAGCCCTCAATGCTCTTGCACCTTTACTGGAGTCGAAGTCAGACTCAGTGCGCTTTGCTGCTCGAAGATCCATGAAGAAAATCAAATCAGAGAAGTAGCGAACAAGTTTTTGGCCAGCGAGACCAACTCTGTGTTTCTATCTTCTCAATTTCCTCTTCTTCTTTGCCTTAGGAGGCTTGGGATGTTTCTTCAGGAACGCCTTCACTTCTTTTCTGTTGTAGAATACCTTGCCGGTGATCGACCACAAGGACCACTCCACCTGGCGTTTGATCTGTCGCCATTCTTTGTGACGGGCTTGCCAATAAGAGGCGGGGGGATTCGAAGCAGAAGAGGCGTTAGATGGTGACGGTTGTTGGACCCAATCTCCCAAGAGGCGAATTGCATTCCAGTCTTTGGCGTAACCCCATGAAAGAACGAGTGCGCGTTTCACGTTGGCGTCACTGCCATGAAATTCGTTCTTGAGCATCTTGAATCGCGACTTCTTGGAACACTTGCCTAATGCCCGTCCAGCAGCAATGAGAAACTCAAGTTCTCCAGAGTTTTTATCGTCGCGAATCACCTTGATCAGGGCGGTTTCCGCTTTACCACTCCCGATCACTCCAAGAGCATTCGCAACTTCCGTACGTACGAGAAAGCTCTTCGACTTGGTGAGAATCTTGGTCAAAGACTTGACGAAATAAGGACTGCGAGCTGTGTCCATCATCCCTTTGATGACCTTCAGCTGGTCCTCCTCCTTCACAGCTTTCTTATAGCTGGAGTCGAAGGCTTTGATCATCTCCTTGGCTTTGGCTTTTGGTGCCAAGGCCGGTGTGTTCTCTATTTCTTTCGGATACCACGATGGCGAATCCTCTTCCTCCTGGGCCAAGGCACCAGGAGTTCCGAAAGTGATTAAGACAACGAGGGCAAAAAGTAAATTTCGCATGACTGGGAAGTCCATCGGATTAAGGATCAGGAAACAGCAGTCGGCAACAACGTAAACAATGTAAAGCCCACTTGACAAAAAGGCGATCCATTTCCATTTTGTTTTGGGCACAAGGCGGCGCCTCAGCATCGCCATGGCAGTCCAAAAGCCTCCAAGTGCATAATAGATACAGCGTAGGGGTTTTCTCAGCCCAATCGTGTCGAGTTAGCACTGACTCGATAAACGTGATCGGGACACCCGATTGCATCATTGTAGGAGCGCAGGGTCCGTTGGTGGCAGAGTTGTGACTCCCGAGTCCGCCATGATGCCATGGATATTGTTAGTGCCGTTGATATCAAAAACGGCCTCGCCCTGTTGGGGTACCTGGCCGTCCGTCGCCGTCAAAGGAGTGAAATGGCAAGATTATGAGGGAGCGTGTTCGCCTTCGCTTGACCTTAGGCGAAGACGCCGTTGGCATATATGGCGATGGCGCCAGAGAAAGGCATCTAAGAATCCGCGCTATAGGTGACGAGACTAGGCAGCAGATCAACGAAAGGTCTGCGTGGACAACATCTCTTCGTTCACCGGATTAGATTTCTGGGAGGCACAGAGGAGTCTTGAGAGGCCTTCAAGCGAGATTGGCACGACACGTTCAAACGTGCGGTGCTGATTCCGAGCATGGTTGCTCAGGATGCCCATCAACCACGGCATCAAGAGACGCTTCGCATCAAAATCTTGAGCGCGGTCAATCGCTGGTAAAAACGTGGCTTGAACTAAGTCTTCGGCCGTGTCCGCATCGTTAGCCAGATGGATGGCCGCAGCAAGCAGTTCGTTTGCCGTAGCATCCAAAACCAGCACAAACCAACGTGGTTAGCTGGTCCTACAGAAATTTAGGAATGGCTGTTTGATTTCATTTTCCATGACACCCTTACTTGTTCAGCCATGGCGAAACGTGACCGAAGAAATCAGAATTTCTTTCGGTCGCCCTCTCAACGAAAGAAGTCCCAAGACGTATGCATTGGGACTTCTTTATTGACTGTGAGATACAAGACTTGAGGATAGACTGGCTATCCAGTCTTTGTCACGGCTGAACTCAGGGCGTCTTCTCTATATACAGCGTCAGTCGTTTTCTCACCACGTTCCGCAACTTGGCACGAAACCGTTGCCAGTCAACCTACATTGATCTCGTTCCTATCGCCGCCTGAGCAGTGATGAAGTTTTGCGACCAAATTGCAAAGGGCACAGAAGGTCAAAACACGTCAGGCAAGTGTGAGGTTAGAACGCGGGATTTGATTCATCATGACGAACCGAGTCTAAACGCATTTGTTCGATCAAAAAGATATAGATGAGGTCAACTCACCCCAGGATCAGCGATGTCAATTTTGCCCGTGAAGCGGAACTTTCGAACGCGGTTAAAGAAGGTGGCGAGAAATTGACGTCGGGTAGACCAGGGAGATCTCCTCCCCAGCCCCCCACAGATCCGGACGTGCGCGATTGACGCATCCGGCTCCTCGTCAATTAGATTCGCTACCTGATAAGGATTGAGTGGATCGGTCGCATCAGCGGGAGCGGATATCGTTCCCGTAGTTTCACGAATCGCTTCCATGGCATAGACTGCCGTTGGGAGCGTCGATTGAGCCACTTTCTCCAGATGCTCGCTGCGAAATAGCCAATTGCTGTCAGGTGCTGGGAGTTCCCAGTGATGCCATAGTACGAGCAATGACCTTTGAGTTTCGCGACGAGCTTGACGTGCTGATCCGCAAGAGGCAAGTGGCGATTCGTGCGGCACCAAGAATTGAGCCGACTAAGTGTTCGTTGAAAACGATCCTTAGCGGTTTTCTTCTTGATGGCCCAGCCTCCCTTTCTTGTTCTTCCCCAGTAATGGGTGAAGCCAAGAAAATCAAACGTTGAAGATGATGGTGGGCCGTTGTCATCTGAATCGTGATAAGGCGGTTTCCCAAAGGGAAGCAGCCTGGTTTTCTCCGGATGCATCGTAAGACCGAAACGCGCCAAACGTTTTGGAATCACTTCCATCACGCGGCGGGCTTCTGCTTCGTGCTTAACGAATATCACGAGGTCATCGGCATAGCGGACCATGAAGCTGCAACCGCGCAAGCGCGGTTGCACTTCTTTTGTAAACCAGTCATCTAAAACGTAGTGGAGGTAGACATTCGCAAGTAGCGGAGAAATTACTCCGCCCTGCGGAGTTCCTTCCCTCGACTGCCGAAGCCGTCGGTCTTCCATGACCCCCGCCTTAAGCCACTTATCAATCATGCGGCGTATCACGCCATCACGTACTCGTTTGTCGAGAAATTCCCGAAGATGTTTGTGCACCAAGGCGTCAAAGAAGCCTTGAATGTCCAGGTCGATTACCCACCCACCTTGCATTGACATAGCCTGTTCACGAATTGAATCGAGAGCATCATGACACGAGCGACCAGGACGAAAGCCAAAGCTAAAGTCGTAGAAGTCTTCCTCGTAGATACACTCCAAGACCATCGTGACGGCCCTTTGCAGCACTTTGTCCTCAAAAGTTGGAATGCCGATCGGACGAGTCTTTTCGCCATTCCCTTTGGGGATATCCGCGCGCAGTACTGGAGGCGCTTTGTACGACCCAGACTTAAAGCGATTGAGCAACGACTCAAGATTGCTCTCAAGGTCAGTTGCGTAATCAGCGCCCGATTGTTGGTCTACACCTACAGCACCGTCCTTGCGAGTCCCGCGAAACGCGGCCCGCAAGAAGTCCATATCAATATGGTGAGCAAGATTCGTCAGCGACATCTCGGGGGATTGCTTTGACAATTCTGCTATCCGTTTTCGTTTCGTTGAGACGTTATCCGATCTCGATGTTTCGGACATCTTTCCCTCCAACGGTTCTAAATTAACGACGTCCCCTTCCCTCCATCGGGTCTCCTTGAGAAGAATTCCCCGACTTCGCAGGTACTATGGGACGATCCGATTCCTCTTCATTCGTCCCGCCGCGCTTCGTTTCCTTCGCTTGGCGGTTACCATCCGAGCACCGATTTCTTCGCTCCATGGAGAGTCGGTGCTGCGACTCCATGGCCTCGGGTTTTGATTGGCCGATTCCCGCTTACGGCAGCTGTTTAGGATGGAAATGAAGAGGCCTCCCAGGTTCCTGGGAAACCCACATGTCTGCATGCCCTGATTTCGGAACCCCGGCGATCCGCCGTCTCTTACCAGAACGAGATAAGCGGTGTTGCTTTCCGATGCGTCAACGTCGTCAGCATTCGCATTAGTAATTTCGGGGCTAAGTCACACAGCCTACAGACTCCCTGTGAACGCTTCACGCCAGGGATCACTCCAAGACGCGCATCACTCGGTTCCGGATGGTGGTTAGCCTTGTCCGGATGGGGTTGGTTACCCATAGGGTTTCAAACAAGGTTTCAAAGATTATTTCATATCATCTTATCCTCCTTGACCAGGCTTGGTCTGGCGCACTGACGCCGTACAGCTAAGCTCGTTTGCGTTTGGGTTTTGACTTCCCTGATTTTGTCCACGCGACAGTCTTGTCAGCGCCTTTTTTCTTGGCCTGGCGGACCCAGTCATCATAGCCACCATCAAACTCTTTCAACGTCCCATCACCCTCAAAGACAATGGTTGAGGTCACAACGTTGTTCAAGAACTCGCGATCATGGCTCACGATGAGGATCGTGCCATCGAAGTTGAACAAGAGTTCTTCCAGTATCTCGAGAGTCTCGATGTCAAGGTCGTTCGTTGGTTCGTCCAAGATCAGCAAATTACATGGTTTCGCCAAGATCCGAGCAAGTTGCAAACGATTGCGTTCACCGCCGGACAACTTGGTAATGGAACCTCGCACCTGTTCTGGCGTGAAGAGGAAATCTCCGAGATAACCTATGATGTGACGACTTTCGCCATTCACGGTGATCATGTTGGAACCTCCTCCAACATTCTCGATCATAGTCAACGATGGATCAAGTTGACCGTGAAGTTGATCGAAATGCGCAACGTCCAATTTTGTGCCATGGTGAACTTCGCCAGTGGTTGGCGTTAGCTCTCCCAAGAGAATCTTGATGAGCGTCGTTTTTCCTGCACCGTTAGGACCGATGATGCCGACACGATCGCCACGCATGATCGTGGTTTCGAAATCCTTTATGACGGGTGCTCCGTCATAAGCATGCGAAAGGTCGGTCGCCTTCAGGACGAGCCGCCCGCTGGAACCACCGGAATGAATCTTAGCCTTGACGCTGCCGGAGCGATCTCGACGACTCTGCCGTTTTTCTCGCAATTCACCGAGCGCATTAACACGCCCCATATTGCGAGCACGCCGTCCTTGAACACCACGCCGAATCCACGCCTCTTCTTTGGCGAGTTTCTTGTCGAAGGTCGCACGTTCTGTTTTTTCGACCTCGAGTTCTGCATCTTTCCGCGTCAAATATGTGGCGTAGTCACAGGTGTAGTTTCGCAATGCTCCACGGTCGAGATCGATGATCCGAGTTGAGATGCGGCTCATGAATGTCCGGTCATGAGTGACGAAGAGCACGCTTCCCGAATAGCGAGACAGCTGTTTCTCAAGTCGACCAATCGCACCAATATCCAAATGGTTTGTTGGTTCGTCCAAAAGCAGGAGATCAGGACTCACAATCAGTGCTGCTGCCAACAACAAACGACGTTTCTTACCAGCAGAAAGTGATTGGGCAACATCGTCGCCGTTCAGGCCAAGGTCGCGCATCTGGACCTCGATGTTCTCTTCGACTTCCCAGTCGACGTACTCACCGAATTCGCCGACAGACTCGCGCAAGAATTCGGCAACGGTCCCTTTGAGGTCTGATGGCACTTCTTGGCGTAGAACCGACATGCGCAAGCCCTGCTGCCGACTAATCTCGCCCGAGTCGGGCACCAAGTCACCCGCGAGAATCTTCATCAGAGTTGACTTGCCACTGCCATTGCGGCCGATCAAGCCGATCCGCTCCCCCGGTTCAATTCGGAGATCAATTTGATCAAGAAGTGTTGGACCGCCGAAGGCGTGCTTCAGGTCCTTGATGTTAATTAGGGCCATGGTTGTTCTTACTCTGATCCACGTTTTTTGGGCGGCGTCTCGCCACACCGAATTAGCATTTGCTCAATCACGTTCTTGAGCAACATTTCTCGTATTTCTTGCCACTGCCACAAGGACATGCATATCGCCGACCAATTCTGTCCGTTGGACGGCGAAGCGGCGTGGTTTTGGGACCTACCTGGGAATACCGAATCAGGCAAAATTCGCCGCTGCAATGTCACCCCAAACCAAGTGTCACATTGGCTCAGTTGTCCGCAAAGCCAGAAGGGAGCGCGACATATGGCAATCGTACCGACTTGGCTTGCAATTACCTTGAACTCGCAACTCGTCATCAACAATCGACGTCAACGAGCAGGTGAGCGCCATACCTGGCTCTCGCATCGCCCCATTCTGTCGCCAATTTCTCAAAACCCAAGCCCGCAGATTTCTCGCGGCAACACCTGGGGCAGGACATTCGACGAATGTCTCCGCAAAGCCCCCCCCCATGATTGACGGTTAAGAAGACTGGTCTTTGATCTCTTCGAGTTTGGCCCAACGTTCGATGGCCTCTTCCAGTTGGGTTGTGACCGAGTTTAGCTCTTTTGTTGCGGCGGCGATGGTTTTGCCATCGGCTTTGAAGAAATCGGGGGAAGCCATGCGAGTCATGATGGATTCTTTTTGGCCTTCCAGCTTGTCGATATCATCGGGGAGCTTTTCGAGTTCGTTCTTTTCGTTGAAGGTGAGGCGCTTGGTTTTTTCGCGTTTGGCTTTGGGTTTTGACTTCCCTGGCTTGGTCCATGCGACCGTCTTGTCGGCTCCTTCTTTCTTGGCCTGGCGGACCCAGTCGTCGTAGCCACCATCGAACTCTTTCAGTGTGCCGTCACCCTCAAAGACAATGGTTGAGGTCACGACGTTGTTCAAGAACTCGCGATCATGGCTCACGATGAGAATCGTGCCATCGAAATTAAACAAGAGATCTTCCAATATTTCGAGAGTCTCGATGTCGAGGTCGTTCGTCGGTTCGTCCAAGATCAGCAAGTTACATGGCTTCGCCAAGATCCGAGCGAGTTGCAAACGATTGCGTTCACCGCCAGACAACTTGGTTATGGATCCTCTAACCTGCTCCGGGGTAAAGAGGAAGTCGCCGAGATAGCCAATGATATGGCGACTTTCGCCATTCACGGTGATCATGCTTGAACCTGCTCCAACATTCTCCAACATGGTCAAAGTTGGATCGAGCTGACCGTGAAGCTGGTCGAAATGGGCAACGTCTAATTTCGTGCCATGGCGCACTTCGCCAGTGGTTGGCTCGAGCTCTCCCAAGAGAATCTTGATGAGCGTCGTCTTTCCTGCACCGTTCGGGCCAATGATGCCGACACGATCGCCACGCATGATCGTAGTTTCGAAATCTCTTATGACGGGGTCTCCATCATAAGCATGCGAAAGGCCGGTGGCCTTAAGGACGAGCCGCCCGCTGGAACCACCTGAATGAATCTTGGCCTTGACGTTGTCGGTGCGCTCCCGGCGACTCTGCCGTTCGTCTCGCAATTCTCCGAGCGCACGAACACGTCCCATATTGCGAGCACGCCGCCCTTGAACGCCGCGCCGAATCCACGCTTCTTCTTTGGCAAGTTTCTTATCAAAGGTCGCACGTTCTGTTTTTTCGACCTCGAGCGCTGCCTCTTTCCGCGTCAAATAAGTGGCATAGTTACAGTTGTAGTTTTGCAATTGACCGCGATCGAGATCGATAATTCGTGTTGAGATTTTACTCATGAATGTTCGATCATGAGTGACGAAGAGCACACTTCCCGGATAGCGAGCGAGCTGTTTTTCGAGTCGACCAATCGCACCAATATCCAAATGGTTCGTTGGTTCGTCCAAGAGCAGGATATCGGGAGTTACGATCAATGCCGCTGCCAACAACAAACGACGCTTAGAACCGGCAGAAAGTGACTGGGCAACATCGTCGCCCTTGAGACCGAGGTCGCGCATTTGGACCTCGATCTTCTCTTCAACCTCCCAGTCGACGAGCGCACCGAACTCCCCTGCAGCCTCACGCAAGAACTCGGCGACGGTGCCTTTGATGTCTGTTGGCACCTCTTGGCGCAGAACCGACATCCGCAAGCCTTGCTGCCGACTGATCTCGCCGGATTCGGGTACTACGTCACCCGCAAGAATCTTCATCAGAGTTGACTTGCCACTGCCATTACGGCCGATCAAACCGATCCGCTCGCCCGGTTCGATCCGTAGATCAATGTGATCAAGCAGCGTTGGACCGCCGAAGGAGTGCTTCAGGTCCTTGATGTTAATTAGGGCCATGGTTGTTCGTACTCTAGTGTGTTTTCTTGATTCGGTGTCTCGCAACAGCGAATGAGCCAGATGCTCAATTACTTATTGGCGCAACATTTTTTGTATTTCTTGCCACTGCCGCAAGGACATGGATCGTTACGACCGATCTTGTCCGCTGGACGGCGATGGGGCTCAGCTTTGGGGCCCGCAAGCCGAGAACGATTGGGATCGGCAACTGAGCAGTCGTAGTCTGCCCGTGCCTGATCAATGGCATGGCGAAATTCCCACTCTTTCGGAATCCCCTCTTCAATCCCAATGAAGAGAAGAAACTCTAAAACGAGATCTGGCAGGTCTTCTGCCACCGGCGGCGAATCGCCTAAACGCGCAGGGAAGAGGTCTTTGAGCAGTAAAGAAACGTGCTCCTGATCCAAATCGCGGGGTATTATCGCCAAATCGACTGAGAAATTGAGAGTCAGGGCCTCAAGGATATGCGTATACGCATCCCCCAGCCTCGAGCGCCAGCGCTGGCCATCAGGCGAATCGCCGAATCCAGCCGCTAAAACGCGGTATCGATTCTCAAGTGTGCGCTCCGCCATCAAATCCCCTCAACCATGTCCATTTGCTGGCTATTCATAGCAAATAAGAGCACCCCAGAAACATCAATTGGGCGCCTCACGCGATTAATATTCTCTAGCCCAGGCAAGTCGTACGGCAGCTTATGGACTCTCGCTTGCTTACCTGCGACAATGACGGCGATGAAAAAGACGAAGACAAGAGCTGTCAAAATAAGAACGAAATATCGGTGGGAGAAGTACACCGACGACCAGCTTCTGTCCCTTCGCCTGTGCGATCTGGGCATCGACACCCTTCAACCACGTGTGCAAAGGTGGGTCGATCGAGTCTACCGGGAAGTCGCCCGCAAAGACCTGCAAATTACGCCCCACCATTGGCTCTCAGATGAGTGGTTCTCGCCAGTTCGAGTACCAGGAGTCGCCATCCCCTTCTACCTCGCGCACCCCCGTCTTGAACAGCTTGAGAAGGCTCAAATGCTAGAGGTCGAAGGAGGCACCCAGCAAACTTGCTTGAGAATCCTGCGTCACGAAATGGGTCATGTCGTTGACCATGCTTGGCGGCTGCACCGACGCCGACGGCGCCAAGAACTCTTCGGCAAGTCTTCCGATCCATACCCAGAAACTTATTCTCCACGCCCATACAGCAAGAGCTACGTCTTGCATTTGGATTCCTGGTACGCCCAGAGCCATCCCGATGAAGATTTTGCCGAGACATTTGCCGTTTGGCTCACTCCCAATTTCCCGTGGCGTCGCCGTTATCAGGGATGGAAAGCGCTTGGCAAACTCAACTACATGAGCGAGCTCATGGAAGAGTTGGCAGGCAAGGAAGCCTACGTCCAACCCGACGAAGAAGTGGATTCGATCTCAACTTTGGAAAAAACTCTCGGTGAGCATTACCAAGAGAAGCGCGAACGTTACGCAATTGATTATCCGCGGTTCTATGACCGCGACCTCCGCCGTCTCTTCAACGGTGATCGAGAAGATAAGACACTCATCCCGGCATGCACCTTCATCCGACGTCACCGAAGCACAATCGGCAGCAAAGTCGGCCGTTGGACTGGAGTATATCGCTACGCAATCAAACTTGTCGTCGATGACATGGCCTCACGCTGTCGAGAATTAGGCCTCCGATTAAATGGCTCAGATGAACAGGCCTTGGCCGACTTCACCGTTCTCTTGACAGTTCAGACGATGAACTTCGTTCAGGAAGGAAGGCATCACTTTTCATTATGAGAAAGCTACGCGTTCTTGCCATCACTCACGAAAGTCTCGTCCCTCCAGAGAATCCGACTGCCGACGAAATCGAAAAGGCACCGTGGAAGATGGACTACGACGTTCTCAAAACACTTCAAGAACTGGGACACACCGTCAAGACACTCGGCATGAGCAGCGAATTGGGCCCCATTCGGGAAGCAATCAAGGAATTCAATCCGCACATCGCCTTCAATCTCCTGGATGAATTCGACGGCGAGATCCTCTTCGATCAAAACGTCGTCAGCTACTTGGAGTTATTGGGGGTTCCTTACACGGGTTGCAATCCGCGCGGACTGATCCTTGGTCGCGACAAGGCCCTATCGAAGAAACTTCTCTACTATCACCGTATCCCAGTCCCCGACTTCGCTGTTTTCCGCCGTGGGATGAGAGTCAAGAAACCGAAGAAACTAGAATATCCGCTGATCGTCAAATCACTGATCGAACAAGCATCTGCTGGGATCTCCCAAGCAAGCGTTGTATCTGATGACAATGCGCTGGCCGAGCGGGTCAAGTTCATCCACGAAAAAATCGGCACAGATGCGATTGCCGAGTCCTTCATCGAAGGCCGAGAATTATACGTTGGAATCGTTGGCAATAAGCGCTTGCAAGTGTTTCCTGTTTGGGAATTGCAATTCGGCAATATGGCTGGCGGTGCATCGCGGATCGCTACGGCTAAGGTCAAATTCGATATCGAATATCAAAAGAAGCGCGAAATCAAGAATGTCGAGGCCTCGGGTATCCCTGAGGAGACGCTGAAAAAGATCCAACGGATCTGTAAACGCGTCTATCGCGTGCTTGATCTCAATGGTTATGCCCGCATCGACATCAGGCTCCGAAATGATGGCAAACCATTCATTTTGGAAGCCAACCCAAATCCTCAAATCGCCTGGCGGGACGAATTCGCAGAATCTGCGGAAAAAGCCGGGCTCAGCTACCCAGAATTGATTCAAAAATTGCTTGGCCTGGGCCTTCGCTGGCAGCCCCGCCGCAGCAAGAATTGATCATTATCGCCCATCTTTGACAGTTCGGAAAACATTCCGGCTTAGGTTTTCCCTGGATTCGAGTAAAGTACCGCCTCGTCAACGGAATCGGTTCTCTGCGGAGTCATCATGCGACAGCTACACGCCTTACTTATTGCTCTTACTCTTTTCTTCTTGGCGGAAGTGACCTCGGCCCAAATCGGCATTGTGCTGAAACGGGTGGACGGGCAAAAGCTGACAGACTCCCACTTCATGCGCGGCGCACAAGCCGCGCTTGATACCTGGAAAGGGCTAGGAAAAGGCCCGCATTTCAATCTGCTTAGCCAAGAGATTGTCACCGGTGATGAGGCCACAAAAGCAGCTGAACTGCTGAAAAAGTCTGGAGCGCAAGTCATCGTGACTGACTACCTCGGCGCTGACATACTCGCTCAACTGCGTGACACCTGTCACAAGCTAAAACTGCCCCTTGTGACTTTTGAGCCAAGTCCTCAAGACGTTGCCGATGCAGTGGAAGATCTCATCGTCGATCGCCTGCGCATCAACAACTTGGCACTCCTGAGTGGCAAGGGCAAACATGCGAACAAGCTCAAGAGAATCCTAAAAAAGCAACTCGTCCATTTTCAAGAGATGTCATTCCAAGAACGAATCAACGCGAAAGCCAAGAAAATTGATCCGAAAATCCGAAAAGAAAAGACCGATGGGATACTCTTGGACGGGTCGCCGGCAGAAGTTGAGGCTGCGCTCCACGAGTTGAAGGAAGTCTTAAGAATTCCGATCTTTTTGACTCCTCGGTCATTCCTTCCAGGCATGAAACTGCCAATGAAAACCTACGTTCTCTCGGGTCAATCGCCGCTCACTCATAAGGCTGGCCTGGAATTCAACGTCGCCTTCAAGGAGAAACACGAGGTCGATCCTGAGATGGGAAGTGGCGCTGGTCACGATGCCATCATGTTCTGCATGCAAGCCGCAAAGAACGGGACCAACAAGATCCTTGAGAGCTATCCAAATTTGAAAGTGATGGGTCCCCGCGGAGAAATCAAAGCGGCGACTGACGCCAACCCAGGTTCGTTGCAATCCCCCATGGCTATCTGGACCTTAGACGCCGGGAAGACTATGGCCCTCTTGCCAGGTCCCGAAAACTCTGGCCCACGGGCAAAGAACGATCTCAAGAAGCGAGTCTCAGTGCCGCGATTCGGCGTGCCATTTGGCGTCGACATGAGCAACCGTTTCGAATTAGAACCAGGAACGCAAAAGGTGTTGGTGAGTTGGGGCGTTCCAGGACAGGCAACCATCGACGAAGATCTAAGACTCTTGGGGCTTTCAACTCAAGGCAAGTGCCCCTTGGCCGACCACCTCATCAAAAAAGAACTGCTGGGTCGCATGATGGCGATCACTTCGAAGAAATTCTTGCGTCTTCCAAATGGAAAATCTCGCAGTGGCGAAAGCTATAAGATCTCCTTCGCGACGCATTTGCCTCCGAAGACAAAGAAGGCAGGTTCATGGAAAGTCATCATCGCCGGTGACGACCCTGAAGCGGGAGGTCGAGCTTTTCCCGGCACCGGACTCGCCCTGACTTTCTCAACGTTCTTACGCCGAACAATTTTTCAGCCCAAGGCCATTGATCCGCCACTTTGCGCTATGGATCTGCCCGATCTACTGGGCTGCAAGAGCCAGGACGAATTTTACGATGATGCTCGAGCGTTGATGATTCATGCCTTAGTGGACGGTTATGCCGGCAGTATGGCACTCACGACGGCTCATGAAGTGGGGCATCTCACGGGGTTAGGCCACATCACTGATGACTCAAAGGGAATCATGAATGTCGTCGATGGAGCTGGCCTTGGCTATCGGGTCGTGGCCTTCTCGAAGGGCAGCAAAGAGAATCTCAATCGTTCTCTTGGGATTGTAGAAAAATCTGCCCAATAGCATGGTGATCGACGCACCAGGGCGACACTTGGGGTAGTCTTTCCTAGTGAAAGACAAATTTCTTTGGCCCAAGTGGCTCTTGATTCACCCAACTTAATCGCCTTGAACTAACGCATCTCCAAAAAAAAAGCGCGGTCTCATTGAGACAGCGCTTCTTTCAATTCTACGTGACTGGATCTGCTTTAGAGCATCGCTGCCGCCTTGCGAGCGGTATTGCGCACTACTTCTGAAAGCGAAGGGTGTATGTGGATAATCTCGGTTAGGGACGAGATGTGATTGCGCCACATCATGACAGGAATAACCTCATGGATGAGAACACTCGCCTGATAACCGACAATGTGACAGCCAAGAATGCGCCCGTCGTCGGCGAGGATGAACTTGCAAAGACCGTTCATCTCCTTAACCGCCCTACCCTTTGCTGCAGATGTGTAAGGCAATGAAGCACAGTGGTAGTTCTCACTGCCCCCTTCCAATTCATCCTCAGTAAGGCCCACGCCAGCAATTTCTGGGCTTGAGAAGACCGCATGCGGCATCGGTGGATAACAAAGAGGTGCATCATGCCCTTCTAAGAGAACGTTCGACATATAAGTGGCGGCAAAAGCAGCTGAGTGAGTAAACTGATGAGAGCCGATGACATCGCCCAAAGCGTAGACACCCTTAACCGTGGTCTGCAAGAATTCGTCGACGACGACATGCCCCTTCTCAGAAACCTTGATCGCTGTTTTTTCTAAGCCAATTTCATCCGCATTCGACTTGCGGCCAACGGCAAACAGAAGGGCTTCCGAAGAGTGCTTCACCCCGGTGCCATCTTCGTCCAAATCGAAACTGAATTTACCGGCATCATGCGTGACACTCTTGATCGATGTATTGAGCTTCACATTCAATTTCTTTGAGAAGGCCGGCTGGAAGACAGCGCGGATTTCCTTGTCTTCGTTACGCAACATGGTGTCGCCGCGAACAAGGAGCGTCGTCTCAACGCCAATGCCCTGAAAGAACTGGCCCAATTCGCAGGCGATGTACCCACCACCCACAATGGTGATTGAATCGGGTGCATGATCAAGATCAAAGACGTCGTCACTGGTCCAATAAGGAGATCCTTCAATTCCAGGTGTCGATGGCACAAAGGGCCTTGAGCCGGTACCAATGAGGATCGTGTCACCTTCGACCTCGCGGTCGCCAATAGCGATCTTGTGGTCGCTGACAAAGCGGCCGTCACCTCGGATCAACTCAATTGATTCTGGGAGATTCTTGGCAATCTTGCCGTCTGTCGCCCGGATCGTCGCGTCAGCAACCTCATTGAGAATTCTCTTCTGATCAATCGACTTGATTTCCGCTTCGATATAGAAACGAGAGGATTCTCGAATATGATCTGCTGCATCAGCAAACCCCAAATAGAGCTTGGACGGGATACAACCACGATTGGGGCAGGCTCCGCCCAAGAGGTCTTTCTCAATGACAGCGACGGACTTGCCAGCTTGGGCCGCTTTGATCGCGACAGTAATGGCGTTGCCGCCGCCCAAGACAATAAGGTCAAATTTGGTAGTACTCATGGGCCCATATTGTCTTAGATGAATCTAAACTACAAATCGTCGGGCAAATTGCCATTCGAACGCTTCTCAGGGACGATGAGGCCCGTGACAGCCCTTTTTTCCATGACTTCGCCTGACTGGCCCTTGACCCTCCCCTTAGGGGAGGCCTTAGAATCCTGTTGGCCAGCAACCCCAAGGAGCAGACATGTTTAGCATCGGCGAATTCTCAGGCTTGACGAGCCTCTCCGTTAAGACCCTTCGTTATTATCACGAAAAGGGCCTGCTACTGCCCTCGACGATCGACGAAGAGACTGGCTATCGTTATTACAACGCCAGTTGTGTCGATCGTGCCCGAGTGATCCTTCGCCTGAAAGCCCTGGGATTCTCAATTGTCGAAATCACCAAACTACTGGATGACTTCGACGATGACGGTGACATCTTAGAGTACCTTCGTAATCGCAGAGAAATTCTTGCCGGCCGTATTCAAAACGATCGAGAAATCATTAAGACACTTAATCACATCGTTGAAACCGAAGAAGAAGCGAGAATGATTATGAGCGAATCAAAATTTGAAATCGTAGAAAAGACTCTCGAGCCCCAGCTCATCGCCGGCTTCCGGATGACCGGGCAATACAAAGACATTGGAAAAGGTTTTTCAAAAGTTGGATCCGCCATGGGGTTCAACATCAAGGGCAAAGCACTGGGGCTCTTCTACGACGCCGAGTACAAGGAAGATGGGGCAGATTTGGAAGCATGCATGCCTGTTCGGAAACACAAAGACGCCAAGGGCGTGGATGTCCGAGAAATTCCGGGTGGCCGGGCCACGACCCTTCTACACAGCGGGCCTTACGACACCATTGGTCGTTCTTACGAGAAGATCATGAAGCATACGAAAGACTTAGGACTGACGATCATTCGCCCTTCCCGAGAAGTCTACATCAAGGGACCCGGCATGATCTTTAAGGGTAATCCAGAGAAGTACATCACCGAGATCCAGCTTCTCGTTGAATAGACACGGGGTCGCTGGGTTCATTGCTGGCACTCAGTTGCAGAATCGAACTAAGCTAAACGTAGAAACTCGCCGCCACCGACAACTGGCCAAAGAGACCGTTCGCCAACGGACGCCAAGACCCGCCAAGCCACTTCGAGCCCGATTGGTGTTGCCTGCCATCCCCACGCCGGTACCTGGTAGAAAGTAGTGGCAATGAGCGCTGCTCCATTCCAATCTGTGGCGAACTCAATTGTCTTGAACGAATCAGCAGAAAACTCAACAACATATCCCGCCGCTTCTGCTTCGGGTGCCCATTCCAGATTCGGCGGCGCCGAATGAACCGGAACGTTCAATTCCTCTGAGATGACTTGAAAGTCTTGGCCTTCGATGAATTCTGGCGCCGGTGATTCGCCTTTCGAACGCACTCGCCGAGGATCGAGGACTCTCGGCAATGCTGAGCCGTTCTTTCCATTCGGCGCATCGCGGCCGTGCAGCCAAGAGTCTATTTCGACGGGCTCTGTCAGCTCGCGAATGTGTTGGCAGCCCTTGCAGAAAGGAACGGGGTCTTTGCGAACAAGATCTTCTCGCATTCGAGCATAACCAGGACTATTCCAGACCTCGGCGAACGACTGAACTGTGAGATCTCCAAGATTGGGAGTGCCTGGGACACAACATGGCTTCACGTAACCATCCAAGGCAACGTAGGTCTTGTTCCACAGATAATCACAAACCCAGATCGACTCCCGTTCAACCACGTCCTCACGCTTGGGCGTTTGGAGACGGAATGACGAATTAGACTTCGCCTCGTCACGGCGAGTCTTGATGTCAACGAAGTCAGAATCTTCTGGGCCAACCTGGGGAAACCGCCGGAACGAGTCCAAGTGCACAACTCGATGGGGAAGCCCTTTCACCACACCATCTTCAAGCGCGTAGGTCCTGCGAGTAGCATCGGAAACTGCTGTCGAGGCGATCAATTGATCGAGAGGCTGAATCATCATGGTCAGGCCAATCGCTGACGCTCGCTGGACGGCTCGTTCGATAAATTCAATTGCCAAGTCCTGAAAATGGACGAGCGACTGTTCTTTCATCAGGTCTGTCACGGGATGAACATGAGACGTCGCCAAATAATCGACGCCCATGTTCGCCGCCAAATCGACCAGAAGAGGAAGCTCCTCGATATTGCGCCGCATCAGCACACATGCCAATCCGATCAATGGCCGATTGCTAATAGGGATGTCGCGAGCTTCTTCGCAGAGAGCCGTGACGTTCGACACGACGTCCTCAAAGTTGCCACCTTCTCTTACCCACTCGAATGTCTCTTTCGTTGCCCCATCAAATGAGACAATCAATTTTCCGAGAGACGGCAAGATGGCTTTTCGCATGCTTGGGATGAGCAGGCTGGCATTGGAGCAAACCTCAGTCTTGACGCCATACTTCTGCGCTTCCTTGAGCATAAAAGGCAGCCCTTTGGACATCAAAGGTTCGCCGGAGATACTCGGCTGGAATCGTCGTGCATGAGGAAAAGTCTCGGCCGCCACACGCTCAAAGAGATCTTGATCCATATGAGGACCAATGACCGTCGTGCCGTTCTGAAACTGCAAACACATTGGGCACTGAAAATTGCAGAAACGCGTCGTTTCGATACTGACAAATTCAGGAGCCGGCACCCGACCATCGAATGTCGATTGCTCTTCTTCGGTGATAGACATCTTATCTGAGTCCATCTTCGCAACTCCGCTCCTCAAGGCCTGGGACGAGATTATCGCCAACTCGTTCTCGTTGATCTATCTTGACGTGCTCAATTACTTTATTGGCCAATCAACAATCTTGATTTGATGGTTGCCCAGGTCAGCAATCCAGAGCTTACCCGCGTGAACCAGAACCGCTGCTGGTTCATTCAACTCGTTGGGCAGGCTTCCGGCTTTCCCCGTTCCGAAGACCGTTCGCAAAGTTCCGCCTTTTGCATCTACGACGCAGACTCTGTGGCCGCGAAGTTCTGCGATGACCAACTCTTTATTGCGGGTATAGCAGATCCCATGGGGAGTCTTTAGCGGACGATCAAGAGGAATGATCTGAGGGATCTTGCCTTCCTCTTGATGGAAGACGCACATGAAGCCGGCGTCAATCATGTAAACCGACCCGTCAGCTCCCAATGTCAAATCCATCGGATACTTGAACGTTTGGTCGATGGCCGCAACACCGCCTGAGATCGTCTGCACGACTCCGTCCTTGATAGAACGAATTCTGGCATTGCCGATATCGCAAACCACTAACCCCATCGAAGAAGAGAAACCAACAGCATGGGGCGACTTGAAGAGTGACGTCTGAGCCGGGCCGTCAGCCACGCCCTCTTTCTTTGGTACACCAGCGATGGTTGTCACTTGGTACCGCGTGCCATCCGCTCCGGTGACTGGCTCCAAAAGCCTCACCGTGTGATTGTTGGCTTCCACCACGGCAATCATCCCGCGATCCGAAACCGCCACTCCA
>JBLINQ010000007.1:0-69827 GCA_047639315.1 Planctomycetota bacterium
AATTTGGGCGCTCCTAATCCCGATGAATATAAATGTGACGAAACTCCAAGCAGAATCCGGATTTACCAAATTCGGGGGAGTGCGAACGGCGGAGAATTCGTTACCGTCTTAGACGACTGACCAAGTAGAAGAATGTCAGCTAGGGAATATCAGTTCAAAAAGAAGTCAAAGCGATGGAATAGGGTCGAACGAAGAACGTCTCAGTTCCTCGGAAGCTCTATTTTTGGAAGACCCGTTCCCCAGTAGAATGCAGCCTCGAAGACCGGGGTATCGGCGGAGAAATTGTGAGATGAAGACCTACCGGGGCCTAACTGCCCTTTTGATGATCGTTGTTGCTTTGTTGGCGCAGCCATTGACTGCCCAAATTGAAGGCGACATAACGGAAATCGCGACCAAAACTGACGATGATCGTTTTGTGTTCGCCTTGTCCAAAGAGGGCATGAAATTCGAGAAGTTTGTTCAGTTGGCATCCCAACTGACAGGCAAGGCCTTTGTCTACGACGTGCGTCGTATTCAAAACAAAACGATCAACATGGTCGGCAAGAAGGTGCTAAAGAAAGAAGACATCGTCTCTTTCCTCCAAGTGCTTTTCTACTCACATGACATGGCCATTGTCCCTGTTGGCCCGCCTGAAACAGAGGTGTTGATGATCGAGGACGTGAAGACGTCCCAATCACTGAAGCAACGCGCCGTCTTTGTTTCTGTCGACGAATTGGAGAAGCGTCGCCGCCGTGTCGGTGAAATTATCGCAACCACAATTCGCCTGCGTTACATCCCAGTCGACAAGGCACAACGTGCTTTGAATAACATCCTCCAGGATCACCGCGCTGGTTTCGTTCACCCAATCGAGGAATCCAACTCTCTCTTGGTTGCCAACTTTGCGCCAACGGTCTGGGCGATCTACCAGATGATCCAAGCCATGGACGTCCCGGTGCCAGAAAACGAATTGTTCTTCGAGCAATTGGCATTGGAATACCATGTGGCAGAAGACTTGGCGCCAATCATTGAGAACCTGATCGAAGTCCGCACAGAAATCAACTCAAGTGGTGGTAGCCGGACATCCACTGCCAGCCGTACACGCCGCCCGGCGACTTCCGGTGGCACCCAAACTCCAGCACCACGTATCATTGCTGATCCGCGGAACAACACGCTGTTGGTGTATGCGGTTGATGAGTACATGACAGAGATCAAGCGGTTAGTACAAATGCTCGACACCGAAGTGACGGAGTCAGTCAGCAATATTCACTATTACGAATTGAAGAACACCAATGCTGAAGACATCCAAGATGTTCTCACCGATCTGTTGAGCAATACTGGTGCCCAAGGTACACGTGCAACGGGCGCTGGAGGCAGCCGTAATACACGAACAAACGGTCGTAATAACACCGCTGCTGCTTCCAATCCCGACGCTGTAAACATCGTTGCAGACACCAATACGAACTCCTTGTTGATCACCGCCACACGGGCACGCTTCGAAGAGATCAGCGAAATCATCGCGAAGCTCGATAAGCGCCGGCCACAGGTTTTGGTGCAAGCTGCTATCGCCGAACTTTCCGATAACGATCTCGAAAACATCGGTGTCGAAATCGCCCAAGTCGAAAATGGTAGCAAGGGGGTTTTCGGCGTGAGTAACTTTGGCCTTTCGAACATTGAAAACTCGCAAGGCGCCGACGTCCCGTTGGATACTCTTGGCGACTTGGTACGAGTGCCAAACTTGGACGCGCAAGGCTTGGTGACTGGTGTATTCACCAACTTCATCGAAGTTCCTTTGCTGGTTCAACTCTTCAAACAGACAATCAAGGGCAACTTGGTTTCCGTGCCGTCCATCTTGGTGAATGATAACCAAGCTGCGCACATCATTGTCGGCGATGAAATTCCAACGACGACAACGAACCAGGGGCAGTTTAGTGACCAAACTGCGTTCCAGAACTACCAAGAGGCGAATTTGGAATTGTCCATTTCGCCAACGATCTCGAACGATAACTACCTGCGCTTAAACATCTTCCTGAGCATTCAAGCATTCGTTGGTGTGCAAAGCTCAACGAACGTACCGCCGCAAAGATCAACTCGTGAAATCGAAACAAACATCACGGTTCAGAGTGGACGTACTGTCGTCATCGGTGGCCTCACGACGGACAACTTGACTGAGACTGTTCAAGGAATTCCGTTGCTCGCCGATATTCCGATCCTCGGCTACCTGTTCCGCAACTCCGGCGTGCAACATCAGAAGACCACGCTCTACGTGTTCATCACGCCAACGATCTTGAATGACTTCAATGAGCTGGAGCGCATCTCTTATGAGCGTAAGCTTGAGATTGCAAAACTTGATGGCCAAGTGAAGATCATCGATCCCAACTTCCGTAAGATGGAAATTGACGACGAGAAACTCGACATCGAAGCTATTGAGGCTTCCGGCCATCTTGACTTGCCGCAATACAAGCCGACCATGGCACCAACGGAACCAGTCAATGGCGCTCAGCCTGACAGCATTCCGGTAAAGCCCAACGCAGATCCGAAGGCAGTTGACGGCGATCCAGAAATGGAATCTGGTAAAGAAGGTGCTAAGGCTGTCGATGTTCCAGTCGGAGCCGACCTCTTTTCAGCACCATTGCCTGAAATTTCGACCGCGACGGCCAAGGCCAACGAGTCAAAGACAAAGACAGCGACCGCCACAGATGCAAAAGGCAAAGTTGGTAAGCGCCAAGCCGGTGCAAAACCAAAACCAGCCACAACTGGCGGCCTCTAAGACTATTCGTTGCCCGTCTTGATGGGCGGCGAGTTTGGAAATTGATGGGGTAAGACGCCACGAGCTCAATCTGATCTCGTGGCGCAACCCATCTTGGGATTCACACCGAGGAGTCATGGGACAGTGAAAACGCAGATTCTGGACATACTCGAGAGCTCGGGCAAGATTGACGAACGTACCCTTCAAGATTGCTTACGCATCGAGAGAGATACGGGTCAACCTTTAGACAAGATCGTCCAACGTCGTGGCATCATGACGGAAGAAGAGTTCAACGAGCTCTACGCTAAGGCCGCGGGAGTGGAATACCGCGAGTCGCTGGCAGACGTCAAAGTCCCCGAGCTTTTCGTCGACCAAATCCCACAGCAGTTTGCTCGCAACTACACGGTCATTGGTTTGGTCAATGACGGTGCAGTGATGCATGTTGCAACCTGCAATCCCTTAGATGTCTATCCATTGGATGACATGGCTTCCATGATCGACTTGGAAGTCGAGGCCGTGATCGCACCGCGCTCGGAGATCACCAACCTCATCAACCGCGCTTATCGTGGCAAAAATGAAGTCGTAGATGAAGTCATCGACGACTTGGAAGAGCAAGACTATGACGAGATCGCCAATATGGTCTCCGAGTCTGAGGACTTGCTCAACGTTGCCAACCGCGCGCCGATCATTCGCTTGGTCAACATGATCTTATTCCAAGCACTCAAGATGAGAGCTTCGGACGTTCACATTCAGCCATTCGAAGACAAGGTTCAGATTCGCTACCGGATTGACGGCATCCTCTACGACATGGAGTCGCCCCCGAAAAGCGTTCAAGAAGCCATCGTTTCCCGTATCAAAGTTATGGGCAAGATGGACATCGCCGAACGGCGTATTCCACAGGATGGTCGTGCCAGTATCAAGATTGGTGACTCCGAGGTTGACGTTCGTATTTCTTCTGTGCCGACCAACTTTGGCGAGCGCATCGTGATGCGTCTTCTCGACAAGAGTTCCGGTGTCTTTGAACTCGACGAACTCGGTTTTGACACACAACAGCGCGAGTACATGGAGCAGCTTCTCCATCTCAGTCATGGCGTCGTGTTCGTCACCGGCCCAACAGGTTCAGGTAAGTCGACAACGCTCTACGCGGTCTTGCAAGGGATCAACTCAACCGAAAAGAACGTGATCACAATTGAGGATCCGATCGAATACCACTTGTCGACCATTAGTCAGATTCAAGTGGCCGAGAAGAAGGGCCTCACCTTTGCGGCCGGTCTTCGTTCTTTGCTACGTCAAGATCCTGACATCATGATGGTTGGTGAGGTTCGAGACGAAGAGACGGCTCGAATTTCGATTCAAGCCGCCCTCACGGGTCACTTGGTGTTCTCAACACTCCATACAAATGATGCCCCTGGTGCTGTGACTCGTATGGTCGATATTGGCGTCGAACCGTTCTTGGTTGCGTCGTCACTCGTCATGATCATTGCTCAACGATTGGTTCGTCGCATTTGCCCAGACTGCAAAGAATTCTACGAGCCAACAGAATCTGACCAGAAGGAAATGGAGGAGCTCAGGCTAACAGCCGATCTCTTACCTGAAGGACGTCTGCCCCGCGGACGCGGCTGCGACATGTGCTACAACACTGGCTATGCCGGTCGTGTTGCCATTTATGAAATGCTGCCCGTTGGCGAAGATATCAAGACATTGATCATTGAGCGGGCAAACGCCTCGCTTATCAAGCGCTGTGCCGTCAAGAACGGCATGCGCACTTTGCGCCAAGACGGTGCCGAAAAGATCAAACTCGGAGTCACGACGATGTCCGAGATCATTCGTGTTACGCAGATGGATCTCAATTAACCCATGCCGATTTTTGAATACCGAGCATACGACGAATCTGGAGGCAGCCGCATTGGCATTGTTGATGCTGACACGCCGGCCGCCGCTCGCCTCAAACTTCGCATCGATCGGATCCATGTCTTTGAGATCGAAGAACTCAAAGACAACAGCAAGAGTTCCGACAAGAAGAAAAAGGTCATTCGGCTGCGCCGAGGAGCGATCACTGAGCTCTCCATCGTCACACGACAATTCGCGACGCTCTTGAACGCTGGTATTACCGTCGTTGAAGCTCTCAAAGCCCTTATCGATCAAGTCGAAAGCCGAGACATCGAACAGGTGCTTCGGGACGTTCGCGAAAAAGTCACCCAAGGGCTGACTCTCGGTGAAGCCGTGGGCAATCACCCGCAGTTCTTTTCCGATCTCTACATCAACATGATCAAGGCTGGTGAAGCCTCAGGTAACTTGGATGGCATTATGGTTCGCCTTGCGGACTATATGCAGAAGCAAAACAAACTGAAGAACAAGGTCGGCGCGGCGATGGCCTACCCGGCCGTCATGGTCGTGGTTGGTATTCTGGTCGTCAGTATCTTGTTGACCGTTGTGGTGCCTAAGATTGAAGAGATTTTCCGGGAATCGGCAGAAGCTCTTCCGCCAACAACCGAAGCTCTGATCGCGACGTCACGGTTCCTGACTGGTTACTGGTGGCTCATTCTCGGTGTTCTATTTGCCGCCTTCACCGGGTTCAAAGCTTGGACCAGATCTGAAAATGGGATCGTGAAGTGGCATACCGTGCTGCTCAAGATGCCGGTCTTCGGCATGCTCATCAAGAAGCAGGCCATTTCGCGTTTTGCCACCACCATGGCCACGCTCTTGGCTTCTGGTTTGCCAGTGCTCAATGCACTGAAGATTGTGCAGGAAGTCATCCAGAACAAAGTCTTGGCAAAAGCGGTGGGCATGATCCATGATTCCATCGTTGAGGGGTCAGACATTTCGACGCCTTTGGCCCAAACCGGCATCTTCCCGCCCATGGTGGGCTATATGATCGCTACAGGTGAGCAGTCTGGTCAGCTGGAGGAGATCCTTTTCAAGGTGGCAGAGGCCTACGACGAAGAGGTCGATATCGCCACCCAGAAGATGACCTCACTAATGGAACCCCTTATTATTGTTGCACTTGCGGTCGTCGTTGGCTTTATCGTTATCTCGATTGTCCAACCGATGATTCAAATGAGTGGAATGACCTAAAACCTTTGCGGAATGAAACTGCAAAGATTGCGTCTATAATGACGTAAAAGTGGCCTGTGCCTTTTTTGGTGGACCATGGTCCAGGGCCTCTATGACTGGGCCTTTTTCATACGATGCTCCCATTGGAGCAATAAATCGAGAGAATCATGAACGTTCAAAGAAACGATCGGCAATCCGGCTTTACACTTGTGGAACTTATGGTGGTGGTCGTCATCCTCGGTCTCCTTGGAGGCATCGGGGCTGTGGCGTTTCGCCAATTTGGCAAGGACGCCAAGCTTGATCTCGCCGCAGTGAAATGCGCCGACTTAGGCAAGGCCGTCGAAGCATTCACAATTCGCAATAGCAGTCCCGATCCAGACGAAGTTTTCGAAGTGATGATCGAAGACAAGAAGATCAAGAGCCGCAGAGACCTCAAAGATCCTTGGGGTGAAGAATTCATTGTTCGTCGCGATGATGACGGCAACTACTACGTCATCTCCAAGGGACCAGATAAGTCCGAGGATACAGAAGACGACATCGACAAAAACGGCAAGATTGCTGACAACGAGGACTTCTAATGCCCGAGGCCACGACAAGTAACATGAGCTCGAGACGATTCGATAAGGGTTTCACCCTGATCGAGCTCATGGTCGTGGTGGCAATTCTCGGCATTGGTACGGGTTGGTCGATTGTTGCCTTCCGCGGCGTGACCCAAGAACAAGAGCTATCAACGGCTGTCAGAGAGATGGTTGGAGCCTATCGCGAGCTGCGAGCCTTCGCGGTCAAGGAAAGGCGTGATTGCATCCTCGAATTTGATGTGCTCACCGGCGAATGGCGTGCTCTTATCTATCCTTCAAAAGATCGCATGGGCCGCTTCGTGTCGAGTCCGAGAGATGGCGAGCCTGAGATCCTCGAGAAGGATCTGGTCGAAGAGCGGACCAACAGGAAGTCGTGGAACAAACTTCAGTCATCCGTGATCATCAGAGACATCCAAGCTCCAGGCCCCCAAGGCAACGAGAAGTTCGATGAGGACTTCTGGATTCAATTCCGAAGTGACGGGACGATTCCTCCGCACATCATCCACTTCAGCACTGCAAACGGCGATTTAGAGCTGTCATTGATAGTGGAAGAAATCACTGGCCAAGTCACCGTCAAACGCGGCTACGTTGATTTCTACAGTCCGCAGGAAGAAGATTTCGATATGTTGGGAGGAGAAACCCCTGATGAAGAGAATTAATCCTAAGTCCTCCCAGTCTGGAATGACCTTGCTTGAGGTCATGGTGGCTTTGGTCATTGTTTCGACCACAGCTCTGCCATTGCTCGTCTCCTTAGGTGACGCTCATCGACGGGTCACCCGGGCGAACATCAAACGTCAGATGAAACAGCTGCTTGAGTACAAGCTGGCTCACATCCTCCTTGATCGCCCTGCCGAAGACAAAGAACCCATCTATGTCGATGGCGTTGAGGGCAATTTCGGTGAAGACTTTGAAATCGCCGACAGCGAAGAGAAGGCATATTTCTTCGACGAAACACTCTACAACTACTCCTATCGCATCGATTCCCAAGAAATCGACCTGGGGAGTTCGGGTGGAGTGACCGGTACCGAAGATGAAGACGAAGACAGAGACAATTCGCGAGACGATCGTGAATCAGATCCTGGTGGCTCGCCCCTCGGCGGAATTGGTGGAGAAGGTGGCGAGGAAGCCGAAGAAGAGCTGGGGCAGTTACGCTACATCGTGACTTTGACCGTACTTTTCCGGAATGGCAACGCCAACTTCGATCAAGCCATGACGTTGGTGACCTACGTTAAACATCCTCATGAGAGTGAAGCCATGACGGGCCCAGACTTGGGCCCCAATCAAGGTGGCGCACAAGGACCTGGCGGAGGCGAAGCTGGCGTTGGGGCCAGCACCGGCACTGGCGGCATCACCAGCGGACAACCGCGAAACACTTTGACTCCAGGGGGCGGCGGACGAGCCGCTTCGGATCGATAGAGAGATGAACATGCATACTAATCAACGCGGCTTTACATTGATGGAGCTTCTCATTGCCATCATGGTATCTGGCATGGTTTTTTTGGGCGTGTTCACAGTGGTCCGAGCCGGCATTAACACACAAATGTATGTCCGTGAAATGAGCGATGCTGGCCGTCAGGGCCCTGCAATCTTAGCTCAACTTTCCGACGATCTTGAGAACGCTTACTTCTACAACATCTTCCAGAACAACTTCTTTGACGGCAAGACCGTCGATATCGGAAGTGGCAATCGTGCAGATCAACTCCACTTCATTACTTGCCGTCCGTCGCTTTTGGACGACATAGAAATCAGTAGTAACGAGCCCCATAAGTCCATGCTGACTGAAGTCAGCTGGGTGCTTAAGGAAGGTTCGGGCGACTACTATGAGTTGCATCGTCGAGAACAACCCATGGTTGATGACAAGCAATTCACGGGTGGGTACTTCCGCATGATTTCTGACCGTATTGTGAGCATGCGCATCCAATATACCGGCTGGAAGTTTGGTAAGGAAGATGTCGACGAACGATTGGGTGCTGGCTTGACCGGTGGTGCCCCCGTCGAAGGGGACGGCGAAGAAACAGCAGAAGACGAAGCCCTTGAATGGGACGACGAATGGAGCTCTTCTGACAACGCCGCACTTCCTGTTGCCATCAAGATCGAATTAGTCGTTTCTCCAGACATTGATCAAGACGTCATGGACCGCATGAGGAAGGCCGGACGAGAACAAGAACTCGACCGTTCCTACATCCACATTGTCCTGTTGCCTCAATACCGTGAAGACCGCAACAACATGGAAACGACCGCCAATTGGGACGGCACTGTTGCCGAACCATTCCAACAGGGCGGTGGTCTTGCCGGAGGAGCTACGGGCGGTGGTCGTGGACGTGGACGTGGAGCTGCTGGCGAGAATGGCGAGGCCACTCCCCTATCAGGCGGACGCAGAGGGGCAGGGGGCGGGACTCGAAACAATGGGGATGGCAGCAAGCCAAACTCCACGAGCAATCCGTTCTTGAACATCATTCGAGGCGGCTCAAATGGTGGTGGCGGCGGCGGACTCAGCGGACTTGGCAAGTAGCCAGTAAGCAAACGAGATCGCATCAGAATTCAAACGCGCCCTGGATCCGATAAGAATCCAGGGCGCGTTTTATTGTCAGGGCGAATCAGTCTTTCGATCTATTTCATCTTAGGCGCCAATTCACTGACGCCACCCATGTAGGGCCTGAGTGCTTCTGGAATATAGATGCTTCCATCGGCTTTTTGATGATTCTCGATCAGTGGAATCAAAGCACGTGGTGAAGCGATGACCGTGTTGTTCAAGGTATGACAGAATTTCACTTTTCCATCGTCATCTCGATAACGTAGGCCGAGGCGACGAGCCTGGAAATCATGGAAGCGACTGGCGCTGTGTGTCTCGGAGTATGATTCCCTGGAAGGCATCCAAGTTTCGATGTCATACTTCTGAACTTGTCCGCTGCCGAGATCGCCGCCACAAACATTGACGACACGATACGGCAACTCCAACATCTGCAAGACCTCTTCCGAGTTCCTCAGAATCTCATCGTGAAATTTCTTGGAGACTTCTTCGTCTCCCTCGCAAAGGATCACTTGTTCGATCTTCTGGAATTGATGAATGCGATAAAGACCGCGCGTATCGCGACCGGCAGCTCCGGCTTCGCGGCGATAGCAGTTCGACCAGCCAACCATTTTCGTTGGGAGCTCTGATTTCTCGAGGATTTCTCCGCCGCGATAGGAAGTGAGAGGAACTTCGGCGGTGCCGATCAAGAAGAGATCATCTCGTTCGGTGCGATAGGCCTGGTCTTCGCCACCAGGGAAGTATGCCGTCCCTTCCATCGCTTCCCGGCGTACCAGATTGGGCACGATCATCGGTGAGAATCCCTTGGCAACCATGTGATCCAAGGCCATACGGAGAATCGAGAACTCAAGAAGCGCTCCGGCGTTCTTCAAGAAATAGGTGCGACTACCAGCGATGCGTGCGGCTCGTTCGAAGTCGAGCATGTCGTGCATGCGCCCCAACTCGAGATGATCACGCATTTCGAAATCGAAAGTGGGCAGCTCTCCCTCTTTACGAATCTCGACGTTCTCGAGGTCGTCTTTGCCTTCCGGCACCTCGGGTGCTGGCGGGTTGGGCAAAGTCAGAAGTAGACGGCGAAGCTCTTCTTCTTTGGCTTTGACGTCAGAATCGATCGATTTTTGCTCTTTGCCAAGAGCCTTCATGGCTTGGATTGCCGAAGTTTTATCATCCCCTTGGAGGGAAGGAATCGACTTGGTCACCTTGTTTTGTTCAGCCTTCTTCGCTTCGGATTCGGTCTTGAGGACGCGAACTTCTTGGTCGAGCTCAATAACCCGATCGACATCACAAGAAATGTGCTTCTTGATAGCCCCATCTCTGACGACATCGGCATTTTGGCGAACAAACTTCAAATCAAGCATCGGATGATCTCTCCCATTCACGGCAACGATTGAGAAACTCGTTCAATCCTTGCTCCGCTCTTTCGCTCAAGTGAAAGACGATTCTCTCAGTCAAATAGAATTTGGCCTGGTCAGCCTTAAGCCCGAACCCCGCGGCCATATCCTTCACAATGTTATCAATCTCTGACATCCCGACATCAAGGGCCTGCCGAAATCTGGCTGTCAGTTCAGGATGAGCATCCAGTGTTTCACGACGCAGTCCCCAGACGGCGAACACAAAAGGGAGACCTGTTTCATCGAGCCATGCTTTGGCCAAATCGACGCATTCCCATTCGCCCTGAGGCACTTGCTTGAGGGCCAAGTCACCAATGACCAAGATGCCGTCATATAGAGCCGCTGCAGTCGGATTGGCGAGCAATTCCCTTGGCGAACACTGGGAAAACTCAACCCGGTCGCGCTGCTCCCCCAAGACTCGCTCCAAATAGATCCGAGTCAGCATTTGCGAAGTGCGCGAATGGGGATCAAGGGCGATCTTGAGTGGCTTGTTTGATGATTCCAAAGCGCCCTTGCGCAGGTACAAGAGTACGCTGTCAACCATGCCATCGGCGCCGATACAAAGCCCCGGAAGGTAAGTGAGCGTCGGATCTCGTAGCAATGTGACACAAGGCACCAAGCCGACGTCCGCTTCTCCATCTAGGAGTGCTTGGGCCGCTGCTGCCGGAGGTAAATCCAGAACTTCGAGGTCAGGTTGTCCCCGTAGGCCCTCAACGAGTGGGCGAGCATTGAAATAGGAGACGGCAGCAACTTTGATCAACGGGTCTTTCCCCTCGCGGATGAGAATGGCGACTGAAGGACCATTGGTTATGTCCAATTTCTGGAGACGCCAAAAGAAGCCAAAGGGATGTTTGGTTCCCAGTGGCCACATTGGTGCTGAATTCTCTCGTAATCGATGCCCGGTCGGACCACTCTCTGACCAAAAGGGCACAAAAAACCCACCAGCCCCGTTAGAGCTGATGGGTCATTCTTTGAGGTTCGCGGATCGTTACTCGACGCGCATCCAATCTGAAACGATATTGCCAAGAATCCCGTGCTTGAATGACAATTGCCCAAACCGTTTGGTGCTGTTGCTGCCACAATTCTTGATGGTCACATTCCCTGGAGACCAGAGCTCGAGTTTCTCGCCCTTCTCCATGATCTTCATTTGCTTCTTGCCCAAAGTCTTTCCAGTACCACTGTCTTTCTTGACAACGGCCATTGGCGCAATGCGCTCAGCGTGAAGATTGAAATAGACCTCACCATGATTGCCAAAGACTTCGATGTCCTTGCCGGAGACAACGACTTCACCAGATTTTTCGCCAGCTTCAAACTTGCCCCGCATCCGGAAACCGTACTCGCCCGATCCGCCCAGCTCCCATGTTGACAACTGACCACTGGTCGCGATGAGAGGTGCGCTTCGTCCACCCTTAATCAGGATGTGAGACATCTTCTTACCAGAGCCAAAAGTGAAGTAGCCCAAGTGGATCTGGTAACGCCCTGGCGGAATCCACATAGGCTCATCCATTGCTTTGACGATATCGAAGTAAGCCTCTGCATCTTCGCCACTGCCCTTGATGATGAGGAAGTCTGGGCGGGCACCGCTGGCTGTTTTGAAATCAACGATGATGGGAGCCAACGATCCTTTGAATGGTCGTGAGCGAACTTGATTGCCGCTTCGGCTGTTAACTTTGAACTCATAAGGATAACGACCACCTGGGCCATCCAGCATGATGAAACGTCCAAGAGGTTCGATGCGAGCACTTTTGCCTTTGCCAATCATAACGGCGTCTTCACCGGTATCGCGAAAAATACCATTGCCGTTGCAATCGAGGATGGTGACGTTGTGGCCACGAACCTTGCCACTGACTCCAGTTGCACCGTGCCAAGCCAGCTTCTTGTACTTGGCTGCGTCGATTAGTCGGTAGGAAGCACTAAAGAGACTTTTGTCTTCTGCGCCCCAGTCCATCACCATGTTGGTGATGTTGCGCTTTGTGCCGTCGGGATAGACAATCTTCTGCTTGATCTTGGTCCACTTGTTCTTGACCTTGATCGCCTTCGCTTTCTTGTCGTTCTTGCCCTTGTAGAGGACCTTGCCGTCATAACCGATTTCAGAATCGGGAAGGAAGCGAGAAGAATCAATAAGTCCCTTATCCTTCTCCAAAGTCACGTATTGGAAGAATGGAGCCTTGTCAGGATTATTGGGCCTCACCATACCAAAGTTGTAATAGGGAACCTTGATCTTGGAGAACAGCGCGAAGGACTTTTCTTTGAAGCCTTTGTCTGTGAAGAATTCAAACGGATCTTCCGTTGTCGGTGCCTTGAGAGGACCAAAATCTCTCTTCTGGCCTCTGCCCTTCTTACCATCTGACTCCTCACCGCCTCCGGCGCTAGGATCGATCGTGTTGCGAGCCAGAAGCGCTTTGTTGTACGCAGCTTGAGCATCTGCCATTGACAACTTGATATTGATCAATTCAGGAAATTCGACTTGGCGCTTTTCGCGCATCGAAGCGAGTGCCCCGTTGATCTCTGGGAACATGTCCGTGACGCCAGCAGCCTGAGCGGGCGCGGCGGCTGTGCGGTACCAGTAGGCACTATTGAAATGAACGCCGGATCGTTTCCAGCAATCACCAACAAAAGCAGCGTTCTGCGTGGCCAAAAAATGGTCTTTGATCTTGAGGTAGGCGCGGGCCGCTGCGGTGTAATGTCCGATCGCACCTTTCATCGGCACTTCGTTGCCATCAGCTGCACCCTTCTGGTAGACGGCGTAACCGTCTTCGGCTGATTTTGCGGCACCGAGGTAAGCAGTTAGTTGCTCATCTCCGTACGTTTCAACACGAAGTCTTCGCGTCGACAAGAACTTGCTTTTATGCTTAGTCCGGTAGGAGGCTGCCAGATTAATCATGTTGTTCATTTGCTTTTCGGAGAACTCTTCGTTTTTGGCGACCTTGGCACTTGCCCAGGTTTTTTCGAAAATGAAGAAAGCACTAAAGGCCAAGTTCTTATTGCCATCAACAAGCTTGCCTTGAGCCTCATAGTTGTTGGTGTCGACAGCCTTTTCAAAATCGGCGCGAAACTTGTCGACCGGATTTTGAGCAATCGCTTGTCCGACGATGAACAAAGAGACGAACATTGCCATTAGTAGGCTACGTTGAATGACGAACTGCTTTCGCATGCTCATGAATTCTCCTCACAGAACATAGGCGACTCGAATCGAGCGCCCTTACCCAAGGCCAATTCCCGGCCTCAATTTTCAATCTTATTTGGTGCGCAGGTCCGCCCTTTTCTGAAAGGACCTTCGTGGACCAATATCCTACAAGATTCGACTCAAAGTCGAACCGCATTTCATTCTTCTCTGGGACAAGCGAAGCGATTAATCACCGTCTCGGCAGCTCGCCAACCATCGATGGCTGCGCTGATGATGCCGCCGGCGTAACCAGCCCCTTCGCCAACAGGAAATAATCCCGTGATCGTCGTCGATTCTAACGTTTCCAAATGCCTGACTATTCGCACCGGTGCGGAAGATCGTGACTCTGGCCCACAGATAATCGCGTCTGGGTGCATGAATCCGCGCATCTGGTGCTCGAATCTGCTCAGAGCGTGGCGAACGCGCTCTACTACATAGGACGGCGCCAATGCCCCAATGTTTGCAGGAATTGTGCCTGAACGGCAGCTTGTCGGTGGTATATCGATGGACAACTGGTCATCCATAAAGTCGTTTAACCTCTGTGTTGGCAGGCGGTAATGATCACCAGCGATGTTTGCTGCGAGCTTCTCAAAGTGCTCCTGAAAGCGGAGCCCGCCCAAAGGTCCTTTGTCCTCGAATTCTTCGGGCGAGATAGTGGTCACCACGCCACTGTTGGCAAATCCGGTGGCGCGCCCAAACCAGCTCATACCGTTGGTGTTGAAATGCTCCCGATCATGGATCGCGGGAATGATCTCGCCTCCGGGGCACATGCAGAAGGAAAACACCCCCTCGCCTTTCACTTGAGCGACCAAGCGATAGTCGGCGGGCGGCAAGCTGAGTCCTGAAGCCTGCGGGCCATAAATGCAGGAATCGATGAAATCTTGGGGATGCTCGACTCGAAACCCCATCTGAAAAGCCTTGGGTTCGAGCTCGGCGCCTTGGTTCAAAAGCTCTTGGTAGAAATCGCGGGCACTATGGCCTGGAGCACAAATGAGGACGGAGGCTGGCAATTCGCCTCGGGTTGTTTTGACGCCCTTGAGTTGACCGTCCTGAACGATGAGTTCCGTGACCCGACAGTCGTACTGGAATTCTCCCCCGAGAGATTCGATCTCACGGCGAATTTTTGCCACGACGGCACGAACGCGGTCAGAACCCAGATGAGGGCGGTAATAGTAGCCCACTGCAGCCATCCCCGAGTTCTTGCGAAACTCATCGAGGACGAATCTGGCGCGCGGATCCTTGCTCCTGGTCGTCAACTTGCCATCGCTGAACGTGCCAGCACCGCCTTCACCGAAGAGATAATTACTCTCTGGGTCTAAGACATGATCGCGGTAGAACTCTCGAATCTGACCAAGCCGACGATTCATCTTGGAGCCACGATCGACAATAATCGGGCGGTAGCCAGAACGGGCTAAGATCAGGGCAGCAAACAGTCCGCCCGGCCCCTGCCCCAAAATCACAGGGCGATTTTCGAGAGGACGATCCCCTGGCGTGAGCGGCTCCAGGGTCGCTGCATCGACCCAATGCACATTCTTTCGTTCCTTGCCCCGCGACCGCTCTCGTTTGCGAGGTTCATCAACGAGATGGATGTCGACGGTGTAGACGAATTCAGGGCTTCGGCGACGACGATCCATCGATTGACGCACGAGTTCAATTGAGGCGACGTCAGCCTCGTCCAACCCAGCTGCACGTAGAGCGCGAGGGAGAACCTGAGACTCATCTCCATCAAGAGGAAGACGTATTTGACTGACTCTAAGTGGCATGGAGCGAGTATACGCAGAAACGTGCAAATCCTGAAGATTCGATGTGCAGAAGCGCGTCTATGACGAAAAGAGATGGTGATTGATGGCGAGGAGAATTAAGAACGGCTTTTCAGGCGTTCACTTTGTTGGCGCAAGAAGTCTCTCTCAGCCTCGGTAAGCTCACCAATGCCCTCAGCACTGATTTTCTCGAGAATCCGATCCATCTCTTCTGCATCGGCATGTTTTTGGGCCGCCATCTTGCCGGCTTTCTTGCGCTCTCGATGAACCTTAGCGGCCCCAAAGAAGATCTCAATCTTCGTCCACCAAAGTCCATAGACCAGACCGCCTGCGGCTCCGGCCAAGTGAACTCCGTGGGCTGTGCCGGTACCACCTGGTGAAGCCATGAGCGAGAGGATGTCCAAGCCGATCATGATAGCGGCAAAGCCTGCGCCCGTTACCGTGACGAAGATCATGCGTACTTCGACTCGGGGAAAACGTGCGCCAAAGAGAGCCACTAAACCCATGATGCTCCCTGAGGCTCCAATCACTCCACGATGGGGAGGATCCTGAAAAGCAGCTTCGATCGGATAACCGAAGGCCGCCACAACGCCCAAGCCGAGATAGACGATGAGGAACTGGCGCCGTTCCATATGAGGCTCAAGCATCTGCCCCATGAGGTAGAGCAGAAACATGTTCCAGAACAGATGGCCAACCCCTCCATGCAGGAAGATGTAAGTGACATAGCGCCACAACTGGAGGCTAAAAAGATAGTCCCACTCCAGGGCGAACCAATCGACGACCCGAGCGGCGCCTTCGCCCCGCGCTCCTGCACCAGCCACCCAAATGACCGCTTGAATGGCCACTGTGACAGCGATGATCCAAAAACAGACACTCTTTTGGGACGACATCCCACCATAGAGAGGTCCATTGTCTGAATATTGTCGATCACTCCAGGCCATATCAAACCTTAATAAGACTTCGTTCCCAAACAGTTAGTCACCGCTGTTTTGCGATTCCCTTTCCGACTCAGAGGAATAGCACTCCTCCTTCAATACGCCAATATAAGGCAGATTGCGGTAATGATCGGCATAATCGAGTCCATAGCCCACCACAAAGAAGTCATCGACTATGAATCCGACGTAATCAGCGTCAATCTCGACCTTTCGCCGCGCTTTCTTATCCAGCAAGACGCAAGTACGGATGTCTGTGGCGCCTTTTTCGATCAAGATGTCTTTCACGCGCTTGAGGGTGCGTCCAGTGTCGAGGATGTCGTCGAGCACCAAGAGCCGTTTCCCGGTGAAGTCCATTTTAGGGAACATTTTGATGTTAACGACGCCGGACGATGACGTCGCATCGCCGTAACTAGAGGGTTGAATGAAGTCGATGTCGAGCTTCAAAGGGATCTTGCGCATCAAGTCGCTGATGAAGACAACGCCCCCTTTGAGGAGTGCCATCAAGACTAAGTGGTCGCCTTCGTAGTCTTTGGCAATTTGAGCGCCTAGCTCCCCCAGCCGCTTTTGAATCTGATCTTCAGGGAAGAGGATTTCTTTGATGTCGTTGTGCATGGTGTTTTCACTTTCAATCTGGCATTCCGCGGCTAGTAATGACCCCGCCATCGGTTGGTGTTAGCGTAGCCGGATCAGATGGAAAATCCACTATCTGCAAAATGAGAAAAAAATGGCAAACATCATCGATGGCAAAGCGATTGCCAAACGAATCCGATCGGAAGTCAAAAGCGGCGTTGAGGTCCTACTTCAAGAAACAGAGCGAGTTCCGTTTATTATCGCCGTTTCCGTGGGCAAAGACGACGAAAACGAGGCCTATACTCGTAATCAGGGTAAAACGGCTGGCAAGCTTGGCATCAAGCATCGCCTCGATGTCTTAGATAAAGATACCCCATTTGACCAAGTTAAGGCTCATCTGGGTAGCTTAGCCATCGACCCCGAGATCACCGGCATCATGATCCAAATGCCGTTGCCCAAGCACTTAGACGAATCAGCTTGCCGCGCTTTGATTCCGATGGCGAAAGATGTTGAAGCTGTCACCGACGAAGCCGCTGGTCGGGTCTTGCAAAATACCCACCAAGTAGCCCCGTGCACTGCCATGGCGGCCATGCTTTGTTTGGAAGCAGCAGCCCCAGAAGGCATTACCGGTCTCAATGTAGCGATCGTTGGGCGCAGCGCGATCGTCGGCCGCCCCTTAGCCATGCTCCTCCTCCATGCCAACGCAACACCTACAATTTGTCACACTCGGACACGTGACATGGCGGCAACGCTCAAGTCTGCTGATGTCGTGATCGCCGCAGCGGGTCGAGCTGGGTTGGTGACTGGTGAGATGATCCGAGAAGGTGCAATTGCGATCGATGTCGGCACGAATTGGATCGAATCCGAAGGGCGGCTGTGCGGCGACATGAACTTCGACGAAGTCGAGGCCATTGCTGGAGCTATCACGCCAGTACCTGGAGGTGTCGGCCCGGTGACTGTAGCTGTGCTTATGCGGAATGCTCTGATTCTGGCCCAAAATAACTAAAGACCGCTTTCGCGGTCTTTTCGTCTTCGGCTATTCGTGATCAGAATGCGCTACTGGCGCCGTTCAAGCACGAATCCGGCGATTTCTTGCACCACGGTGAAATCACGCGCAGGAAGTAAATCGCGGAGCGGCTCAAGGCTATCCTGAACGTATTTCCGCGCCAAAGTGAAGGCGTGTTCGATCGAACCATGAACACTCAAAAGTTCGCGAATCTCGACGACCTCTTCATCGGTGCAGTTATCGCGTTGAATGAGCTCTTCAACTTTGCTTTTCTCAGGCTCAGCCAACTTCGACAGAAGATGAATCAGCGGCAATGTCATTTTGCCGTTCTTGATGTCGGTGCCTAGGGACTTGCCAACGACACTCTCATCGCCAGTCAAATCTAAGCAATCATCGATGATCTGAAATGCCGTTCCCAAGCTCATGCCAAATTCGCTGAATCCGGCAACAAGTTCTTCTCGGGCTCCACCAAGGAGTGCAGCCAGCTCGCAACCCGCAGCATAAAGAGACGCAGTCTTTCGCTGAATGATCTGCTCATATGTCGCAAAATCGACAGAGAAATCACCTGAAAGTTGGTTCTGTTGAATCTCGCCTTCGCAAATCGTGCTCACGGCTCCGGTCAACAAGTCGAGGGCACGCATATTGCCGATGGTGACCAACAAACGAATGGCCCGGGCAAACATGATGTCACCCAGAAGAATCGCATCCTTGTTGTTCCAACGGATATTCACAGATTCGTGATTGCGGCGCACCGTGGCCCGGTCCAAGACATCGTCATGGACGAGGGTGGCCATGTGGATCAATTCGACGACAGCGCCCAAACGGACGTGCTTGTCATTGGTCTCGCCGCACATGCCGCCGATGATAAAAACGAGCGCGGGCCTGAGTCGCTTACCGGAATATCGGCCCGCGTACTTAAGCATGTCGTCAACACATTCAACGTCGGCGCTGAGGATCTCACTCATGAGAACATCAAGCGCGTCCATGTGAGGTTGCACCAATCGATAGCTTTGTTCGATTTCGTCAGTTGTAGGCATGCGCCAGAAATCCCAGTGGCATAAGGATTTATGAATAAATGAGACCGAATTTAGTCTCGTATAAGGATAACTGCCTCAAAGATTCAAGTCAACGCGCATTTGAGCGCCATCAATGAGAGTGACTTCAGCCCAAATCTAAATCACAAAACGCCTGGAACTCGCTTTGAGTGTTGATGTTATGGAAAGCCCGAATCGAAGCTTCGGATTTGGGTCGGCTCACAAGTGTTTTCTGCCCCTGATCCAAGAGGTCAACAATCCGCCTCTTTCCGGAATTCAGTATTTGGGGCAAGACCGACTTGGCCCAGGCTGTCCGAAGCACCATCGGCATCACCAACTGGGTCCCATCAGTTTCGTAGATGGCCGAGTCACCCTCATCCATTGGCTTCAGAAGCTCGGTCAGATGATCGTGCTGGAGACCAGGCATGTCACAGGGAATGACGACCAGCCAGGTTGTCGTCGTGGCACTGAGCAGAGCTTCGATTCCGAACAAAGGGCCGCCGCCGGTCTCCCGATCCGGAACTCTGGTGATGCCGGATAGGCCGCTCGGAATTTCTCGGTCTTTGTGCCCGACCGATAAGATTGTTTCGATTTTGTCGCTCTGGCATCGAGCCAAGACGTGTTCGAGGAGAGTCAATGTGCCGACAGTGAGTAGGGCCTTATCTTGCCCCATGCGGCGGCTGGCACCACCGAGAAGCACACCCAGAGACCAATCAGTCCTGGGCATCCGCTTTACCGAATGCTTCCGTCTTGGTGACCTTCACTTCCAATGTGTCACAATCTTCGAAGCCCTTCAGACCCTCGATCATTCCGTAAACGGCACCGCCGAGAATGTCATGAATGAATCCCCGAAGGGCCAAGTTTTCGTTGTTCAGTTTTAGTTCCACGGTGAAACGTGGTTCTTTACTGGGAAGAGAAGGATCGCTCAACGGTCGCCTCCGTCTTTGGGAAGTTGGCGTTTTTCTTCGGCATCAGGCAACTTAGGCTCGTCGTCCTCGCCCTTGATGCCCTTCTTGAATTCAACGAAGGATGTCCCGAGGCTTCGCGCCAACGCCGGTAACTTGGGGCCACCAAAAAGCAGCAGCATGGCTCCACCGATGATGATCCACTCGGTCGTACCCAAGAATCCGAAGAATGGGATAAAATTAGATGCGTCGCCCACAATAGGCCTCCAAGTGAGGGAATCTCTCTCAATAGATTAGCAACCCCACCCGAAGATCCCACATTCATTCGCCATGATTTGGCGGTCAAACCCGTAGGATGTCGGCCCCGAGGTCCTTAAGGCGAGTGTCGATGGCAACATAACCCCGGTCAATTTGCCCCACATTCTGGATAGTGCTCTCACCCTTGGCGATCAAAGCAGCGATTAGAAGGGCCATTCCAGCCCGAATATCAGGACTGACGATAGTTGCGCCGTGAAGCTGCGCTGGGCCAACGACAACCGCGCGATGAGGATCGCAAAGAACGATCTTCGCTCCCAATGCTGTGAGGCTATCGACGAAGAACATGCGACTTTCGAAGAGTTTCTCGTGGATTAGGACCGTCCCTTTGGCCTGCGTTGCCAAGACTAAGATGATCGAGATGAGATCTGCGGGAAAACCAGGCCATGGGGCATCGTCGATTTTGGGGATGGCATCGTGGATATCGGTGACGATCTCCAAATCTTGATCGCCAGGGATCAACAGGTCTGATCCTGAGAATTCCGTCGCCACGCCCAAGCGATGAAAGACCATATTAATCATGCGCAGATCGTCGGGGCGGACATCCTTGATCAGGAGCTCGCCACCAGTTGCTGCCGCTAAGGCCATGAATGAACCGATTTCGATGTGGTCCGGACCGATGCGATGAGTTCCGCTATTGAGCTGCTCCACCCCTTCGATCTCGAGCAAGTTCGTACCGATGCCTCTGACTTTCGCACCGAGCGTGTTCAGCATCCGACACAAACCTTGGACGTGAGGTTCGGAGGCAGCATTGGCGATGCGGGTGGTGCCCTCGGCGAGAGCGGCCGCCATCACTGCATTTTCGGTCGCCATGACGCTGGCTTCGTCGAGAAAGACATCGGCCCCCTTAAAGCGCCCATCCAACCTCATGTCATAACCTTGGTCGTCCATCCGGATGTCAGCGCCCAAAGCGCTGAGGGCAAGCAGATGAGTGTCGACCCGGCGACGGCCAATTTTATCACCACCTGGACGAGGCATTCGGACCCTTCCTCGTTTCGCAAGCAAAGGGGCGCAAAACAGGAATGACCCACGAATCGTCTTGGCCAAGGGACTATGAGGCGAGGAAGAACAGAGTGACTCCGTGGCAAGCACCAAATCGCCGCCTTGATTCCAACTCGCACCCACACCCAGGCGCGTCGCGATTTCAATCATGACTCGGACATCAACGATGTCTGGCAGATTTTGCAGGGTGACCTGACCGTCTACCAGTAAAGATGCGGCGACGGCTGGGAGAGCTTCATTCTTGTTCCCAGATGGAATGAAAGTTCCGCCAATTTTTTGGCCACCCTTCACACGTAGGACTTGCTGTTCATTCGTTGACATAGTGACGAAAGCTTAGCAAAGGGGAGGGCCACTTATGGGCGGTCACAGCGACTGGTCGGGGCTCCTTCGTAGGCGGAATCGGGGAGCAGTCGTTCTTTCTTCATGACCACACTGTGATGCATGACATGGGAGCCACTGCCAATGTCAGCACCATAAAGAAGTACGGAGCCGTCATGTGTCGTTGCGTTCTGCCGTATATGAACGTGATCCATCTTCAGCACACGGTCCTCAAAACTGTGTGCTTGAAACAGGCCATTGACCGTGGCGCCATCTTCAATGTGGATCATATCTGGGTCGACAACCTGAGCAAACCCGCCGCTTAAGGTCACGCTGCGGCCGATGCGGACACCCATGGCACGCAAATACCAATGCAAGAAAGGTGTGCCTTCAAGGAGCGCAAGAATCCCTCGTGCCCAAGCCCCCCAGGCAACGTAAAGAAAATCCCAACGGCTACACCAGCTCGACCAGAAGCCATGCTGTCCGGGTTTGATTTTGCCCAGGAGCGCCCATTTTAGGACGAGAACCCCAAGGCAGCGAGTCAATGCCATGGCTGCGCCGAGGAGAGGGATGTCGACGAAGAGAACTTGGGCAGTCACGCCACCTGCCAAGCGACCGGAAACAAAGACAAACCACAAAAGCGCCGTAGCCAAAGGGAACAGGGGAAGAGCGAAGCGCATCGTTTCCCAAAACAGTCTTTGACTAAACAGATAGAAGCCTGGGTCGTGGGTCACTTCCCGAGGCATCGTGATGACCTCGCGCCGGGGTAGTTCGAAAACCGGGTGACCAAACCATGAACTTCCCTGCCGAATCGCATCATGGCTTTTCGTACAGATCCCCAAGAGAATGTCATCCGGCAATTCGCTACCCGCTTCAATCACCGCATGATTGCCGAAAAACGTATTGCTCCCGACTTTCGTTCGACGCATATCAACTCGTCCTTGGTGGATACGTGGGCCGCCCAAGTAGATGCCGTCAGCAAAGAAACTCTCGGTCCCGATTTCGATGTGTTCGGGCACGACATCGATGATGGTGCTCACCTCTGAATTGCGACCGATCTTCATGCCGGAAAGCCGCAACCACATGGGCCAAAAGAGCGTCCCGCTCAACACGTTATTCGCCGCGTCGACCGCCCCAGTCTTTGTCCAAACCAAGATGTAAGTGAATGACCAACGGCTCACGCATCCAGTTTCAATCTTGCCAAGTAGGCGGCAGAACAGAGCCTGAGCCATCAAGCCCAGGGGAGCGCCGACAAAAGCCAAGAGAATCATGAGCCAAACAAATTCGGATCCGACTTCTGGCTGAGCGATCCAACGAATGACTTCATCGCTGCCGATGTCCCAAACACGCGCACTCAACCAAATGGCCCCAAGCCATGGCAGCAAGAAGATCAAGTTAAAGAGGAAGGCCATGATGATACTGAGAACGCCGTGCACTACCGGACCCATTTCACCTGATCGATCAAGAGTGGATCTTGCTGGGGCGTTGCCCACGTGATGCGCAGGGACTCCATCCCACAACTCGCCCGCCGGCATGCTCTCACCATTCCGCAAAACCGAGAGTGCCTCGAGATAGGCGCCCGCCCCAACCGTGGCATTACCGCAGACACCAGCCCGCGTATCAACCGTTGCCCCGGCCTTGATGACAACGGGAGCCAAATGAAGCTCGCCATCAACGTAGTCGACAAGGCGCACGCTCGCACCTTGTCCCAACGTCACATCGTCGCCCAACTCAAGGAGGTCCCAGCCCCCTTGTAAGAGGTTGACGCCCCGATGGATGTGTACCCTTTTGCCAATGCGCGCGCCCAAGCAGCGCAAAGCGAAATTCTGAAAAACGGTCCCCGACATCAGGCCCCATGGCAAAAGACCGACCAACCGCTGCACGATCCAATGGCGCAGGTAAAAACCGCCATAAACAGGAGCCCGCCGCTGCGTGTATTTCCCGACAAGAGCAATCTTCATCAACACCACAAAACCGAAGTAGATCGGAATCAAAACCAGAGCGATCGCAACGCTAAGGAAAGGCACCAGAACGATGAGAACCCCAATAGAGAACTCCGCCAGCAACCATGGCACAATCTTGAAGAGAGAAAACCACACCAATGGCCCGGCCATGCTCAAGTTAAGCAGCATCCACGACGCCTGAACGAGTGCTGCGAGATATGGTTTTCGCTGCTTACTCTCTCTGACTTCAGGTTTAGCTCGGTGCTGATCTTTGCTTGCACTACGCTCGTCATTGTTGCTCACCAAGTTCGTTGCCAACTGACGAATGGTTGGATGCTGATAGATATCTTTGACGGTCACTGACGATGTCTCGGAATTCTCTCGCAACTTCGAAACAACCATCGCAGCCTTGAGCGAGTCGCCTTCGAGTTGATTAAAGAAATGAGCAACCGCCGACAAAGGACCGGAACGTTCAAGCACAACGTCAAAAGCATGTTCGACCAACGCCTCCATCTCCCCGCCGCAGGGCTCGAAGTCTTGGTCAGCCTTGCTTTCAACTAGAATCTCGGGAAGGGCTTTTCTCGCCAATTTCCCGCCTACGCTGCGCGGGAGTTCGCGCACAAAATCGAATCGTTGTGGCACCATGTGAGATGGCAATTGTTCGGCTAAGTAACGTCGTATGTCTTCTATGGCAGGCAGCGAGTGCCAATCATCTGGGACGATCCAAGCGACAATAAACTCTTTGCCTCTTGGCCCCTGCAGTCGGCAAGCAGCTTGACTTACGCCCTCACATCGCGCGCTATGAGTTTCGATTTCCTCGAGTTCAATACGGTGCCCGCGAATCTTGACCTGCGTATCAATGCGACCAAGAAAACTGTAGTTACCCGTCGCCTCTTCACGTACTAAGTCACCCGTACGATAGATTCGACCGAGCGCCGGGTGCACCTGAAACCGCTTCGAGGTTTCCTCAGGAAGATTGAGATAACCGCGAGCCAAGCCGACCCCAGACAAACACAACTCCCCTTCCGTTCCTTGCGGAAGCTGTTCCCCTTTTTCATTCAGGGTGTGAGCTTTCAAACCAGGAACGCAGGAACCGATGTGCACCGGTACGTTCGGATCAACTCGACAACGCAAAGACGTCACCGTGCACTCGGTCGGACCATAACCATTTTCCAGCCAGAATGGTGTGCCCCACGTTCGCGCGAGATCTTGATCCAATGCTTCGCCACCTACATAGAGAAGCCGAAGATCAGGCAACACCTCACCCGGCGCTGTGCAGCCAGTGGTCTTCAGGAGCGTGGGCGGTGGACAGAAAACGGCAATTTTCTCGTCTCGTAACCATGAGATGAGGTCTGGTCCAAGTCGAGTCGTCTCGGCATCCAAAACAACAACGGTTGCTCCTACCGAAAGGGCTAACCAAATCTCTTCGACCGAAGAATCATAGGAAGGCGAAGAGCCCTGGGCGACGCGATCACCGACACCAAGCCCAAACCTTGCAATGTCTGTATGAATCAGATTGGCAACCGACTTATGCTCAATCATGACTCCCTTTGGGCGCCCGGTCGTGCCCGAGGTGTAGATGATATAAGCCAGGGAATTCGGTCCATACCAAGGGGGCTCGCCTTGGTAATCGCCAATTCCGAATTGCTGCAGAAGATCCTCAACAACCAAGATCGAATTAGGTTTGTCGGTAAGCCGCAGGACATGCTCAGCGAATCTTCTCTCGGTCAAGATCGCTGGGGCATCGCAGTCCTTGAGCATGAATGCTAAGCGATCATCGGGCAACGTCGGGTCGAGACTCGCATAGGCGCCACCACCCAACATGCAGCCGATTTGGGCCGATAAAAGATGAATCGATTCTCGTCCCAGAACCAAGGGAACAACACATTCGCGACTGACGAGGGGGCGTAGTCCGGCAGCAATGGACATCGCGTTGTAATCGAGCTCACGGTAGGTCAACGTCTGCCGATTAGAGCGCCCACTACTGGGTGGAATATCCACTGCTAAAACACTGGGATAGGTGCTCGCCACATAGCGAAATAGATTGGGCAAGAGCACTGGGTTCATAGCACGAAGAAGCGCTTTCTCACACAAGTCTGCGTGCGGTCTTAGGCTCGCAAGTAAGAAGGTAAAAGAGGGAGACGAGCAACCCTCTCCTCGGCGCTAAGATAGCGAAAACCCCGAATGAGGCCACAACAATCCTCAGCTCCACATTCGCACTCAAAAGGTGTCGCGAGCTCATATTCGGAAGTGTTGTAATCAAAACTGACTTCTTCCCATGGCTCGATCGAACACACGGCGAGGAGTTGACGATTCCGAATGACAGCGTTGGGAGTGCAGGAGTGATTGAGACAACGCCAAGGATAGCTATCCAAAGACTCTTCAATCTCGGTTTCTATGCCTGCATCAATGTGCTCTTTCGGGCCAACCTGAACCGAGTAGCGGGTGGGTGCATCAAAGGAGCACCCATTTATACATAGGATTCTTGCGCCGGGCTGAATGAGATTCGTCGCTCTCACAGCAAATCGACCCGGGGTACGGATCACGGCGATCGCAGCATCAAGATCGACTTCGGTTTCAAACTCTGGAGATGGAAACATGGAGTGCCCCTAAAGGTTAGGTTCTGAATGTCGGGGGCACGTCCGACGGCAATAAGATTGAACTAAACCAGTAAACCCACATCGTTGCTCTTTGTTCCGGAGCTATTTATCCATTGTCATTCTTGTGGACGGAAAGCGGACCAAACCGCAATAAACAAATAAACGCGCCAATCGATGCTCGGCATCGATTGGCGCGTTAAAGATCATTTCGAAAGACTTGAGAAAACTCAGCCCTTCAGAGCGATTCGCATCGTACTGCCAAGATCTGCAGGGCTGGCGGCAACAGGAATTCCTGCGGCTTCCATAGCTGTGATCTTGTCACTGGCTTTTCCTGATCCACCAGAAATGATGGCGCCAGCATGGCCCATACGTTTTCCTGGAGGTGCAGTCTGACCGGCGATGAAACCAGCAACTGGTTTCTTCATGTTGGCCTTGATCCAAGCTGCCGCTTCTTCTTCAGCAGTTCCGCCGATCTCACCAATCATGATGACACCTTCGGTCTCATCGTCTTGGTTAAAGAGGTCGAGAATGTCGATGAAATTCGTGCCGTTGAGAGGATCACCACCGATGCCAACGCAAGTTGACTGGCCATAACCCAATTCGCTCAATTGCCACACAGCTTCGTAGGTCAGAGTGCCACTTCGGCTCAAGACGCCGATGCTTCCAGGCTTGTGAATGTAACCAGGCATGATGCCGATCTTGCACTCACCAGGAGTAATCACACCCGGACAGTTCGGGCCGACCAAACGCATCGATGATGTTTTCAGTGCCTTCTTAACCTTAGCCATGTCCATCACTGGAATGCCCTCGGTAATAGCAATGCCAAGACGCATACCAGCGTCGGCAGCTTCAAGAATAGCCTCACCGGCAAAGGGTGGCGGCACATAGATAACAGTGGCATCTGCCCCTGTTTGCGCGATCGCTTCTTTGACTGTGTCGAAAACTGGAACGCCGCAGCAAGTCGTGCCACCCTTACCTGGGGTCACGCCGCCCACGAGCTGAGTTCCGTACTCGATCATCTGCTCAGTGTGAAACTTACCGGTTGATCCGGTGATTCCCTGAACGATGACCTTCGTGTCCTTGTTAATCAGAATACTCATATGATTTTGTCCGTTCAGGAAACCGCTTTGACAATTTTCTCGGCCGCATCGGCCATATCCGTTGCAGTCATGATCGGAAGACCAGACTCTTCAAGAATCTTGCGTCCTTGCTCGACCTCAGTACCTTCGAGGCGAACAACGAGTGGCACATGAAGGTTCACTTCCTTCACAGCCTGGCAGATGCCATCAGCAAGAGTCGTGCAACGAAGGATGCCGCCAAAGATGTTGACCAAGATGCCCTTCACTTTGTCATCCGCGAGGATAAGTTTGAAGGCGTGAGCGACCTGGTCAGCATTGGCGCCGCCGCCAACGTCGAGGAAGTTCGCCGGCGTGCCACCGTGATGTTGAATGATGTCCATCGTTCCCATCGCCAAACCAGCACCATTGACTAAGCAGCCAATGTTTCCGTCGAGGTTGATGTACGACAAACCAGATTCGGCAGCCTCAACCTCAGCTGGATCTTCTTCAGCCAGATCACGCAGCTCGACGATTTCAGGATGCCGATACAAGGCATTCGAGTCGAAGTTCATCTTGGCGTCCAATGCCAAGAGATCGCCGTCTTGGGTCACAACCAAAGGGTTGATTTCTGCAAGCGAGCAATCGTACTTGAGGAACGTACGAGCCAAACCTTGCAGGAAGCTAATAGCTTTACGGTGCAAAGCGGCTGGGACGCCGATGGCCTTCGCTAGACGAAGGGCTTGGTAAGAGCGAAGTCCTGCTTCAGGGTCGATTGGCTCTTTGAGAATCTTCTCAGGTGTATTGGCTGCGACAACTTCGATGTCCATGCCACCTTCAGATGATGCCATCATGACCGGCATGCCGTATTCCCGATCCATCGCGATGCCGATATAAAGTTCATCGGCGATGGCGCTACCTTCCTCGACCAACAAGGTCGTGACAGGTTGGCCTTCTGGACCGGTTTGGTGGGTAATCAAGTTTGACGACATGATCATTTCGGCTGCGGCAAATGCCTCTTCAGCGCTCTTGACCAGTTTGACACCGCCACCCTTGCCGCGTCCACCAGCGTGGATTTGGGCTTTGACGACGCTGACAGGTTTTCCAAGACGAACAAATGCGTCTCGAGCTTCTTCTGCCGACGTGCAGACAATGCCCTGGGAAGTGGCGACGCCGTTATCACGGAGAATCGCCTTTGCTTGGTACTCGTGAATATTCATGGAGCGGGGCCCCTAATCTCTTGCTATTGGGGAAGTTGTGATGATCAACACAATCGAAGAATGCCAGCCCGAAAGCCAGCAAACTATCGACGTAGTCTATGAGCCTTCATAGCCTCAGACAATGCGCTGGGTCGGGAGGGGTGAGGAAAGATCTGCGACCCCCTGATTATGTCATCGGACAGCCGCAGGGACCGAATCTTACGACCGGCGCTCAATCTTCCGCTCGCTGCCATGCTTGACATAAAGGCGAGTGAACCGACGTGCCACATCGGCGCTGTCGGTCATGTCTAAATTGCCAACTCGATGGACTTTGATGCTGTTGGTGCCCCCGGATGAGACGTTCGAGCCGGTAATGACGATGCTGAGATCGCCGATTTTAGTGCGGCCCCCGTCCATCAACTCCCGCTCGCCAAAGAAGTAGAGCTCATCCAGATTCTTGGCTTTCTTGAGCCACATCACGTCAATGCCCCAGCACAGTGCCAGTCGATTGAATACGTTTTCTTCGAATGTGGCCCCGACGATCCGAGATCGGGGACGGGCAAAAGAGAGCTTGAAGCAGGTGCGGCCAGAACTAGAGAACGCCAAGAGAGTCCTGGCATCCAATTCTTCGGCAGCGGTGCATGCCGCATGAACGGTCGCGTCAGCCACATCCCGTCCAACATCCAAGTTCATTTTCTGCATCACACCATGATAGAGATTGCTGCCTTCAGTGTGCCGAATGATATTAGTCATAGTCTCGATGACGCCAACGGGTTGCTTGCCGACAGCGGTTTCACCCGAGAGCATCACAACATCCGTACCGTCGAGAATGGCATTCGCGACATCCGAAGTCTCGGCCCGCGTCGGACGAGGGTTTTCGATCATCGATTCAAGCATCTGAGTGGCTGTGACCACAATGCGCCCGCGCTGCCTAGCGGCGGCAATAATGTTCTTTTGGATGATCGGCAATTGCTCACCAGGAAGCTCGACGCCCAGATCGCCCCGCGCCACCATGATACCGTGAGAGACCTCAAGAATGTCTTCGAGGTTCTTCAACGCCTCTGGCTTTTCGATTTTCGCGATGATGGCAGCGTTCGAGCCGTGCTTGGCGAGTTCAGCGCGAAGTTGAGTGATATCTTTCGCTTTGCGGACAAAAGACAAGGCCACATAATCGACACCAAGCTTGGCGCCAAAAATCAGGTCTTCTTTGTCTTTTTTCGTGAGTGATGGGCTTGAGACATTCACTCCTGGAAGGTTAATGCCCTTCTTACCACGAAGAGGACCACCACAAATGACCTGGCAAACCAGCTCATCTTCTGTTTTCGATTTGCATCGGAGCTCCAGGAGGCCGTCATCGAGGAGAATCGACTCACCGACTTTCACGTCGCTGACGAGGTTCTTGTAGACCGTGGAAATCAGGCCGGGCTCGGTCAGCGCAAATTTGTGACTTACGCGAACGTCGGTCCCAACTTCCAAAAAGACGCTGCCTTTGCCTTTGACCGGCCCCGTGCGAATCTTCGGGCCTTGCAGATCCTGCAAGATCGCTATGGGGCGCTTAAGGCGCCGGGCGACTTTGCGAACCCTGGCAACACGAATTGCGTGATCGGCATGAGTACCATGGGAGAAATTGAGGCGAAAAGCATTGGCGCCGGCGAGGATCATTTCGGCGACGATTTTGTCATTGTCAGTCGCTGGGCCTAGCGTCGCGAGGATCCGGGTGCGAGCGAAGATATCAGCGCGCTTCTGTTTTGTTTTTTTGGATGTTGCCATGGCCGCTACTTTAGCCGCAGACGATGGTTACGTCAAAGGACAGTCCCTATCCTCCATTGAGGATTCTGTCTCGGTTCTTATCCCACCACTTCGTGAGTTCGCGGATCTTGGCCAGGACCTTCGCCGAGTTAGCCGCCGGATCAAGTGAAATGGACCGTCCCATCAATTTCTCAAGGGCAGCAATAGCTGTTTCTCTCAACACGTAATCATCATTCTTCAGGACCGGAATGATGTGAGGGATCGACCACTTGGTGTTCATATCCATGAGGTTCGTCAACGCCGTTGAGCAAACGTACTCTTCTTTATCCTGCAACAACTCAACCATCGCTTCCTCGACTTCACGGTCGCGGAACTCACCGAGGTCAACCGCCGCTGAGAAGCGCTTCGTGCCTTCTTTGTGTTTGAGCTGAGCCAAGAGCTCTTGGCGTTTCTTGGCTTTGGCCGGATTGAGAGCTGGGGCGTCAACGGTGCTAATCTTGGTCGCCGTGCCAGTTCCCGCTCCCATGGACCCGCGGCCAGGGTTCTCTTCCAGGGTCTCCAAGCGCCCGATAATCAAGCTAATGTTCTCTTCCATGTCCTTCGAAGCTTCGATTGCTTTCTCCAGGTCAGGAACAACTTTTTGATGAACAAACTCAGAGGTTTGCCGTTGTTGCTTCTCTCGCTCGCCCTTGAGCGCATTAAATTCCTTGACTTGGTTTTCTTGCTCGCTGCGAAGTTCGTCGCCGAGACCGTTCAAGCTGACACGCATCTTGCTGAATGAGTCGCCGTTGTCTCGGATTCCTTGAAAGGCGCGAGCGAGCTTGCCAGCCCGCCCATCGATAGAAGGACTCTCTTCGAGGTCGCTTTCGATTCTCTTGAGTCGGTCATCCGAATCTTTCTTCAGATCCATGACCGTCGTTTCGAGTCGGGCAATTTGCCGGGCTGCACTCAGATTCTCTTCGCGATTCAGGATGGCATCACCCCAGATGGCCATAACCACAGCACCAATCCCCAGTCCTAGCAAGAGTGAAATGGCAGCTGTTGAATAGCTGACACGCCCCCCAGGCTTAGCGGCTTTCGGGCGACACTTCTCGTGATAGATTTTGCCGCCTTCGATGGTGATTGTATTGTCTGCGATGTCCTTGAGCGGGATGCTCTCGTGGCACTCGTCGCAAAAATAGATCTTCATGCTTCGTTACCTATGTCTTCCTTTTCCCATTGAGCATCTTGCAATCAAACAACGCTCGCCGATGGTACGCCCCATTTAAGAAGACGATCCAAGTGGCCAGAGTACTAGCTCAAAAACACGGATAATGCCGAAGTGTGAGATTTCGCTCATTCTGGTGTGATCCGCTCATTCCACTCAAACTATAGTGGCTGGAGCGGCTAGGGGAGAAGAGGAAACAGAAAGTAGGGGTGAATGGAGTAAATAGCGCCAAAGTCAACGGCTTATCAGCGTCGCTTCTCTTGATTCCTGGACTGAATCAGGCACAAAGTCACGATGATGAAAGAAGCGCCCCAGAGGACGCCCATCCAGCTCCAAAACCCCATTGATTCTTCCTAATAGAGGGGATTTTCCCCAGAAATCAAGCATCCCGTAGCACTTGGCTCGGGTTCGGCGGCGATTCTACGCTAGATCAACATGAGTGGAAAAGAAAACAGCTCAATTCCACCACGGGGTTCTGGCGTGCTCTCTTTCGCTTTGGAAAGAGAGCTCAAATTCCTCAATACGAAACAGAATAGCGGGTGCTACTTATCTTTGGGACGGTACATGAGCTGCTTCTTTTGCTTGCTCCACCAGTCCTGCCATTTCCCAATCGAAGCTTGGCGCGTCTCCTGGTCAGCCGAGAACTGATAGCCGAAATCTTTGCCGATCTCCTGTTTCAAGATCTGGATCGCTTTGAATCGAAAGCGGCGATCCTTGTTGTCCAAGAAATCGACGAGAACCGGAACAGCCGTTGTATCGCCGTGATTGAGAAGACCAGCAGCCGCCTCGTAGCGGACCACATCTTCTTCATGATTCATGTGGGCCACGAGTGCCGCAGTCGATTCCTCTGTCCGGGTGAATCCGAGGACATAGAGGAGGTTTGCTTTAGTCCGCAGATCACCTTCAGGCAGATGAGCCGCGACAGCGGGGACTGCCATGTCCTTCTGAGCAATCAGCCATTGCAAATTTTGTAACAGGGATGGACCGCGCTCAAAGCCGACCGCTTCCACAGCCGAATCGATCCGCTCTTTGTCAAAGTCAACGGCATCAGTTTCTTCCAATGAGGCTTCTGCAAAGTCTGCTGGGATGTCTTTTCCGTCCCGCTTGTACGATGTGGTACACGCACCCAAAAAGAATGGAGCCATCAAAACGACTAAAACCAGTGTCAAGCGAACATTCATGAGCTATCCCCAAGTGAATAAATACATGTCATCAAAGGACATGGGACGATCATCCGTCACCCTTTAATCGACTCACTCAGAGCCAGCCTTGAGGACGCTTTGGGTGAAAACTCACGATTTAGAAGAAATTCTCAGGATCATTTCGGCGGTGAGGAGCAAAAGAGCAAGAGCCAGAAGAGCCAAATGGGCTGTGGGCTTCTTGCTGGCAGTTTTGGCGATGCTGGTCAAAGCTGCCACGAGATCGGACGTGTTCCCAAGTCTTGGGCTTGGCCCGAGATCGGTGGGACGAAGACTGCGAAATGGCAAGCGAGCCAGAACGCTGTCTTTTTTGCTCAAGAGCTGAGCGGAGGTGGAGCGCGGCAGTTCCTTCATCGCGGCAGACCGAAAGCGTCCAGGACCGACCTGATCCAATTTCAGCACTTCGGACGAGCCAAAACGCAATTGGAGCCCGTCCACTACCCCACTCCACCCGCTTAGTTCGACGAAAGCAACGCCGTTTTCGACCACGGCTTGCAAGGATCCAAATCGTTGCGATGTGGATGGAGCCAATGACTTCACAAAGCTTAAGAGGGTGCGATCTCCAGGGAAGAGTCCAGTATCCTGGGCAACTCCCAGTGCAACGGGCGCCGCGCCCACCAAACCAAGGCCACGCCTAATGGTCGCCAAGGCATGGGCACCTTCAGCTCCCTGAACATGCACCTGCGCCTGGGGATCAAGTCTCGTCCGCAGCACTTTCTTGAGCTTGATCTGGCCTGCGTTTTCGTGGCGATATTTGCCATCGATCACAGTCAACTTTTCATCAACCGCTTGAAAAAACGGGCGCCGGAGCGCGGCAAAATCGTCGACCTCAACGAGAGCATTTTGTGATTGGACAAGTTGCATGAGCAAAGGCCGAAGCGTTGACTCGCGGTCGAACCAAAAGAACCGAAAGTCGATCTGGCGCTGATCCATTGCCGACCGCCACTTCGCCACATTAGCAGGCGTCATGGACTCCGGATCGCGCCCATCCGACAAGAGGATTGCCAAGGATTCTTCGTCTTCTGCGACGGGTGTTTCCGCCAGTGCCTGCATGACCGGCGAGAGATGTGTACCTCCCGTGGGCCTCACACCCTGTAATTCTTCAGCCAACCTGGCTCGAGCATCCCCTTGGCCACGCTCGTAGGTCGACTTGGTGAAATCCGCACCAAAGAGCAGAAGAACGAGGCGATCTCCCTGCTTCATCCGATCAAAGGTGGCATTGACGACGGCTGCGGCACGTTGGAATCGGGCGTTTTTCTCCATGCTTCCAGATCGATCAATCGCAATGATCAGAACCCGCTTCTTCGTACCTGGCCGGGCCTTCAACGGCGACAGCGAGTCCAACACCGTGTTGTCCCAGTGTCCTAAACCAAAAGAGCTCCGAGCACCGACGAGCAACAAGCCCGTGCCAAGCTCGACGTTTTTCTGCAACGCTGGCCAGAAGGCCGAATCAACCATGCCACTCTTCATGCTCACATCATTCACGATGACGACATCCGCAAGATTGAGGGCAGAAGGATCTTTGGTCAGGACAAGGTCTTGCAGGTCCGATGTCTTGATCGGTGTCGCTTCGGGCCCTTCAATAATAAGGACGGTGGGCGGTCGCGATGACGCCTGAAGAGGCAGAACATCGTGGTTGTCTTCCGGCCTGGAATCATCGGCACCGAGCCCTATGAGAACAGCCGTCAATTGGGTCGAGTTGGCTACCAGCGGCCCTGTGCTTAATCTGAACCTCCGATTGACGATGCCGGCCTCAAGTGAAATCTTGACTGTTTGAGGTGCATCATGCTCGGCCTCCACTTTGAGCTCGATAGTCTTGGCGACTCGAATACGGCCTTTGATCTCAACATCGAATTTGAGCGGTACTGACGGCCTAAAAACGGGATTGGCTCCCAAGAACTCGACGCTCAGGTTTGAATCTGTGTCGGCCTCAAAAGGAACTTCCTCGCCGGAGAGAACTTTCATCCGGGCTTGATCATCTAAGAAAGCGTCGGCGCGAAAAGGCGCAAATCCACCATCACTACGCACCCGCACCTTTGCCGCCTCGGTCGACTTCACACGGCTGAGTCCGGTCTTCAGGGCCAGTAACATAGCGGAACGCAATCGAAATGATGGGCTTTCGGGTAGCACACCCGGTCGAAGCTGATCAGGATAATCGCGACTATTGCCGTCAAAGCAGACAACGGGGGTCGTCCCGGCCGCGACCACAATCAGACGATCCGAATTTTCGATTGGCAGGTGGTGTTTCGCCAGAAGATCGGCAGCAGATGGTCCCATGCTTTCGGACACATCGACAAGGATGAGCTGGGCGACTTGCTTATCCTGGTCAAATATTCCGGGCGGCGCCCATGGCGAAATCGCCCAAGCAATCAGTAAAGCCGCCCAGGCAAGTAACACCCACGGCCTTCCCAAGAAGGATCGACGTAGACGTTGAAAAACCAGGAATGCAGAAATCAGAACGCAGCTTAGAAAGACGGCCGGAATCAACTCACCGACTCTTCGCACTTGGTCACGCGATCAATGAAACCACCGCAAATGACTCGGTCGTTGCGATAGAAGACAACTCCCTGTCCAGTCGTGACGGCTCTCAGCGTCTCAGCAAAGCTAATTCGAACCACCCCGCCATCAAGGACCTCGAGAGTCGCTGGTTCTGGTTCGTGGGAATAGCGGACCTTGACTTCCCCAGCTAACTTCTCTCCTGGCGCCAAAGGAGCCAACTCCTGCCAGGTTGCCTCATCAAATTCGAGTGCGCTGGATTGTAGGTCATCGGCACCGCCCACGATCACGGCGTTGTCTTCAGGGCGAATGTCCACCACGTAACGCGGAACGGTAAAGCCGCCACCTAAGCCCTTCCGTTGGCCGATGGTATAAAGCTGGTGTCCTTCATGCTGCCCGACCTCGACGCCGGACTGATCAAGAAGCGGGCCCGGATTGATGGATGCGGGATCTTTTCGTTTGAGAAATCCGCCATAATCGTTGTCAGGAACAAAACAGATTTCTTGGCTATCTGGCTTGTCGAATACCGCGAGGCCGATGTCCTCCGCTCGCTGCCGTACTTCGGCCTTGGTCAAAGAACCAAGCGGCAAGAGAGTTCGAGACAATTGTTTCTGTGACAACGGAAACAAGACATAAGACTGATCCTTGTCTCGGTCAACTGCTCGAACCACGGAATACCGATCGCCAACTTGTTTGACACCGGCATAGTGCCCGGTCGCCACATGGGTGGCCCCAATTTCGTCGGCGTAGTCCAATAACTTGCCGAACTTCAACCAGCGGTTGCATTGGATGCAAGGGTTCGGCGTTCGGCCAGCATTATATTCGGCAGCGAAGTAGTTGATGATCTGTTTGAAGTCGGACGTGAAATTGATGGCGTAGAACGGAACGCCCAATTTGGCTGCAACTTTACGAGCGTCCATTGAGTCTTCGAGGGAACAGCAGCCCTGTTTACCACGCTTTGCCGCCTCACTGACTTCCACACCATGACGCATGAAGAGTCCGACAACATCGTATCCTTGCTCGCAAAGCATGGCTGCTGCCACGCTGGAGTCAACGCCGCCACTCATGGCCATTACTATTCTACCGCGCTCATTTGCCATGGGATCGTCTCTTTGGGCTCCAAAAGTGCATGAGCTTCATAGTAGGAAAGCCCTCCGCGAACCGCAATTCCGGGAATTCACATCCTTGAGGGTGATCGTGTGCAGTTCTATAATTCTCTCCCGGGTCACGGGATGCAGCTTAATTCACGCAAGCCCTTGTAGGAAAGCGAGATAGAGTCATCTTGGCCGATTTGGGAAGTCACTATTTCGACCTTATCCTGCAAGACTGGCCTCGAGTCAGTGGAAGTCTGACCATGAATATCTTCTTTGCTGCCGGCGGCTTTGATCCAATGCCGATCATCCTCATCATGGGTGTTTTCCTTTTCGTTGTGATTCTTCCAGCACGCAAGGAAAAGAAGAAGAAGGCCGCGCTCATGGAGAATTTGACCAAGGGCGACCGTCTTCTCTTCACTTCTGGCTTGATCGGTAAACTCGTCGAAAACAAGAATGAGTCCCTCATTGTCGACAGCCACGGCTCAAGATTTGAGATTTTGACCAGCACAGTCGTCAAAATAATCGACCTTAAGAAGGACGACTAACACGCATTCTCTTCCGATTTCCAAAAGGAAATCGGATCATGCCGTCATACTCTTGGTTCATCGGACGAAAAGCCGAAAGACTGGCCAAGCGCTTCCTTGAGCGCCAAGGCTATCTCATAGTTGAACGAAACGTCCACTTAGGCCAAGACGAAATTGACCTCGTCTCGGTTCACCAGAATGTGGTCGTTTTCGTCGAGGTGAGGTTTCGGGCTGAAGGCCTCGAAGCAGCAGAATTATCGGTCCGTGGGGCCAAGAGCCAACGCTTGAGGCGAGCCGTAGCCGCATATCGCAGCCAGGAAAATCTGTGGGCCGTGCCCTGTCGCATCGACGTCGTCGCAGTTGCGCGCACTGACACCACTTGGCGTCTGTCTCACATCAAGGACGCCTATAGCTGTGGGTCATGAGGATCCGTGTCCTCGCCTCCGGGCCCTGGTTCAGATTCGGCATCAGTTTCTGGTTCTGACATCTCAGAATGGGCTTGCGCCAATGCCTGACGGAGCGTCCGCACTTCGCTATGAACTTCCTCGACAAGTTCGTGATTCACTTGTTGGATCGTCCCTATATCACCCAACCCCGGCACGTGGTCTTCCACTTGGATACTTTCGTCGAGGGCCAACGGCTTGAAGAGCATATCCTCGACAAAGATGGCGGTAATGCCTCGGCGCATTTCGTCGATGAGCTCACCAAGAAGTTCGACCAATTTTGATTGTCGTGCGAGACCGTCGCGCAACGAGCCCAATTCCTGGCTATCAGTACTGAGACGCTCCTCGTAGGCGGCAACCTGAGATGAGAAAGCTTCTTCACGTGTCAATCGGGCGCCTTCAGACTCGCGCCCGATTTCCTCGGCACTCTCCTCGCGTTTCTGAATTTCGGCCTGGAAGTGGGCATAGTTTTCGGTCATCCCCTTCATGAGTTCAGAATTCACTTCGACAATCTCGGACAGTTCACCCAACCCAGGGACTGAGAATTCGGCGTCGGGCAAGGCGGGTGAAAGACGTTCGAATTGTCTTTTCGAATCAAAGAGACGAGCCACAAGGGAGCGAAAACTCAGCACTTCATGAGCCAGGAAACTGATCACATCAGCCGTGTTCGCTTCAGACGCTTTGAGATCTTTGAGGTGAGTCACATGGTCACGAATCAAGTCGTGGTTATCGGAAACAAGCTGCCCTAAGTCTCCGAATCCGGGAATGTCGACTTTAACTTTGGGATCTTTCTCTTCGATGAGCGGCGTTTCTGGGTCGGCATCATGGATCAACGTCATTGATGTCTGGAAGAGACCGATCTCCTTGGCCAATGCTTCAATGGCGTCGGCTTTCTCTGCGAGGCTGCCCAACAGAGTCTTGCAGTATTTCTCATGCTCCATGTTTGCGGCTTCGAGGGCCGCCTCATGCGTTCGCCCAAGCTCTTCTTGGGCCTTCTCATGATCAGCGAGTTGATCCAAGAAACTCTGAGACGCCGCGCTATGAGTGGCCATCGCCTGGCTATTATCCCGAATGAGATCGTCAACCCTTCCGATACCTGGCAAATCCACCGCACTGGTAGGAATCCGCGGCAACGTTCTTTCGAATTCTGCGGCATCAGCAACGCCCAACGTCAAAAGATGACGGAAAGCAATGACCTCCTCACTGAGGAGAGTAAGGACTTTATCCAAGGACGCTCTCGACATAGCACGTAGGGCGACACCATAGTCGTCTAAGATCTCTTGATTGTTGGCAACCATCTCACTTATGGTTCCCATGCCGGGAATGTGATCTTTGACATCGTCGACCACGGGTGCCTCAGTCCGAATCATAGGCCTCGCATGGTTCACCGCGATGAGGGCCGCGCGCATGGCCTCTAACTCAGCCGCAAGATTATTGACCATCTCACGATGAGTCTCTTCGCGCCCCTTTATGTCCTTGAGCTGATTCTCAAGCTCTGTCAAAGCAGATGTTTTCTCGGCCAATGATGTGCCCCATTCATCTTTCTCCGACATCAATTGACGCATCTCGCGTTCAAAATGGTCGCCCCGACCACTCTCTCTTTTGATGTGCCCGAGGTACCCAAACATCATGACTTCCTGACGGCGATTCCAAGCCGTCTGAAACTCCAAGCGCCGCCATGGCAATCCTGGGTTACTCCTCAGGTCCACACGATCGACCTTGCTCAGAACGTCTTGGTAGATAAATTGGATTTCGCGCCCATGCCAGCCCATGGAGGTCACTTCAGGAATGGCTTGGCGCCAGGTATCAATCAATTCAGGCTTCTTCAGAATGATCTTCAGGACTCGCGAGAGATCCTTGGAGTTTTCTGGCAAGAACGTCGTTCCCGCCGAGCCGATTCTCTCTTCCAGCGCACCGCGCTTCGGAACGATTGCTGGCAGATTGAGATCAAAAGCCTCATCCAAGACGAATGAAAAGGACTCGCTGCACAGCGATGGGATAACTGCGAGGTCCAAATCGACCTTCCGCAAGTCTTCTGGGACAAAAGCGCCGTGCCAATGGACCTGAACACCGTCGGCAGCCGCCATCAGCCTCTGCTTATATTGGGGCTCGGTCACTTCACCCCAAACGTGGAATTCGAATCGGCCCTTGTCGCGGAGCGATTGTAGGGCTTCTAGGACAAGGTGCGCCCCCTTCATGTGAAACAAGTGAGCCCACATCCCGAGTCGGATGGGATGTTTCTCTGCGAAGATGCGGCTGCGTCTGCCGATGATTCGTCTTGTCGGCGGGCGGGTTGGCCGATCTTCCTGCAATTCAAGAATCGTTCCGTGAGGGATGACCTGCACTTTCTCACGCGGCAGATCAACGACATTGGAGATCACTTCTCCATGGGCCTTCGAAGGAACAATGATGCGGTGGGCCAGAGCCATCTCATTAGCGAAATCTGCTTTGAATAGTTCGACCGCTGAGGCAGTTTCTGCTTCTTCCATCCACGGAAAACGTGGAACACAGCTGGCGCAACCTTCACCGGAAAGCGGGCTGGTACAGAAACTCTCGTCCCGAATGCGAAAAATTCGCGGACAAGTCGTCCACAGATCATGCAGGGTACACACAGCCGGGATGCTCATGCGATGGCACGTCTCAATCAGAGACCTTGAAAGCCGATACCAATGTTGGACGTGTACGATATCTGGTTTTATTTCGGCGATGGACTCGGCGAAAAGACGGGCGGCCTCGGGCGAGAAAGAACGAGTCCAATGTTCGAGGTAACTCCCGGACAGGACGATCTTCTTCACCGGAAATTCGTCGAACCAATAATCCTCAATGTGTGATTCAGAGGCATTATCAGTCGTACCCGTGATGATATGAACTTCGTGGCCAAGTCGCCTCAATTCACGGCACAAGCCGAGCAAGTAGAGCTCGGTGCCGCCACGAAACTGAGGTAGAAAACCATGGATAACCTGAACGACGCGCATCGGTAATTCCAAACAACATCAAAAAGTGCGAAACACGAGCCACTAGGGTCTCACCTGAAGCCGACTACCCCAAGGCGAAATCCCTCTGGTTTCATCGGCAAAAGCCCTGATCCAGCTGGACCGCAAGGACCGCAGATCAACTGCAAATTCATCTAAGTTCATCTTGGCGTCAACTCGAAACATCAAACCATGTGGTTCGTGAAGCTCAGTCGCCACCGCCTGAAATGGGCCGAATTGACAAGATTTGTGAGTCGCAGTCACTCGAATCCGGCAAATACTGGGTAGATCCTACCTTTCTGCTGATCTTGTGTAGCCAATATTGTGTGTTCGAGGAAAAATCTGCCCGATTCGACATGTATGGAACAAGGCCCAGACCGCCATTTCCCAGCCTTTTCGCCCAGATGGTTCCTTCCTCAAGTCCCCTAATCTCAAGGCATAATCCATTTGAGCAGCGAATCCTTGCCGACCGCGTCGAGTTTGTTCACCATCCAAGCTCCAGGAATCTTTGAGAAGACCCAATGACCGGAAAAATGAAACTCTACGGTATGGACCAAGCGGTAGAGAGCTTGGCCGCAGCTACAGATATCCCCGAATCGAGATTCGGTTTGGATTGGATGCAACCAGCATCAGCAATTGCCGTCCTCATCGTCGTCGGTGCGATCATGGGGACTCTCGATTGGTTTTTGGCAGGCGCCTTGGGGCAGCCGAGTTGGTCGTTTTCGGCGAGCTTTCTCACCGCCACAGGAACCGCAGCAACCCTTGGCCTCGTGGCCATCCCGATTCTCTACGCCGGAATAGAAGGGCTGTCCAACGTCAGGCGCAAAACGTGGGTCCTGGGGATCATCTTGTTTGTCGTCAGCTCCGGACTGCTCGCACTCTTACTCCCGCCGCTCTTGGCCATGCCCGGCATCAACCCCAATAGCCGACTCCAATTCCGCCTCGCCATCATCGGTGTCATCGTCGTTTTGCAAGGTATGGTCATTGCTTTTGCTGTTCGGCAGATCCTTCTGCCCACTCGTGCACGTTCGACATCAAAACCTCGATTTGGCGCCGTCGTGTTCTTCAGCTTTGGCATCGCTCTGCAACTTGCGGATGCGCGCTTATTCGCTGGCGGTTATCCGGAAGCCCATATCTTGGCATCCTTGGCAGCTGCTGGTTGTTACGCCCTATTCACCCTGGGACTCTTCGCGGCATTAGAAGATCAGGTGCCTCGTCGAACCGCGCGTCTCGTCGTGCTGGCTTTACTCTTCATTATTGCCATGGTCTCGTTTCATGTTTGGGTTCGAGGGCAGTCTTCGATCCATGTGCTGCGTGAAGCCTTGTTTCGTCCGCCCTTTACCGTCACCCGCAAGGTTTTACCTCAACTCGAAAGACTGGCGCTGAACGACTTAGCGCCCATCGAGAAGATCAAAACCGTGAATGCCGACGCCATGGTCGCTTCCGCCTTAGCGCCAAAAGATCGCCGAGCTGAGATCGAAGCGATCCTCGGCAAGGGGCGAAGGGATTGGAATGTTGTTGTCATCACGGTCGACACAATGAGGGCCGATGAGGCCGGCTGGCAACGTTCAAACAAGAATGGGCCGTCGTTGACTCCCAACCTCGACCGCTTGGCCGAAAAGTCAATCGTGCTCAATCGCGCCCACACACCATATCCGACCAGTTCCTACGCCTACTCTTCGATGCTAACCGGGTACTACCCGCGCTTTACACCGGCGCGGCGGCCATTTGCCCCGAAAGGTAAATACTTCGAAGGCAAGCTGTTGACAGAAATTCTCCATGATCAGGGATACGCGACCTGGGCCATCACCGCCTTTAATGCCGCGGGCATCAATAACGACGCACTCTTCGGACACACGCGGCCCGGATTTGACGTCGTCAACCCTCTGGGAAATCGTGAGAAGCTGGACGCCAAAGACGTCACCAGTTGTGCGCTGCAACAGATTGAAGAACACGATCAGAAAAAGCCCTTCTTTTTGTGGGCTCACTATATGGATGCCCACGCTGTTTATCGCCAACATGATGACCAGCGTTTCCAATTCGGATCAAAGCCAAGAGATCTCTACCGCGGTGAGATCGCCTATGTTGATCATCATCTTCAACCGTTACTGCAACGCTTGCAGGCCGACGACTTAGCCAAGAAGACACTCATCGTTTTCGCTTCCGATCATGGCGAGTCTTTTGACGAACACGATACAAGCTTCCACAACAGCAATCTTCACTTCGAGCAAATTCGCATCCCCGCCTTCTTTCATGTCCCCAGAGTCAAAGCAGCGCAAAGAGCGCGCGCCTTCAACTTGGTCGATATGACACCGACTATTCTGGCTCTCTTGGGCATCAAAGATCCGGAGATTCGGCAAGGACGAGATTACAGCGGTCCCTTATTCGACTTGGCCAACGATGGGGAATGGGTCGACTTTAGCCTCAGCGAACGGTTTCCCCGAGACCCACTTCCGGGCCGCGACGCGGAACGCTCCCTGGTTTTCCGGGGCGGCAAGATGATTCGCTTCGTCGATGACGCCTCTGCTCGTCACTTCAACTTGGCCAATGATCCCAGTGAGGTGCGCAATGCCTTCGATCCATCGAAGCCCAGGCAACAACTGCAACTAGGATTCATGGATGCCCTGGCAGATCGTTTGGACAACTACTTGGGACAGGCGGGCAATCGCTTCACCGACTTGCTAGCCATATTCGATGTCGCCTTGGCAGAACTCGAAAATGACGATCAGGGCGACGACCTCAAGGCCATCATTAGCTTCGCGAGAAACTTGTTCGATTGGGATCGCCGCTATCTCGATCGACTCGATGGCCTCTTGGGTCAGGAGCGACTCACTCGTTTGCACCAAGCACTTGCCCCGCTACCCTACGCCGCTGGGCACCTGGATGTTGTTCGTTATGCAGCTTTAGAATTGTTGCTTTCGCTGCCGCACGAAGGCATTGCGCCTTTCATGCTTGACGGGCTCAAATCACCAAACGTAAAGATGCGTGGAGAGTGTGCGCTGTGGCTGTTCAAACGCGGCAATCAGATCGGGCTTGATATTCTGCTCGATAGCCTTGGCGACCCGGTCGGTGAATGGAACCTCCGCTTAGCCCCTAAGCTCGTGAAACATCGCCCGAACGGCTTGTCACGTTGGCTGTTGCCCAATCTATCGAACGACCGCAGCCAACCGGCCATCGCTTCGATCACAGCGCTCTCCGAGCTTAAGTATCACAATCTTGACCTGATTCTGCGCCAGCATCTGACGGCACCGGCATTTGGACTCACGTTGCCGCGTTCCCAAGTAAGCATGGCCCAAGCTGCCTCTCGCATGACAGGCCTTGACGCCAATGCACTGCTGGCTCGCTTAGCTCTCTCCTCAGTTCCCGAAGCACGACGCCGGTCGCGAGAAACTCTGGGCCTTCGTTTGCCGCCCCTTGCGCTCGCCACCCAAATTGAGGCTGCGACACAAGAAATGTTGGCCGACGAAAGTGTCAGAGAAAAACGCTACGACGAGGCCATTGGTCGGTATGAGCAGGCCTATGAACTGGCCCAGAAGATCGGGCACGACGACGAATTCCTAAGCATCAAGATGGCCAGAACCATGATGCTCCTTGATCAGCAAGATCAAGCGAGAATCATCCTGGCGCCCATGCTTGGTACGGCGAGCGAATCTCGCCCGTGGTTCAAAGCAGCTGCCCGAGGCTTGGCGCGTTTTGTCGAGCAAGGCTTAAAGCCTTTGGGGAATGCTAAGAAGCATGAGCTCAAGGCGACGATCGCCAAAGGCGCGACCATCCTTCCGGTCAGGCAAATGACCTTCTTTGCCCGCGAGATTGAGCTGACGAATACTGGCAGCCGACACATTTTGGGCGGTACTTGGCCGTGGGCCAATCGCCTGAGCTGGATATTCAGAAATGCTGAGACTGGCGCCTGGTTGTCTGAAAACGATTCGACCATTCTGGTATCTCGTTTTCTTCCCGCCGCTGGTCTTGCTCCGGGAGAAACCATTCGCATGACTGCAGTCGGCCGAACACCCAATCCGCGAGGCCTCTGGATCCCGGTGCTTGTCCTCAAGAGTCAACCCTGGTTCTCACTCAATCACAAAGTACTATTAGAACTACCACCGATCCGGATCTGAGTTAGAACGGTCTGGAGCTGAGCGAGCCAAGCAAGGGGAATTACATGACCAAGGTACTTTTTGTTTGTATGGGCAACATTTGTCGCTCGCCCTCGGCCGAATTCGTTTTCGCCAAGATCGTTGCCGATGCGGGACTAGCGCCCGACTTCCAAATTGAGTCGGCTGGGACCCATGCCTACCACATTGGTAATGCCGCAGACCCGCGCTCTGGAAGCGCCGCCGTCCGTCGTGGCTATAGTCTCGACGGTCATCGGGCACGTCGAGTCGCCGCCGCCGACTACGAGCATTTTGACTATATCTTGGCCATGGACAAGAGCAACCTGGGCATCATGCAAAGTGAGGCCCCTTCCCAGTATCAAGACAAGCTGGCTTTGTTCCTCGACTTTGCCACCAAGAGTGAAATCGATGAAGTGCCCGACCCCTATTACGGCGAAGGTGAAAGTGGATTTGAGTTGGTCTTGGATCTGATTGAAGATGCTTCGCATGGCCTGCTCACCGAAATCAAGAAGACCTCATGAACCCGAATCTCGATGACACAATTCTCGAACTCATGGGCGAGAAGCCAACAACAACCTACGACCTTGAGGGCGGTTGCGTCGGTGACGTGAAGCGTATTCGATTTGAGGATGACCGCACATTCGTCGTCAAGCTCGATCCCGCCGGGACTGGAGGGTTAGAAGTCGAAGGGCGCATGCTGACTTACTTGTCAGACCACAGCCAACTACCTGTCCCTAAAGTAATCGAGGCGAAGCCACACATTTTGATCATGAGCGATTTGGGCGGCTCGACTGGGGCCCGCGGGCCGGCACAAATCGAAGCGGCAGAAGCGATCTCTGCTCTGCATCATGTTCGCGGCGAGCAGTACGGGCTTGAATTCGACACACCCATCGGTGGCTTGATTCAAGACAACCGCCAAACGTCGTCGTGGGCTGAGTTCTTCCGCGACCAACGGCTCTTGGCCATGGCCGATCAGGCCTTGCAGAGCGGCATGCTCCCACTGGAGCTCTACAATCGAATCAAGAATTTCGCCGAAGACGTTGAAGACGACTTAGTCGATCCGAACCCACCCACGCTTATTCATGGTGACGTCTGGGCCGGAAACATTTTGGCAAAACCGAAGAAATTGTTTGGCTTTGTTGATCCGGCCATTTACTACGCCGATCCCGAAATCGAGCTGGCCTTCATCAACCTCTTCAGCACTTTCAGCGCAAAGTTCTTTGACGTTTATCGATCGACTCATGAACTCCACGATGATTTCTTCGATCGCCGTCAACACGTCTACAACCTCTACCCTCTTCTTGTTCATGTCCGCCTCTTTGGTGGAGGTTATGTCGAGCAGCTCAGCAACCATCTGGAACAGTTGAGTTTCTGATTACCAACACTTTCCTCAGATGTCGGTAGCAATTCTTCGAATCTGCTCTTCGGTCAAGAGATGCAGTTGGTGCATGAGAACGTGATTGGGTGATAGCTGCGCGAACTCATCCAAATGCGCGTCCAGGTAGATGAGAAACCGAGCCAAGAGATTCTTGTAACCCCGGGCATGGGGCCCAGGATTGCCACCAGTTGGCAGTGCTCTCACCAATTCGGCCAGCACAACATGGGGGCTCTTGGCAAATCGAAGAGCATAATGAGCAGCTGTATCTTCTAATTCTGCCATGACTCCCTTCGACGAAAACCCACCCCGAAAGACAAGAAGGAGATTGGGAATGATTCGTTGCCAGAGAGGTAAGTAGTTGAAACTGTCGAGGAGATGACCTTGCTCATGAATGATCACGGCATCGAGTACATGCAGATCGCGGTGCAGTTCCATGGCCCGCAGCACCAGTGCTTCTGAGATCACTCCAGGATAAGCCATACTCAGCCTTTCACTTGAGCCGTTGGCTTCAAGCGCATGATTCTCCATCATGAGGCTCTTGGCGGCCGAGGTCTCATCTGCGATGCGTGAGAGTTTCGATTTCCAAGGAATTAAGACGTCCAAGTCGACGAAGTAAGTGCCGAATAGAGCTCGGCCAGCACTATCGCCAAAAGACTCATCTTGGGAACGAACTTCCACCATACCGCCAATAAATTCGACGCATCCCAAGTCGTTTGGCCAGAGATCAGGAAGGACGCGGTTGGGACCAGAAAGAACTGAGAAGACGACAGCTTGAGTTGCCGCACCTTCCAATCGGCCCGAGAACATCACCTGATTAAAACGCCGTAAATATCCATTGATGGTGCCTTCATTGGCTTTGGCCGAGTCGATTGCCGCGCCAACAAGAGGGAGACCGAGAATTGGTTCTGGCTGATTGCAGATATAACCAGTTTCGTCCTGAATGATTTGGGCGACATTCTCCAAGAACGCCTGGAGAGATTCAGCTAAGCGAGATTGAGGGCGAGCTTGATTCCGATCAACGATCACTTGAATGCGAGCAAGCACTCTCTTGTGCTTCCTCAAAACAGAAGCAAGTTCACTTAAACGGGTGCTTGCTTCGCTGGGCATGGAAGCGCTTAAATCACGAACAATCCGACTGCCATAATCGAGAAATCCAGCATTCACAAAGGCCTCGGCGACACGCAACTGGTTGTCTAAGCCGGTTGAATGACCTTCAACCCGGAGCACTTCTTCTAAGTTGACGATCGGTTGATTTAAGGCCAATTGGTCCGCCTCATAGAGTTCTTTCCATGCGCGAAAATATTCGACGGCCTCAAAGTGAGCTGTGTGCAAAAGAGAGGGTGAGCTCGCCCCGAACTTCAATGCGCGCTTCGCATTCAACCGCGACGAAGAAAAGTCATGCCCTAACTCGCCGAGCTTCGTTAGAAAGAGAAGGTCGTTTAAGTTTTGTGAAGCTGGGTCAATGAGCTGCTGCCCAAAATCTATGGCCAAAAAGGACAAGGCCCGCTTGTCAGTGATTCGGATCAGATCGAGAAGCAACTCTCGTGCTTCTTCATTAGACGGGTCTAAAGTCAAGGCGCGCTCAAGGGCGTCCAAGACATCCGAATAACTCCCTTCACGGCTTCCGAGTTGGGCACTTAAAACCCAATAACTCGCCTCATCCGGCTCTTGCTTCAACAGAAGCACGAGCATGCCGCGTGCTTGTTCAGTTCGTCCTTGAGCCAAGAGAAGACGGATCATGAGATATCGAGACCGAGCATGCCTGGGCTCTGCGGCCAAGGCATAATTCAGTAGCTTGAAGGCATCATCAAATTGCCCGCGAGCCACCGCATTCCACGCGAGCCCCTGAAAACCCCAAGGGTTCTTGGGATCCAAATCGGCGGCTGCCTGAAACAACGCACGCTGGTCTTCCAATCGGTAGAGAAGTCGCCCCAATAAATAATGGGCCGATCCAGACTGGGGCAATTCTTCTACGAGTTGCTGATAGTCATTCAGCACGTGCATGTGCTCAAAACGGGAGAGTCGGAGACGCTGCAGCTCACGATGGGCGAGAACATGAAGCGGACGTTCGGTGGCCAAAACCTTCAATTTCTGCTCGCCAATCTCTGGCTGGCCGCTCCCCATGAGTTGCAAGGCTTCTTTGAGCCTCAAGTCGGTCTCAGCTGCCTCTCCATGATTCAGTTGATTAGCAGCACACGAGGTCAATAATGTAAGAAGCAGGAGACCAAGGGTGCCAAGGCGAGAGAAGCGATTCCTTAATTGGCGCGATCTCATCGGCTGAATCTCCGAGTCATCGGTAAATCGACCATTTTGAGGCGGGATGTAACTTCTGGACATGGTCCTTTTTGAAGTCGGAGCGGAGCACTCGAATCAATGCAGTCTTTCATCACGTCCTTCATCCTTTTCAGCCTTCTCTGTGTGGCCACCCCAGCTCAGGAGTGGATCCGATCGCCCCAAGGACAGGTAAAATGGGCTCGGCCAGCTCCATCCTTGGTTCCGAAGAGCGCACCCATCGTGCTCAAGAGCGCACCCATCGGGCAAATCCTGTCCAAATTGTGGCTCGGCAGTGGCAAAACGCTGCCTGGGATTCGCCCTGGCGGCCCTCTCATCGAGCTGGCAAGAATTCTTAACAGCCAACCAGGCTTGAAGGCGATCAATTTCTCTCGCCCCATCTATGCCGCATTCTATCACCCTTCCGACTTGGAACATGTGCGGACCAACACAAATTCAAATTCGATGTCGTCCATCTTGAAACATGCTTTGATCGTCCTGCCGGTGACCTCAGAAAAGCGATTCTATCGTTCCTTGGATTCTCGATTCGAACGCATCGCAACATCAACTCCACACGTCTTGAGCTTTCGCCTTCAGGCTGACCGCCTCGACTATGAGGCATGGATCAAGGCAACATTGGAAGGGAGTATTGACCCTCAAGACGTTGCGCCCGAAGGATTCGCGCGTCAAGGAGACGACCGACTTTTTTGTCGCGGCAACGGCATGTACGTTGCGATGACGTCAAATCCAAGAATTGCGCGTGAGCTTGCCGAACTCGAGGGCCAACAAGAGTGGACAGAGTTGGAGCCACCAAAGGCGAACGCGCCGAGTGTCGCTATCCCCGAAATTGCCACCCACATGTCTCCAGAGATCTTCTTAGATCCCCATGCCGACGTGACCATGAGCTTTCGCCTCGAGGGCGAGAATGCCGTGGCGCAAGAATTCTTCAGTGAACGCATCAAGTCGCTGTCGGCGCGTTTCGAAAACCCAAAAGTACCGGGCTTATCAACACCGCCTGATTCCGCCGCCCGCGCATTCATGAGTTCTCTAACAAACTTGATGGGCGCCAACGTCAACGACCTCGGTCGCATGGAGGTCTCTCTCAACATTCAACAGGGGCAATTCGACCTTGCGGTTCGGACCAAACCAGCTCATGGGGCCCATTGGCAAGTCGACGCAGGAAACAAGAAATCAGACCGGAGACTTGTGGCGCTGCGCAAAGTTCCGACCGATGCGGCCGCAGCGGGATGGATCGACATCGGCGTCGGTACTCGACTCCAAGAGATCTACGTCGACCTCTTGGCGCCGCTCCCCGAAATGACTTGGCAACAGACTCTTCCGCAAAAGCAATCAAGTTCGAAGTTGACGTTGCCGTTCTCCCCATCGCGGTTCGCTTATTACCTTGACCTGAACCCAGAACGCGGATTCAGTTTTGTTGAACTCATTGACTTCGACGGCAAGCTACCCAAATCAGCCGAAGAAGCTCAGCAGCGCTTCTTAAGCGACTCTCTCTTGGGTCGCACGATCTCCAGAACATCATCTCCAGGCCGGCAATTGGTCTTTCATGAATACCAGAAGATTGCCAAACGAGATGTTCTCTTGTTTCGATTCCATAACTCGCAACGGCGCTTTCTGTGGGAGAACGGCACCAGCCTCGAAGCGACGCTGTCAAAGTTGATCAGTCATCGCGCGCCAATCGCGATGACTTCTTTTGACGGTCACCTCTTATGCGTCTGTGCCGAAAAACCAATACGCGCACTCCAAGACGCAATTAAATTGTTGTCAAGCAACGTCGCGAAATCCCAGCCGGTGAAGCACTTCAGCGATCCTGCCGTCTTGGAACATTGGGGCTACGTCCGACCTCGGGCTTTGCAAGATTTCGTATTTGGCTCGGCAGACAAAACTCTGCATTCGGAGGGCGAGCCAGTCCGCTTTATTATCGGTCACGATACTGATGTGCGTCGATTTCATATGCGAGGCCCCACGAAGTTCTTTGCCGAATTTCAATCGATGCTGAGCACAGCCCGCAGGCAACGACAGAGATTGCAAACACGAAGGCGCATGATGCTCCTCCGAAGAGCCTGGGGAAGATTGGGCAAGAAAAAAGGAGCTAAGCAAAACCCGCCGAGCTTAGCTCAACTCTTCGAAGCCATGGGCGAACGCCCCGCGGTGCTTCCACCTTTTTATCGCTTCGCCCTCGAAGATGGTTGGGGCCGGCCCTTTGAACTATCGACGAAGGATGAGCAGAAATACCTGATCCGCAGTCTTGGTGCCGATGGCCACCTGGGAGGTCAAGGGGACGACTTAGATCTCATCCTGGAACTCCGGTGAAATCTTAGTCCGATTCGACTCCACTTGGCGTCCTTGATGCTGAGAGCACTGGGCTAAGAGCGATACCAAAACTGATTTATTGAAAAGTCGTAACCGGGCAAATCGAAATCGGGAGAGGATGTGTGTCCACGGTTCCTTGTCGGAACCAGATCGGTCTTGGTCCAGTGTTTTCTCTTCAGCCCATGAGGGTGGCGCTACTTCGGCAAAACGCGGCCGACGAGTCTCAAGTCTGGACCGAATGGGTCAACATGGAGCCATTCCAAATCGACGGTGTCAGCGATCGCCAAGGGGTGCCGTCCAGCAACTGCACTGCGCCCTTCTTGGTCGCCCAATATCTTGGGGGCCACATAGGCATGAACGAGGTCGACCAAACCCTTGTCAAAGAACGACCCGTGAATTCTCGCACCACCTTCAACTAAGACTCGCGCGATTCCTCGAACCTTCAGATCTTTGAGGATAAAATCTAAATCCGGGAGGCCATCGCTCGAAGGCGCTTCAACTACAACGCAACCCAGCGTCCCCAGTTGATCGATCTTCGCCTTTTCGCTGCCATCTATGCAGTAAATCCAGGGCTTGCGATCAGAAGCCTGAAGGATTTTTGAAGACAGACCAATGCGAAGATGACTGTCCAAAATCACGGGCTGCGGAGAATCACCTTTAACATGCCGAACCGTCAACGAGGGATCGTCGGCAAAGACCGTACCGATGCCGACAAGAATGGCATCACAGCGTGCTCTCTCTTGGTGGACGGAAACCCGCGATTCTTTGGCGGTGATCCAGCGCGAGTCGCCACTCTCGGTGGCGATCTTGCCATCCAAAGTGGATGCCCATTTGGCGACGACGACGGGAGTGGAGCGGGAGAGATATCTCTCGAAGTCGGCGATGAGAGATTCGCATCGGTCTTTCAAGATGCCATGTCTCACATCGATCCCGGCAGCCTCAAGCAATTGAACGGCACGCCCCTGATGGTTGGGGTTCGGATCAATGGCACCGATGAAGACGCGCTTGATGCCACTATCGATGATCAGTTGGGCACAAGGTGGGGTGCGGCCGGTGGTCGAGCAGGGCTCTAAGGTGACGTAGAGATCTGCTCCCCCAGCGTGATCCCCAGCATCGCGCAGTGCATTGGCCTCGCCGTGGCCGCCACCTAATTCTTGGTGATATCCACGGCCAACGATGACACCGTCGTTCACAACGAGAGAACCCACGCAGGGATTCGGCTCGACGAAGCCGGCGCCTTGCTGCGCCAGAGCGATACACTTAGCCATCATGGTTTCATGATTGGCCTGAGTCATCGGCTAAACCAACTCGCCGAACAAGGTCAAAGCTGTCGAATCGACGATCTTTACCTTGACGAATTGACCCGAGAAATCGCGGGCCGCACGGAAGACGACAATCCAGTTTTGAGAAGTGCGTCCGAACCAACGAGTTGCATCGCGTTTCGAAATACCCTCAACCAGGATCTCGTGAACTTCGCCGATTCGCGCCGTGTGAAGGTGACGCGACATTTTCTCCTGTTCCGCCAACAAAATCTGGTTCCGCTCTTTCTTGTTCTCCAATGGGACGTCATCGGGTTGGCTGCGAGCAGCCTTCGTACCGCTGCGAACGCTATACTTGAAGACGAAGGACGTTTGAAATTCGATGTCCTTGAGAAGTTGAACACTGGCAGCAACATCTTCGTCTGTCTCACTTGGAGAACCGACGATCCAGTCTGTTGCCATCGATATTTCTGGCACGACCCGACGAATCATGTCTACGGTTCGCTTGTAGCTGTCAACATTATGTCCACGGTTCATGAGCTTAAGGATGCGATCTGATCCGCTCTGAACTGGAAGATGCAGATAGCGTGAATGGACAGGATTGTCTCGGATCACGCTCATCAGTTCTTCGTCGATGTGAGTTGGATGTGAGGTGATGAATTGGAGCCGCTTGAGCCCCTTAATTGCGCCAAGACGCTCCAGAAGGCGAGCTAAGTTTTGGCCCTGATTAAGATCTAATCCGTAGGTGTTGACTCTTTGCCCCAGCAAGGTCACCTGCTGAACACCATCATCGATGAGCGCGCGCACTTCATCTTCGATGCTCTTCGGATCTCGGCTCCGCTCGCGTCCCTGAGTGAATGGAACGATGCAGAAAGTGCAGAATTTGTCGCATCCGCGCATGATCGTCACGAATGCTTGGTGCTTAGCTGGGCGATGGGTGATATCACGGTCGTAAGAGATTTCTCCCTCATCGATGGCAATGACTCGATCCTTGTGGTCAAGCTCACGGACAAGCTCAGCCACGTCCTCGAATCGTTGAGTTCCGACAACGAGATCGACGTGCGGAGCTCTCTTAAAGATGGTTTCTTTTTGGTTCTGGGCCATGCACCCCATGACCCCGATGACCATGTCGGGCTTCTCTTGTTTCAGCCGCTTCAAGGCGCCCAAACGACCAAAGATTCGCTCTTCGGCGTGTTCCCGGACACTACAGGCGTAATAAAGCACGACGTCGGCGTCTTCGACCGCACCAGTGCGAACAAAACCGTCGTCACGCAATCGGCCAACAACCAGCTCGGCGTCGTTCTTGTTCATTTGGCAGCCGAAGTCTTCCATGAAGACGCGACGTACCTTCTGCCCAGATTCGACTTCCGCGATATCGATGATTTCTTCCATGGGAAACACCACTCTGGACCTTTCGCCTTCGTCAGTTCACCAAATCAGGTAATTCTGCCGAGATTCATGGGTCGTAAAAACGCTTCTTTGTGAACGGAGAGTCTAACGAGCCCGGCGGACCCAACAAGAATAGTTGAATCTTGCACTAAACCGTTGTGCCCAAATCACCGTGCCAATCCATACAACAATGATTCAAAGTAAGTTTGCCTTTACAGAACACCCCCTGCGGCCTCTATCCGCTTCCCTGGCAAACCGACCTCAACTCTTGCAACAGAAGGATCTTAGAGAATTTACATTCGGGGGGGCTGCGGTGGCATAGCCGTTGCTATTGGAGAGGCAGTGGCACTCGTAAGAGAGCCGCTCAAGGCTTTGTAAGCCGGAGCAAGTGTTGGGTGATATTTCCAGAGCCGGGGAATCTTTTGGTTCCTCGGCTCTATTTATCTCCCGGCAGATCAAGAATAGCAGAGGGTACACTTGGTGGTTTTCGCCGATGTAGCCAAGGAGTTGACGCAACAACAGCACCCTGGCAAATGAACGCATCGAGAAAATTCACCAAACGTTGCATTAGCAACGATGAAGCCCCGCTTCTCTATAGGAGATGCGGGGCTTTTTTATTGTCTCGGTTTTAGCCCAGGGTTTTCGCCACATAGGCGCGGACGGCCTCTTGTACTGAATCCGAGCACCAAAGCTGCATGGCGCGCTCGCCATCATCATCACCAAAACTGCTCATCGCCTGCCAAGTCGGACGGCGCAACTGCCTCTTGTTGAAGGCAAAAGCCTCAGCTGGATACGAGGCGAGCTGTTCGGCCGTTTTCATGGCTGTCGACAAGATTTCGTCTGCGGGCACAACCTGGTCGCAGAGTCCGATCGCCAAAGCCCGATCGACAGGGTAGGTCGCCCCGCCATAAAGTACTTCCTGGAGGTGTTGGCGCGGAACAACAGCCCGCATGATTTCGAGGGCGAGCAAGGGAAAAGGAACCCCCACTCGTAACTCAGGGACACCAATTTGACTCTTGCCAGCAGCGACATAACGCAAGTCGCAGGAAGAGAGAATGACGCATCCACCAGCAATCGCATGGCCGTTACACGCAGCGATCAGTGGCTTAGAAAAGGCGTAAAGGCCGCTAAATGCCGCATCCAGAGCGGGCATGAATTCGGCGAGATAGTCAGGGCCTCCGTCCAAGAGCCGTTTGAGATCGACTCCCGCCGAGAAGATGCTGCCAGTGCCTGTGATGACGCAGGCTTTGGCGTTGCTTTCTTCAACCTCTTGTATCGTCGCCGAGATTGCCTGAAGAAACTCGATATCGAGCGCACTCGCTTTGCCGTGACAAAGCCGCAGGATACAAACGTCACCGACTTGTTCTTTCTCAATCATGCTTGCTGACCATTTCGTTCAAGAATGTTCTGAATCAAAGCGTGCCACCCCAACTTCTGTGCTTTCCGATCTTGCCTGAAAGTTCACAAGTTTCCACCGATTCAGCCCAAGCAGCACCCAATCATTGGTACTTTGACTTTTTGCCTCTGAGGTCGCAACTCGACCTATTGTGGAGGCGATTTTTCCTGGACCCCTCCTAAGTCGTTATGGCTCCGAGAACTCTGACCCTTCATAGAGAATTTATGCCAGGGAGTTAGGTACTCGCAGCCGATCCAAGACGATGTCTCAGGTGGCGATTGAAGCTGCTTCTTCCGTTGACATTTTGGCACGACTGGACCATGCTATGGCTATCAGATTCCCGTTCCATATTTGCTAAGTCGGCCCACGAAAGGTCACTCCTATGCGCATCTTGCTGCTCGTCTTCGCTGTTGCACTCACCCTCAGTGGCGCCGCGACTGCCCAAGGATTTAACTATCCGCTTTTCAATGGCACCCAGCCAATCACGCTCAATGCCCAAGCAGCCCAGGTTGGCAACTCGATCCGCTTGGCCGCAGCGGTCCTGAGTTCGAAGGGGTCGATGTACAACAACACTCAGCTCCAAGTATTGAACGGATTCGACACGACCTTCTCCTTCACCATGGCCAACGGCAACGGTGCCGATGGAATGGCGTTTGTCATCCACAACGATCCGAGGGGCGCAAGCTTCATCGGCGATCACGGCTCGTCCATGGGCTATGGTCATTTTGCCACGGCGGCGCCGGGCGTCGGTGTCTTCAATGCCTTAGTGATTGAGCTCGACACGTTCTCAAGTTCCTTCAACGGCTTCGCCGACTTAGGGAACAACGAAATATCCGTTCACACAAGTGGCACAGCAGAGGCCAACCACGGGGAAGATACCTCCATTGGCCGAGTGGCACCGGCAGTGAACCTGAACGATGGGGCAGCTCATACCGTGCGCGTGCTCTACACCCCTGGAACGCTCGACATCTTTTTGGATGGTAGTGCGACCCCGGTTCTCAGCGTCCCTTACGATTTCACGACTGGTGGAACGCACATTCTCCCCAACACCCCTGTCGGCGGATTGAATTTGCCAACCGGTGCTGCTTGGATCGGAATCTCGGCATCTTGTGGTGGCCTGTTTCAAGATCACGATGTAAACTCTTGGTCCTTCGCATCGGCGCCAGTTTTCCCAAACGATTTGTCCGTGTCCCGGTTAGTCGCGCCAGCCAACAATCAGATCGACTGTAGCCCACTCTCAAACGCTGAGACAGTCACCATCGATATTCGCAACAACGGAATGACCGCCATACCACTCGGATCTGCGATCCAAGTGACCTACCAGGTTGATGCGCTTCCGAGTGTCTTGGATATCTTCGCGCCGGCGGCCGTAATGAATTCTGGCGATGTCGTGAGCTTTACCTTCACCACCACCGCCGACCTGTCCGCAATCGGCAATCATACGTTGATGACATCGGTCTCCTTGATTGGTGATGGCGACCCCTCCAACGATTCCTTGACAACGGCGATTTCTAGCGGCGGACTCGCGCGTATTACGTCGTTTCCTTTTGTCGAAGATTTTGGGTCACTGAGTGGCAACGGCAGCACACAATTACCGTTTGGTTTCATCAATGAAACAACTGATGCAACTGGCCCGAACTCTGACTGGACTTTGCGCAACAACGGTACGCCCACAGCCGGAACCGGCCCAGCAGCCGATCATACGACGGGAGTCGTCGGCACCGGTGGCTACGCTTACATCGAAGATGATGGCAACTACGCCAGTGTCAACTTCCGCACGCCGTGCTTAGACCTAACAGGCTTGAGTAATCCGGTCATGCGCTTCTTCCTCTTCTCAGAAAACACAACAAGCCAAACGATTTCTAACCAGCTGTCGGTTGATGTCATCAGTTATCCAAGCGGCACAACCACACTCGACGTTTACGGACCTCAATCTGAAACAGGTACTCAATGGGTTCTGCAGTCGGTTGACCTGAGCGCATTCATTGGTCAGGTGGTTCAGGTCGTTTTCCGAGGTGAAACAGCTTCGGTCACTTCGAATAGTCATGACATCGCTATCGACGACATCACCATCACTGATTTGTTGCCCACGCCTGGTCAGATGCCACAACAAGGCTTGGCGGTTCTTGACATGAACGGTCCGCGCAACGTCAACGGCGACCCCCTTCAATTCAACTTCGGGGGTCCTTACTTCTCGACCGTCAATTCGGGCGACACGTTGGTCTTCAGAATGGAGGGTCAACCGAATCAATCGATCCTCATGTTCACCGGGCCACTCAATCCAGTTGCCGCGACATTCCCAGGTGTTGGATCGATCGACTTGGGTGGTGCCGTTGACCCGTTCACGGGTATTCCAAGCGCCTTGACAATCGTCGGGGATGGCGGTGGGCAAGGACTATTCAATCAGCTCTTTCTGACCTCGGCCACTGGCGAGGCCGAATTTGGTGTGACCGTGCCGAGCCTTCCACCTGGAGTGATCGGCACCTTCCAATGCGCCTTACTCAACACCATCAATGGTGCTTCACTCTCCAATGCGGTTGAGCTGTCGATTTTCTAGGACAAATAATCTCACATGCCAGGATAAGAGGATTACTTCTTATCCTGGTATTGTGTTGTTGCCTTGATCGTCAGTGGCCCCTTCGTCACCCCTTCCACCTCGCCTTTTAACTTCCAGTCCTGTGAATACGCCTTGACGGTGTAGATTAGTCCTTCCGCCACCGTCAACTCGAATGCCCCCCCGCTATCGGTGAGTTCTCGATAATGCTCTTGGCCATTTACGAAGGCCTCAACGATGAATTTCTGGGCTGGCGCTCCGTCCTCTAAGACAACTCGCCCTTTGATTTGTCGCGCATTGCGCAACGTGAGAATAACGGTCTGATTGTTGGGTGTGACATCTAAGGCCTTTGAAGAGTAATAGCGTACACGCTTCTCACTTGGTGGATGTGCTTGTAGACGCAGGGGATTAGGAAAGAGGCCTTCAAAGCGGACCTGGCCACTCTGATCAGTCACCCGAGCTTCCATTCCCGTAACCGGTGAGGCATAGAGCTGAGCGCCTGCCACTGGTCGACCATCAGGGCCATTCACGATGACCGTGAGTTCCAGGGTCGACACAGCTCTTTCGACTCGAAGCACGACACTCGTGGACGGTACGACTAAGCCCTCGAGCCGACCTCGGAAGGCCCCGAGCTCATGGGTGTACATGCCCTGCCCGATGCGCTTCAGCTGTTTACCAGTCACTTCAAGATCGACCTTCTCCCCGGCGGGCAGGTCAATCTTAAATTCGCCTCCTCTCTTCGTGAAGACGCTGCGCTTCTCACCGCCGTTCAAATGAGCCACGACTTCAACTTGAGATAGGCCTTTCCCAGTCGGTCCGACAACGTTCCCGGTAACAAGTGTTTCACGGGCGAGAACAACCGTCTGGGACGTCACCGAAGCATCAATGTCGATGGGTGATGCATGACGAAAACCCGAAGCGAGGCCAGTAGAGAACTTGAGAGTGAGTGGCTCTCTTGGCGCTCCGGAAAACGAAGCCTCTCCTGACTTGTTGGTGTAGCGTGACAAGATTTCCTTGTCACCAGACCAAAGACTAACGCTCACCTTAGGAACGGGGTTGCCGTCCTCATCAAGGACGTGAACAAGCAGGGGTCGCGGGGCGGCCACGAGGATTTCGAGGTCATCGAGCCCCTGGCTCCCCAATGTGACCTTTTTTGAAATCGGAACTGCGCCAAAGATCTCGATCTTGAGTTCATAGGCACCCGCCATCAAGTGAGCAAAGCAAAAGCGTCCGAGGTCGTCAGTCCAGCGTTTCTCTGATTCGCCATAGGATGTTTGTGCTGGCCCAATTCCCGTGCCACGCCTTTCGGCACGATCCTCATTGGTGCCGATCAACTTCACCACCGCATTGACAATGGGAGTGCCATCTTCACTTATGACCGATCCTGAGATCCTGACCCCTAGCGTCATGGCAATATCGCCCAATTCAATCGTGCCCGCCTCATCGCCTGGGTGAGAATCAAAGTCAAGATGACGCCGGCCCAAGCCGGGGGCTTCTAAAATAAGCGTGTGAGGCATTGTCCTTTTCAGGTCGTCGAGGCGAAACTCGCCGTTGGGGTTGGAGACCGCTGCTGCCATATCGATTTGCTGCCCCCGAGCGCCAAAAGTGCTGCCAATCATCGAAATACGAACTCCGTTGATCGGCTTCCCGGCTTGATCGACGCAGCGACCGACCACCGTATCGCCCTTCGTCATTTCGAAGTCGTAGGAAGGTTGGCCAAATCGCACCGACTGACTGGCCCCTGCAAAACCCTTCGCCTCGACATCTATGTTGAACCACTCTTTCTCACCAGTGGGGCACCCTGGTCGCTCGTAGTAACCATCTTGATCGGTTTTGACAGCAAGACTTCCCCACATCACAGTGACCTTGGCTTGGGCAACACCTACGCCACTCTTGGCGTCAGTCACTCGCCCACGAACAATGCCCGCGTCAGCAAACTGAATCGTAATCTGATTCGCGTCATGCTGTTTGATGTCAATTTCTTGAAAACTCGACGGCTTGTGTGCTTGGTGGCGGGCGTACAATTTGATGAGCCCAGGCGACAGGTCTTCGAGAAGCAGAAGTCCGTTGGCATCAGTCTTGCCACTTCGTTGGTCATATTGACCGCCCCCCACTTCTTTTCCTGCTTCGCGCCAAGCCGTAATGTGAGCATTGGGCAAAGGACTACCATCGATTCGTTGGGCGAGAATCTCAAGGAAACAGGCCTTATGCAACACGATGTCAATCTTCTCACCGGCGACACGTCGAGTGAGCAGAAGACGAGCGAATCCTGGCTTAGAGATAATCAGCTCAACCACATCACCCCTCTCATGGTGCAAGGCAAAGCCACCGTCAGATGCGGAAAAGGTCTTCTCGACGACAACATCTGCAGCAGAGCGTGGACTCAGAACTGACATGCGTTGCCAAGGATGAACACGAGATTCGATTTCTGCACCTTCAATCGGCTCATAGTCCTCATTGACAATGCGGCCAAAAATATCTCGATCTCTGTCAATGACTGCCGGCACCATGGCATCTTGGGAATCAGGAGTCTTTATCTCGGCAGCGGTAGCATTTCGCCTTGGCTGAATCACTTCTTCCTGAATCGACGATGTCTTGACTTGATCCAAGTCAGAGATCTCGTCACCCGAGTTGATCCAGATGGCCCACGACAAGGAGCCTATCGCCAACAATGCAATGACAAACGTGAGTACTATCTTCTTCATCGCAATCCATCCTCCCAAATCGAAGACGTTCTGACTTGCAGCCCCACCAAGCAACAAGAGCGCTGCCCGCCCTTGGGGTTTCACTTCGAGTCTTGACCGTAGTTCTTGGAGCGCCATCTCGAGGCGATACTTCACCGTCCGCTCTGGCAAACCTCTGAGATCGGCAATCTGTTTGACCTTCATACCATCGAAATAGCGCAGTCGGACGACATCATAGAGTTCGGGCGAGAGGTCTATCACAGCGTCGGTCACCGACCTGAGAGCGGCGCGATGTTCAACCGTCTCCAAGGCCGATGGCTGAGCCTCCGATGAAGCCCAGTTTCTCTCGCGATTCTCTCGACGAATAGCACGCCGCTTATTCTCAGCAAGACGCCGACGCAGGATCGTCCGAAACCAACCGAAGGTCTGCTGGGAATCTCGCGGAGAATTCTCCAATCCGATCAGCAGGCAATCTTGAACTAAGTCATCCACGTCTTCACCACGTAGTGACCTATTCGCGAGATGACGCAAGAATCCGGCATGTCGCTCTAATTCTGTGATGTGGTTACTTGGATCGTTCACTTGTGCCTCGGTGGAGTTTTCATCCATAGGATGCCACCGATGGCAAAGTGGCCAACAAAATTCGGTGACTTTCTGCAATTTGTCGCGGGCACGCACCCTGATGAGACAAATCACCCGATCTGAAGATCCATGAAGAAAGCCATCGACATGCGTCGATGGCTTTCTTTCTTGAGCAATGGGCTCCTCTTCGAACTCTTTCCTCCCCGGGAAAGGCTCTACTTGGCCTTGTCTACATGTTGATCGAACAAGATGGCATTGCCATCAGGGTCAACAATCATGAAGCTCGCTGGCCCAGTGGTCGATACATCAGCCTCAAGGCTCATGGTGATGCCGGCCTTCTTCAGATCTTCCTGAATGTCACGAACGTCTTTGAAGCTCTCTGGTGTCTGCTTCTTGTGGTCCCAGCCTGGATTGAAGGTCATGATGTTGTTGGGAAACATACCTTGGAACAAACCGATCGTGGTTGTGCCGTTCTGGAGAACCACCCAGTTTTGTGCCTGCACTCCGCCGACCTCCTCGAAGCCCAATTTCTCATAGAATGCCCTCGATGCTGCAATGTCCTTCACCGCCAGGCTATTTGAGAAAGTTCCCAATTCCATCGTTCCAGTCTTGGCTTTTTCCGGGGTCTTGTCGCTCTTGCGTACATCTGCGCTACTGCAGGCGGAAAAGGTCATGAGGCCAATAAACAACAATACTGCAAGTCTTTGCATCTGAGATGCTCCTATCATTTGATGCTTCACATCAACCTATTCTGACGACAAGAACTCATATCCTTGGCTGCGGATCTATGGACTATGATTGGTGCTCATCGAGCTCTTCCTTGTATTTTAGGGCATGCGATTTTAATCTACTTGCCAGATCTTGCGATTTGCGCAAAGGCCCTCTTCGTTGGCAGAGAAGCGGCCCTGAACTCCAAGGAGGTTGGCGTCAATGCCGTCGTTGCCAGAGAATACACCCGTCTCGCCGCCAGATTACGTTCTTCGCGTCAACTGGGCTATCGATTTCATCCTCGAGAACCTTCAAGCCCCGCTCAAGCTCGACGACATCGCCAAGGTTGCATGCTTCTCTCCGTTTCATTTTCATCGTGTTTTTAAGGCACTTCTGGGAGAGACCCTCTCTGACTTCATCACCCGAGTGCGCTTGGAGCGCGCTATAAGAATCATGTCCTTTGACAAGAACAAGTCGATGACCCAGGTGGCGTTAACGTGTGGTCTTGGGTCGTCGTCAAATTTCTCTCGTGTTTTCAAACAGCAATACGGAGTGCCGCCAAGTCGATTCGATATCGCCGGATTGAGAGAACAGCGGCACGAAGAGATCAACAACTCCAGTTCAGAGTTTACTGACGGGCTTCGCCTGGAACGGTTGCCACCTGGGGAGAATCCGGACAACTTTGTCATTCGCATGCGCGAACTCCCGGAGCGCACAGTGGCCTACATTCGGTCACTGGATCCGTACCGAAACGGAATCGTGACAGGAGCTGTCGAGAGACTCATGTTTTGGGCCGAGGCCCGTAAACTCGCCGATGGTAATTGGCTGGGATACATGTGGGATGACCCGCAGATCGTCGCTCACAAAGACTGTCGTTACGACGTCGGCCTTGAGGTTACGGATGTCACCCCCGAAGGTGAAATCGGGAAGCTCCAATTCCCGGCCATGCTCGTCGCTGAAGTTGAGATGAAGGGGTCGATTGAGCTGGAGCAACGGGCCTTGGATTGGCTCTATGGCACTTGGCTCCCTACCAGCGGCTATGTCCCGTCAGCGCAACCATGCTTCGAATCATGGATCGGTCGGCCATTCGCACATGGCTTTGAGCATTTCGAATTGAATGTCCAACTGCCGGTCGAGCGCGGGTAGGTCTCACTTCTCGGTCTTGCCTGGCTTGTTAACCAACCCAGAGAGTAGTTCCCGAGCGTTCTTCTCATGAGCCAACGACTCTTGAAGCCGTTCTTTCAGTGCCTTTAGTTTGTCTGGCGAAAGCCCGGCGCTATGCGAGGTGAGGGCTTGGTTCACGGCATGAACAAGGTCGAGGTAACTCGTGCCGTACTGGCAAGTCATTAAGGTCTTTTCGGCAACCGCGCGGCTTTTTTTGTTCCACTTGGCAAGCACAATTTTTCTCGCCTTCTGAATCTTCTTCTCGGCTTTCTTGCCGGCACTGAGTCGTTTGGCACCGATGCCCTTCTCCCAGGCTCGGTGTCCGCCGAGAAGGCCATGCCCTTGACGGAAAAGAGCGTGACCGAGTTGATCGGTCTTGCGTTTTGGATCGACGGCATGCTCATCACAAAGACCAACGACTTTTGCGCTCAACTCATCAACGAACTGACGAGCAGACACAATTTCCTCGCTAACTTTCTTCTTGTCGCTCCCTTTGTGCTTTTTGAAGAGGCGCTCACTTTGCTTCAGCAGGAGAACCAAGGTCGCCACCGATGGCTTTTTCTTGGCTCGCTCTTCGGCAAAGCCAATCATCGCCGACGCGGCACTTGACGTCGTCGCGTTATCAAGCCAATCGAACATCGCCGCCACCTGGATTGGCAAGGGCCAATGCCCACTCCGTGCGGTGAGACCTTCAACGATCTCTAATTTGACCTGGGCATAGCCTAAGTCACGATAGATCTTCGCTGTCCGCGTGGCACATTCGACCGTGACGACAGCATCGGCACGACCATGCAAGATTCCGACAGCCATGCTCTTCTTGGCGAAGGCTCCATGCTTGACGTTGCCGAGGACATTGCCGGCATGAGCAACGAAGCCGTCAACCAGCTGGGGCTGCTGACCGGCAAACCAGTAGGTGAAGAAGGCCCCTTGGCTATGACCATAGAGGTAAACCCTCTTGATCTTGAACTTACCGCGAAAGCGCTTGATGAGTGCAACGATCTGATCCTCGTCAGCTGCGCCTTGGGAGAAGTTGAAGGACTTGCCTCTTCCCGGTGTCATCCCCTCTGGTGCGACGACGATGTCGTCTCCTCGAAACTGGCCAGAGGCGATCGGGTAGTTCCAGAATGCCCAAGGGTAGGTGAGCCCTGTGCCGTGAAACATGAAGACCAAGTTGACACCGCCTTTGGGAATCGACTTTGGTAGCCGATACCAGTACGCCTTGCCGGCGCTGGAGGTCCCCTCCAGCACTTCTCCTTTTGGCGCTTTTGATGACGGCTCTTCCTTTGGCACCGTGCTCGCCTTTTGAGCGAATACGGGACAGGCCCAGATGAGTGAGAACAAACACAAGAAGCCGAAAACGTGAAATCTCATGGCATCCTCCCAACAGGTCACCGCATAGATTCGGCGACGTCTTAATTCTCATACTATCGGATCTGAATTCGAGCGGTGACAAGGATTAGGAATCGGTCAAAATTCCCCGGCTTGGACAGAGGTGCCTTGGACGTCATCGCCGACGAATTATTCCGATTGGCACTCCGATTGAGACACACCTTCGGTGTAGGATTTCTTGGCCTCACTTATGTCTCAAGATTTGGCAGATCAGGCCCATACACATATGCGACTCACCGGCTTTACCATTGTCCTAGCGCTCCTAACCACGATCACCCCTCTTCAGGGGCAGAGATCGATACCACTTACGTCGATTGGCAAACTGACTCCCGAATTTTCCAACATCCCCAATCATCTCGTTCGAGCGTTCAAAAATCACAAGAAAACGATCTTAGGCGCAGAAGTCAAAGTCGTGATCACGGATGGTGAGTGTGAAATATTCGATCAAACAACGAAACTCAAGAAAGTCGCCATCGGACGGCACCGTGTCAAACTAGCCAGAATGAATGGTGGCAAGAAGTCCAATTACTTCGTGGACGTGATCTTCGATGGTCAAGTGGCCAAGGTGGTAAGCGCCAGCGGGTGGGCTCTCAAGCACGGCAAACAACGGGCCTTTGTTCTCGATGCCAATCTAAACGGGAAGCTGGATGCCGAAGGTGCTGATGGAGTCCTTCAAGCCCACTCACGCACAGTCGCCCCCTTTCATGGGGAGGTTTGGTTCTTTGGTCTCGGCATCCAGGTCAGCGCCAAGGCCAACAAGGTGATTGCGACGCCTCTGACTCCACACCAGTCCAAGATGATTTCAGAGGGGCTGGCGGCGCTCAATTACTACCGCCAAATTTGTGGGTTAAGGTGCGTATCCGTGGACGCGGAGGCTTCTAAGGGATGCGCCCTGCATGCGAAATACGATTCCTTTAATTGGGGTTCAGGACAAGGTCGTCAAAAAGAAGACCCGAAGAATCGCTATTACACAGAAGCCGGAGATCGCATTGCCAAGACTGGTTGCCACTTTGGGCTCACGGAGAAGCCAGGATTGGCTGCAGTCATCAATCTCGACGGCGTCTACCAAAGGCGAGGGGTCTTAGTGCCGACACAAAGCCGCATTGGCATGGGCACTTACTCTGGGCGCGTGTTTGACGACAGAAATGATGCGATCACAGTCATAGCCATGAGTATCGCCAAAGGGCCGAGCTACGGCGTGGCATATCCACTCGTTTATCCAGCTCAGGGTCAGCTTGATGTCCCGACGGAATTTCGAGACTTGGAGATTCCGAGGCCAATTCCCGACGGCTTGGATAAAGGGAAATTGGGATACCCCGTCTCCATCAACCTCGAATTCCTTTCAGATGTGGGAAGTGCCAAGTTGCAACTCTTCGCGCTCCGGCAAAACAAGCGGAGAAAAGTGGCGGGCTATAACTACGGTCCCGGAAACACCCTCGAAGGCAGCGGAGGCGGTACCTACGACCATGTCTTGAAGATGAACAACTTCCTCGTTCACTTCATTGCCAAGAAACCACTGAAACCCAATCAGAGGTATTTGGCTGTCGCCACGTGGACCCTCAATGCGACGGAGTTCAAGCGAGAGTGGGAGTTCAAAACTGGGCGCCGCAGTTTTTCTTTTGATGGTCATGGCAAGTATTGACCTGGCGAATGACGTTAGCGGGTCAACACTTCAAAATCACAGCGAGATTCTTTGTTCGCTTCGGGAGCGACGACGTTCTTTAGCTCAAAGAATTGAGTGGAATATGGCTTGAGGGCAGGGCCGATGACAAACTGCCATTGCGAATGGCCCCTCGATTCATACGAGCCATCCCGAGCAACTCGCTGGCGATAGACGGCTTTATTGTGCGTGCCGACCACATAGGTTCCAGCTTGTGAACGCCCTGCCCCAAGCACCTTGACTCGTCCTTTGGCGTAGGATCCAGCCTTCATAGTAAAGCTGAGCCCTTTGTTGTCACTTTTCTTCACGTTCAGTCGCCTCGGCTCTGGCGAAGCAAGGGACGGATGCCTCACGACTACGACATTGGATCCTGGACGCACACCCCGTAGGCGAAAAGACCCTCCGGCACGCGAATAAGTACTGACGCCATTCTCAATCGGATACTTAGAAATTTTGCCGCTTCTTGCACCACGCCGGTAGCTGAGCAAACTTCCCTGCCGCTTCCTGAGTCGAGCAAAGACGTTGCTACCGCCGAGCACTTCAATAAAAGCACCTTCGATGCCTCGTCCAGTTCGATCACTAATGATCTTACCCAAGAGTTCTGTGAGTCCTTGGTCTTCAAGTTTGGCAACGACGATGTTTCCTCCCATCATATTTTGACGCCGAGCAACGCCCGGATTGGGCTTGCACAAAATCGGAGGCACATCCCCCTTACGCGCCAAGAAAACACCACTCTGGGAGTCAAGCACAGGCAACATGCCATGGACATCTGTCTTCCCAACAAGAACTGCTTCATGGACCGGGTCTTTGGATCGAGTCGATATCCAGAGAATCTCAGCGCCCTGGACTGGCTCTTCAACAGCATCGACAACAAGAATCATCCCCAGACGGACATAGTCACTCGGGTTGTCCGTATCGAAAACAAAATGAGCCCTCTTATTGGGCTCCACACGGACGAGCCCGGCTCTGATACCACCGATAATGACCAACCAGGTAACGGCTTTGACGCTTTCGAACGTGGCCGAGAGAGTCTCCGGATCTACGACTGTTCGACGCACGTGAAAAGCCGGATCAATCCCACTCACGGGTTCTATGCGTACAGTAAATTTCTTTAGCCTCTTCATCCGTTCGATACGGCGATGAGTCCTTCGATCAAGAAAGAGTTGCACATGGAGGCTCCCTTTTTGATCGATCAGGAGGGGTCCGTCCTCTTCTTTTTTGGGGCTTGTCTTTTTGGGAGCCGCCTTATTGTGCTTCGGGGGTGATTTGACACGTGGTTCGGATTTCTTTGAACGCACTCGATTGATCCGGCCCGAGTAGCTGTGCTCGGGGATGATAGCGAGATCCGATGCGGAAGACTCTGGGCTCGTATCAATCGAATCGAAGGTAGAAATGAGAGAGTCTTCGTGGAGGTCATCGTCATTAACGAGCACCCCAATCACACAGAGAGACAGAATCAGCACGACAAAGAGCGAACCGATCACATATTTACTTTTCTGCTGGGCCTTCTCTTCTTCTGAACTCATGCCATCCCCTCTCATTAGAAAGACGATACGTTCTTGTCACTGTTCCCTGATTCGAGAAATGCCCTGATCATCGCTTGCTGACGTGAGTGTAGATAACCAGACCGTCATGCAATCCGAATTGGAACTTCGCTCCAGTGCTCTCTTCGATATAAAAGACATAAAGCCCGCCAGTTTGCCCAATGCTCATTTCGGTAGGATTGCCATACTCTGAGAGCAGTTTGTCGCGGGTCCACATGTGATGTTTGCGACGAAACAATTCCTTGTCGAGGGCCGCAATAGCTGCAAGGTTTTTCTGAGCGACAGCCGCATCAGCGAAGGGAGGTGAGGCCACGACTTGTCGATCAGAATTGACACTCTTAGAACTTGCACGCGACAATTCTGCCACAGCTTCGGCGAGTTCCTTAAGCGACTCGTTCAAGTCAACCTGTTGGCGGTTGCTCATCGCGCTACTGTCAGCAGCCCGCCTTGGCGCTCCGCCATAAGGCTCTTCTTGACCGCCATTCTCAGCCAAACGGTCAACTGCTTTAGTAAGAGCGAGAAGTGCGTCGGAGTGGCCGACACCATCAATGGCGCTGTTTTCACTTCCGTCGTCTGAGATAGAAAAGACCAGAACGATAAGGACAACGGCATTGATGCCCGTTAAGAGGCAGGCTGGCCATAACCAATTCAAATTCGAATCCTGTCCCATACTTTTTGCCCTTTGCTTCTTCTTCGCTTCCCCGCCTTCGGAGCTGCCTTTAGAATTTTGTTTGCTTGCCGAACATGTCGACGGTTTTGATGCCGTCCTTATCAATAAGTAGGCCAGCGGCTTTCTTGTCTTTGGTCCAAGTCGTGTCGATATCAATGACACGACGATCAGAGTAGATCTCTTTGATTTCTGAGACCTTCGTATGGCCAATAACGATGGTCTTACCACCTAAGTTCTTGAGGATCTGATCGACGGCTTTGGAATCAGGTGTCGGGCCGTACTTTTCGGCGTGCTTGTCAAAATAGCCTCGATACCAAAGCGGCCCAGTACGTCCCCAAGTAAGTTCTGCAGCGTACTTCTTCTGAATGTCTTTGCGTCGCTGGCCCAGCACCTGCTGAATCGCCCAATTCACACTCTGGTAGTCAACTTTCTTACTCGCGACCTGAGGAGAAACACCAGCATGGACAAAAACAAACTCACCAATTCTGATCAGCGAGTTGCGGGTTCTGAGCCACCTGCCAATCTCGGTGTCCGGCCCAAGAAGATCCTTGATCTCAATGCCAAATTTCGCGGCTGACTCTTTGTATTTGGGCGCGGTGTAGCGGACGTCCCCGCCCATCACCATGGCTTCGTGATTACCAATGAGAAAGTGAACGCGGCCACCGGCCTGCAGAGCTTCACGATCAAGGCGGTGAAAGAACAAGAGGACCTCGGTCACTTGTAAGCCACGATCAACAAAGTCACCAATGCAAACGAGGTGTCCTTTGCCGTAGGCCCAACGCCCCTTCTTGTCGACAATGTGGTTGGTTTTCAGAAACCGGAGAACGCGCTCGTACTCGCCCTCAACATCGGAGATGGCAAAGAGCTTCTTTGGCATCTTCCAGATTGCCGGGGATGGTTTATGGGTTTGAAGAAGTAGCTTCTTTCCCAATAGCTCTTGGAATTGGGGAAGCACAATCGGTTTACCCTTGGCAAACGCCTGTGATTGAACTTCTCCCTGGTCAATCCACTTGGCTAAGACGCTGCCATTGTTCTGGATGAAGAGATGAGGCGCTTCGTTCAGTGACTCTTGAGCTTGGGGCTGAGAGGCAAGAGCCTGTTGCGATGAGAGAAAGAGAATAATGAGAATTGAGCGCAATGACAGCATCGTTAACGACCACCTGATGAATATGATTCTTCACAAGGTCTTCGATCCTACCATCGCACTCATCCTGATGTCAGACAGAAGTTTCCTATGGGGCGACAAGCATCCTCACACCATTAGAGCTCGCTGGACTTGGGAAGGTCTCATAGAACTGCAAGTAGAGGAGCGCGCCGGCAATCCCAGGCTCTTGACGACTGAGATTAGGCACTTGAAGTTCTCCTAAAATGTCAAAGCCGAAGTTCATTGAGAAGATCAAGTTTAAGGGGTCTACGGCGATCAAGAGTGGGAAGCCAAAGATCGAGAGATCGGCTGGCGCCAGGCTTACCCCAGCAATACCAAAAGCACCAGGTGACGCGCCGCTGCAAGTCAAAGACCCAGTCAGCGAGAACGGTCCGCCATCTGGGGTCCAGTCCAAGCGTAGTTTGGGGAAGTCACCCTCCGAAGTGTAGTGAAGGATTGGGCGTGTCGTCGCCGCGAAGACTCGGACCCGGCCTGCGTTGGGAGCGAATCCTGGCAAGCTTGGATTGCCAACATCCCGGCCAGGAACGCCAACAACGATGTCTTTGAAACCATCGCCATTGACATCACCAGCGCCGGAAACCGAGAAGCCAAGGGCATCCCCCGCACCGAGGGTCGCGGCCGTCACCATGGTATTGCCATTCCGACCGGAGAAGACGAAAGCCCGGCCACCTTGAATCGCGTTATTGCTGTCAAAGGGAGCGCCTACCAGAATATCTGCAAAGCCGTCGCCATTGGCATCGCCAAGGCCGCTTACAGAAAAGCCAAACTCATCGTCGGCTGAATCGCCATCAAAACGGTGAAGTAGCGTGCCGTCAATTCCAGAGAAGACACGGACACTTCCCGAACGTGGTCCATTTGGATTCTCTCTTGGCGAGCCAACGATGACATCATCGAAGCCATCCCGATTGACGTCATTGGCTCCATCAACAGAAGCGCCGAATGCGAAGAAAGGCGAGCCGCCCAGGTGAGTGCGAAGAAGAGAGCCATCGGCACCCGAGTATACTTCTGCAATTCCGACAACGCCGCCTCCCATAGGAGTGCCCGGTGATCCGATCAGGAAATCCTTGATTCCATCGGCATTGATATCACCTGCCGTACTCACGGCTGCACCCAGAAAAGATCCGTTGGCGGCACCAAGGAAACTAAAGAGCATCGAGCCGTCAATTCCGGAAAAGACCTGGGCACTGCCAAAAATGGGCGCACCTGGGCCACCGCCTAGTTGAGTCCTCGGGGCGCCGACGATCACGTCGTCAAATCCGTCGCCATTCACATCGCCAAGTCCATCAACAGCGTCACCGAAAGAGGCATTCGGGCCACCACCGTTCCAAGAATGAAGCAAGCTGCCATCAGCACCAGAGAAAACCTGGGCACTGCCGGCGTTCGAGCCATTGCTATCCGCTCCAGGAATCCCGATGATCACATCGGGAATGCCGTCACCATTGACATCACCAGCGCCAGCAAGGGCGGCACCGAACTCGTCCTGAGCTGCGGTGCCAGTGAATGCACGGATCACCGACCCATCAACTCCCGAGAGGATTCGAGCGGCCCCGATCGCAGGGAATGCCCCGAAATCGCCAACCAAGAAATCATCAAAACCATCTCCGTTGACATCGCCCGCGTCACTGACCGAGCGCCCAAATTGGCGATCAGGCAATGCCCCATTGATGTTGTCATAGAGAGTAAACTGTGCCATCGCAAATGACGACGTGAGGGCAAGCACCACCATTGAAGTGGCGAACGTTCGGAGTCTTTGAGGACGCATGGAATGCTCCAGGATGAAATCGGCGAGGCACGCGCCTAG
>JBLINQ010000008.1:0-66033 GCA_047639315.1 Planctomycetota bacterium
CCAAGCATCAGATTGAAGTTCATACCTTGGCGGAGGACTTCGCAAAAGACGGCACCAAGTACGAGAAGGGCAAGGCCTTCATCGTTGTTGGCAATCAACGCCAGTACCGCCTGCTCAAGTCGATGTTCGAGATTCGAACGACTTTTAACGACTCCACCTTCTACGACGTCTCTGCCTGGAACATGTTCGCCGCATTCGATCTCGATGTGGCGCGGCTGAATGGCCGAGAGCTTAAAAAAGAAATGGTTGGCACAGCGGCGATGGGCTGGGCGAAACCATGGGGCGGCATTCTGAATGCGCCTGAGAGTGGCAAGGCTCCTTACGCCTGGATGTTCCATTGGGATTCCTTTGAGTCGGCCAGACTCTTGAATCAATTGCTTGACCAAGACATCAAAGCACTCGTGGTTGGTTCACCTTTGCAGGTCGAACTTTGTGGTTCCGGCGATGCCAAGAAATTCGACCGAGGTAGCATTCTCATTCCGCGTGGCATGCAGACACTTGAGATGACCCAAGTGAAAACCATCGTCGAGTCTGAAGCCGCAGCAGCGGGTGTGGAGGTCTTCGCGGTTGCTACTGGGCTGACAAAAGAGGGCGCTGATCTTGGCAGCCCGAGCATCGGCACCATGAAAGCCACCAATGCTCTGATCATCGTCGACGGCTCAACTTCGTCTTATGAAGCTGGTGAAGTTTGGCATCTCTTGGATGCCCGTTTGGGCGCCCAAGCATCGTTGATCGAGGCAGATCGTTTCGAAAAACTAAACTTAGCCGGTTACACCCATATTCTTGCGGTCTCTGGAGCGGAAGGTGCCTTAAGCCACAAAGTTGATGATCTGAAGAAGTGGATCTCGCGGGGCGGCATCCTCATCACGCAGCGCAACGCGGCTCATTGGGCCGGTGAGAAACTCCTGGGCTTGACTAAACCGAAGGCCAAGGCCAAGCCGAAAAATTCGTCCTTAGCCTCGGTGAAAACCTCTCCCGGATCGAACTACGCCGATCGCAATAAGCGCTCGGCCCTACGCCGACTCAGTGGAGCTATCTTCAACGCAACACTCGATGTGACCCATCCTCTCGGATGGGGATTCAAACACAAGAAAATCTCGCTCTGGCGTAAAGGCACAACCGTGATGCTGGAATCCAAAGCGTCCCACAACAATCCGATTCGCTATGCGAAGAAACCTCTGATGAGTGGTTTTGCTGGCCCCGCTGCTCAGGGCAAGTTGGCTGAAACGGTGGCCGCCAGCGTTGACCGGATGGGATCAGGTGTCATCGTTCGTTTTGCCGATGACATGAACTTCCGTGCTTATTGGCGTGGATCGGAGCGTCTCTACTTGAACGCCATCTTCCATGCTCGATTCGTCGCCAGCAGTGGTGGCATCATGATCGGAAACGAAGAAGAAAGTCATAGCCACGGCCATTGAGTTTTTATTCGCGTGGAAGAACCGGGAATGCACCGATAATAGAAGTGCATACCCCTTCATGACAAAAGGTGCACCGGCATGAGCGATTCAAAGCACAAACGTAGATCAGCAGTCAAGTTCATCGTGAAGACCGAGAAACCTCTCGATCGGCTCGATACGAAATTGGGCGAAGTCACAATTGTTCCCTATGAGGAAGGGGACGAGCACGGCATCCTCGAGTTGTTCAAGACGGTCTTCAAGGTTGATCGAACTCTCGACCAATGGAATTGGGAGTTTCGTGACAATCCGAATGGCATGCACATCTACGTCGGCAAGTTGGCCGACGGCACAATTGTGAGTCAATACACCGGCATCTTAACGAAGGGCAAGATCTTCGACCGCGATGTTCTTTTCTCACAGATCGTCGACTCAATGGTCCATCCTCAATGCCGTTCCGGCTTGAAGAAGAAGGGGCTCTTCGCCCTCACCTTGTTGAACCACTCCTATAAGCACGGACACTTGCAAGACGAGTGCATCCAGATGGGATTGCCGAATCCTCTCGCTTATCGGCTCGGGTCGCAGACTTGCTACTACGTGCCGATGACCAAGGCCTATGTCCATCACAAAGAAGTGAACCCTGACGACGCCAGTGAGGAAGTTCCTTCCACCATCAAGGGCCTGGGCAATACTTATGAGGTGTCCATGACCACCGAGCTGGCTCATGATCATGACCATCTTTGGGCCCGCGTCAAAGACAAGCACCGAATCATCACGTGGCGGAACAAAGAATTCTGGGAATGGCGCTACGTCCAGAATCCTCATTTTGACTACCTCACGCTCGAGCTCAGAGACCCGAGCGATGGGGCGCTTGCGGCCTCGGCCGTCTGTCGAGTTGGCTGGTTAGATCAGCCCGACTTTGTCATCGCTGATTGGTTGGTTGATTTAGACCGCGTGGGTGCAGCCGAAGCGATGATCAAAGTTTGTGAAGAAGCTGCCCGACGTAGCGGCATGAAGAGCGTGAAGTGCTTCCTCAATCACAATGCCCCAGAGTCGCGGACTTTTGAGGACGTCGGCTACAATCTCTTGCAGACGCAATTTCGCCTCGTGTCGCACACCTATGCCCCCGAGTTCGTCACCGAACGTGACCTCATGAACGAGTGGTATTACACCCTCGGTGATTTCGACATCGTCTAAGAAATGAAAAAGGACGCCATGGCGGCGTCCTTTTGATTGATTCTACATTCACCGTGGTGTGAGAATTACTTCATCCGGCTCCAGACGTTGGCATACCACATGGCACGTTTAGAAACCTTGAGCCCTGTCATCTTGCCCACGACTTTCCTCATCTTCAGGTCCATGCCATCTTTCACGCCTTTTTGTGAAGCAATGATGAGCTTGGTGACGGCCTTGTCGAGCTTGAGTTCGTTCTTACCAACGTAGTCGTCGAACTTGGCTTTGAATGCAGCGCAAGTCGCTTCCCAAGTTGGTTCCCCTTTGCAGCCCTTGGTGAGGGCTTCGAGGTTCTTTTTAGCTTCGATCCAGCTGCCAGTCGCCATCATATATTTGATCGAAGCGACGTCAGCTTTAAAGCGAAGCTTCAGTTCTTTCTTGGCCAACTCTAGGTCGGCTTTGACTTCCTCGGTACTTGGCTGGTAAGTCTCGAGAATCTTCTTGGCGTCAAAGAGTAAACCCTTGCCATGCATGAGTGCTCGTGCCGATGCGATCTCGGGAGCGGCTCCCCATCCGGTCTGCAGTTTCTTGAGTTCGATAGGAATGCGCTTATCGATGAGCTTGCCGACTTCGTTGCGATGACCGACGGCGATGATCTTGCCGTCGACTCCAACGAGGGCTGCCATCGGCAACTTCAATGCGTCAGACTTGCCAATCACGAGAGGATTGTCGGCCGTGACCATGGCTGTATTCGTTGGAAAGCGCTTCATCATGAAGGCGGCCAAGTCGACGGTCTCTTCTTGCACGTGAGTCAGGACAACAGTGAGTCCTTTCTTACGATACTTCTTGTCGATCTTAATGGCATGCGGCACCGCATGCCCGAGGCAAGGCCCTCAGCGGTAGCCCCACATCTCGATAAGAACGGGTCGTCCAACGAAGTGGTTACGTGATACGTGACCATCTCCATTCATCACGACTTTGCGAAACCGAAACTCTGGCATGCGCTCTCCGGCAACGGCCAAAGTTTGAGCATGGCTCATCGTTGGCAGCAGGACGAGGAGGGCGATGGCCAATGACAGTCGATTGATACTCATGAATCTCATAACTCAGGTATAGCGGATCCATCAGGTCGTGTCATGGCTTTGTTGTCCAGAGTGTCGATGAATGGGCGGGATTGCCCCAGGTTGGGGCGAATTTCCTTGGTTCGAGGACGCAGAATCTAATTGGAGTGAACCGCTGAGCACCCTCGCCGTTTTCTATTTTGTCAACCAACCCGGGGGCTGGCGAAAATCATCCCTTGTCGTTCGAGGCACTCGACTCGACGGACAGGCGTCTCACTTACAACTGAAGGAGGTTCTCATGTCAGCTGACAATTTGCGCTACCCGTCCGTACATCAAGATTTCAACGAGGTGCTTCTCGAGCAGCTGCAAAGAACACCCTGGATTCTGATTTCCGGGGCTTTTCATGCCGCGCTTGTGGTGCTGATGATGCTCTTCATGAGTCCGCAGATCGACCTTGAGCCAGATGAGATGGCTGAAATCGGAGCCGATTATGTTGACGAAACAGAAGAGGATGTTCCAGAGGTTGATCCACCAGAAGACGATCCTGTACCGACTGAAGTTCCAGTTGAAGATCTCCCTGAAGTCACTCAGGAAGTTGTGAACGAGACCCCTGATAACAGTGACATGGAAGAGACTTTCGGAGAATCAGAATTCGAGGCACCAGCCAGGTTGACCAGCACCAGTAACAGTGATGCGATTGGTCTCGGTGGTGGCGTTGGCGGCGGCAGTGGAGCAGGCGGACGGAATGGCAGAATCAAGGGCGGTGGGCGCCCCAAAGCTGCCGACGTTTGCGTGATGCGTGGCCTTGAGTGGTTGTCTCGTCACCAGTCTCCCAATGGTTCTTGGGACGCCGATGGTTTCTGCTGCGCCACAGGAGGGTGCACCTGCTTACAAGGAAGTAAGGGTGGCGCCCTGTTTGATACTGGCGTGACCGGCCTCTCGCTCTTGGCTTTCTTGGGAGCAGGTGAGTCCCCGAAGGTCGGCGAGTATCGCCGGAACGTTGCACGAGCAGTGCGTTGGTTGATGAAGAGTCAGGATGCCGAAGGCTGCTATGGCGAGAGCAGCGGCAGTAAGATGGCATACAACCAAGCCATCGCCACCTTGGCTATGATCGAGGCGTATGACATGAGTCGTATCCCGTCACTCAAAGCGTCAGCTGAAAAGGGCTTGGCCTTCTGCATGTCGATGCAGAATCCTTACAAGGCATGGCGCTATGGCGTGGCAACAGGACAGAACGATGTCAGTGTCACCGGTTGGATGGTCATGGTCATGAAGGCGGCGAAAAGTGCAAAGTTGCCATTCGACGAGCGGAGAATGGCATGGGCGACAGACTACATCGTTGAAATGACTGATGAAGAATCCGGACGGGTTGGCTATGTGAGGGCTGGCGAACCGACTGTACGCGAAGCGGGCAAGACCGAGGAGTTTCCAGCTGAAGAGTCTGAGTCGATGACCGCTGTTGGGATCTGTAGTCGCATCTTCATGGGCGAAGACCCTAGCAACAGTAAAGAGATCAAACTCGCGACCGAGAACCTGCTGCTGAAGAAGATGCCCGTTTGGGATCAATCCCGAGGTTCCATTGATATGTACTACTGGTACTACGGCACTCTGGCCATGTATCAGGTGGGTGGTCAAGCTTGGAAAAAGTGGAATGTTGCGCTCAAAGACGCCGTGATCGATCGCCAGCGGGTCGATGGGGTCGCTTCGGGGTCGTGGGATCCACGGGGTGCATGGGGCGAGGCTGGTGGCCGAGTGTACTCAACCGCACTCATGACCATGTGCTTGGAGGTGTATTACCGTTATGGGCGCGTCTTCGGCACCAAGTAGACGATCTTGAAGTGTGTGTCTTCGTTGAGTCCTAAGAGAAACGGACTGCCAGGATTTCTGGCAGCCCGTTCTTGTTTTCTTGTTGTCGTTGGCTCTTACGACATGCTGCCGCGCAACTCTGCGGCCCACTGAAGCGCTGATACGTAGGTGTCTCGGATGGCACCCGAATCCATCCCTTGAAAGCCCACTTCATGCCAAGCGGACTGTTCATAGTTGATGGTGCATTTGAGCGCTTCGCCCATGATCCCCTCGTGAGTCATCAAGGCATCTTTGAGATTTTGAGCGATTGGCAACTCTTCCAAAATCTCATCCATCGGGCGATCAAAGAGACACTCGAGAGTCGAGAACAACCCAATCGTGAAGAACGAATCTGGGTTCTTCTCTTCCGTTTCGCGAGACAAGAGCTCGCACATACGACCACGGATGACTGCGGTATTGAAGATGGCGGATGGCTTATCTGAAACCCCTGAGAGAATGACCAAGTTGGCCCAAGTGCGTATCCACTTCATGCCCAGCAACATGATGGCATGCTGGATCGATTCAACTTTGTTGCTGAATGCGAACATCGCGGAATTGACGTAGTGCAGCAGTTTGTAGCTCAATCCGACATCATTGCAGATGGCGTCTTGCATTTTCTCTAACCCAGATTGGGTGTCGTTGATTGCCGCCAAGAGTCGCATGCGCGCGATGCCATCAGCAGGCACTCGCCCACCCACGACGATTTGGGGCTTCGAAAGAAAATGGCCTTGGAAGAGATTAAAGCCGGCACGCCGGCAGTCCTCGAAGCAGTCGAAAGTCTCAATGCGCTTAGCGATTGTTACGATGCCAAGTTCATTAGCCTTCGTGACGATCAACTTGCAGGCTTCTGTCGGCCCGGCGGCAACGTCTAACTTAATCTCATCAATCTTGGACAACATTTCGTCGTCGATATTACCTGGCTCATGCCCATCGAGAACGATGCGGTAACCGCTGTTCCGTAAAGATTGAATGAACTCCACGACTTGGGAGTCAGTGAGATCGGCCGCACTCAGTTCCAGTGCCAGTTTCTCCTTTGGGAAGATCTGAATGCAATTTGACCGCAAGAATGTTGGCGTCACGTTGACATAGGCGCGTTGTGTTTCAGCGACGTTATCTTGGCCGAGCTCGATGAACGTATTCCAGAACGTTTGGCCCGTGGCTAAGTCGCTGTCAGTGATCTCAGCCCAATTGTCGCAGCTATTGCGATAGAGCAACTCGTAGGCACGAGTCTCAAGGTTCTCATTGAACATCGGTTGTCTTCCGACGTAAGTCGGGACGAGGGCAGACTCTTCAACCTCTTTGACTCCACCTCGATTTGATTCCATTTGTTCGCTCATGCCGGACTCCTCTCACAACGCGGGATATTCCCCTTATCGGTTAAGGCGGAGCACATCTGGAATACTGCATTTTCACCCAGGTAAGACGAATAAATGGCCGAGCGAAATATGGGAAAGGGTGGCTTGCACGCCACTTACTAAGGAGCAAGATCGGTGGCAGCGATGAATTGTGAATCGATGTGCCTAATTCCCCAACAGACAGTGAAAGGCCTCACTTTTTTCTCGGGTGATTAACCGAAAAGTGACTAAGATCTCAGGAGAGTACCGAGACGTTTGTCTCTTCTTCCGGATATACAATACCGAAGGTACGTGCTTGCGAACTCGCCGCTTGTCGACATCTTGAAACCTCTCTGATTGGAATGCTGTGATGCGAAGCAAGCAACGCGTTCGACGCCCTGAGAAAACCGGGAATTCCCGATTCGAGTGGGTCACGATTCCCAGGTCGATTCTCGGTTGCCGACGATCTTTTGGCGTCTACCTTCCAGTCGACTACGGCACTTCGACCCGAGGCTATCCGACCCTCTATCTGTTTCGCGGGGCTGAAAGAGAATGGGCTGGCTCTCAGGATGGTCGTGAAGGGCTCAAACGGATTCTCGATGGTTTGATCGAGTCTGGGAAAATTGAGCCGATGATCGTCGTTCTGCCTGGATTCATGGAGCCTTCGGGCCGGACCCAAGGCGTCCCACTGGATTGGTTGGCAGATGGATCGAATCGAGGTGTTGGCAACGGGCGATTTGAGCGCCATTTCTTTGAGATCAAAGACATTGTCGAATCGCGTTTTGCAGTTCGCATCGGGCGTCGGCATGCGGCACTCGACGGCTTCAGCATGGGTGGATTCAGCTCGATGTATCTTGGCTTGAAGTACCCAGCGCTCTTTGGATCGGTTGGCTCCTACGACGGAAGCTTCATGTGGCCTAGTCAGATCGACCCGCGTCTTAAACCGTTTGGGCGTGCCTGCAAGCTCTGGATGTCAGAAACTTGTGCCCCTTATTTTTGCGGGCCGACTGGTTGGGATATTCCTCGGATGGAACGTGCCAATCCCATCACCTGGGTGACAAACGCGACGGGCAACCGCCTACGACTCTTGCGCGACCTCAAGGTTCATATGCGCACGGCGGGTTCTGAAGTGGTTGGTAACGTCGATCGGTGCTACGAGCTCGACGAGTACCTCGAATATGCTGGGATTGCCAATACCTTCCGTGACCAGCTTATCTTTGACAAGAAAGCTCGGCACGACTGGAGTTGGGCAGATCGTCATCTAAACGAGACGATCCTGCTCCATGATCAGGTTTTTAGATCGATTGGTTGAGTCGTTCGAGGATTTCGCCGGCCTCGATGAACGATCGGGCCAACATATCAGGCTGGTCGATCTTACTCATCACAACATCGCTGGCCGTATAACCGCAGGTTAGGCCAATGCAGCGGATCTTTCCGGCTTTTGCCACGTCGAAGTCCGGTTTGCCGTCACCCACAAGAACTGTCTCATTTCGATCCGAACCAGCCTGATCGATGACGAAGTCAAGAACAGCAACATCCGGCTTACGAGGCAGAATCTTGTTGTCGTCGTCCCGGGCTCCATCTCCGACCACGAGATCGAAGTAGGGGAGCAATTTCAAGCGCTCGAGGACTTGCACGGCAATGTCATGAGGCTTGTTCGTCAGGCAGATCTGGAACACACCTTGGTTTTGCCAGTGGCTCAAGATCGTTTCAGCCCCCGTAGCCACAGTTGTCTGGGCAACTGGGTTGTCTTCGTAGATATCCTGAAACTCGGTGACGAGAGAGTGAACTTCGGCAATCGAGCGTGGCAGGGTGTTGAACGTGGCTTGGGAGGAATCGTCGACCATGCCGAAAATAGCCCGTTCGACGAGCTTCTCGGCACCATCACCGATGAAGTCACGAACTTGGGCCTCGGTCAGCTCATCCAGGGTGTAGTGACCCCGGATGCTATTGACGGCAAGGGCTATATCAGGGGCGGAGTCGACCAATGTACCGTCCAGGTCATATATGATGCAAGAAAGTGGCATTCCTAACTCCGTTCCGTTTTGGCCCAATTTGCCAGAGATTCCCCTGCATTGTGTGGGCTTTTTCGCCATTCACAACGAGAAAGGCAAAACAGAAACATAGAAGAGCCTCAGAGGGGTAAAACCCCGCTGAGGCTCGATCTGATCCAGTTCACAGCATATGGGCGATCTTAGATGAGGCCTTCATCGCGCATCGACTGATATCCTGCTTTGATTTTATCGTAGATGAGAGTGAGGCGATGATCGAAGTCGACGAAGGCACTTTTCATCGAATTGACGGTTACCTTCTCCAGATCTCTGGCATTGAGCCCAAAAGTCTCATTCGCGATGGCAAATTCCGCTGACATTGTTGTGTCTGACATCAGTCCATTGTCGGTATTGAGCGTGACACGGAAATGGGCATCGAAATAGGGTCTGAATGGGTGAGATTCGATATTGGGGACGGCGCCTGTATGGACGTTGCTTTGAAGGCAGATCTCCAGGGGAATTCGATGATCTCGAATATAGGTCGCCAAGGTTCCCATGTGAGTGACCTTGCCGTCCAGAATGGTCATGTCTTCAACCAGTCGGGTACAATGACCGATCCTGTGGGCGCCGCAATATTGAAGAGCCTGCCAAATGCTCGCTTTGCCAAAGGCCTCACCAGCATGAATCGTGATATTGAAGTTCTCGCGTTTGCAGTATTGGAAGGCCTCCAAATGTGCTTTCGGTGGGTGTCCGTTCTCGTCACCAGCCAGATCGAAGCCGACGGCCCCTTTGTTTCGGAAGGCCACTGCCAACTCGGCCATTTCCAAGGATAAGGCCGGCTCCATGTTCCTCAGAGCGCAGACGATAATGCCCCAATGAACTCCGGTCTTCTCTTGTCCGGCCTCCAGGCCGCGAATCACGGCGTTCATAACCTGCTCGTAGTTCAGCCCCTTATTCGTGTGGAGGAGGGGAGCAAATCGAACTTCGGTGTAGACGACACCGTCGGCGTGAAGATCTTCAAGCAGCTCTGTTGCGACTCGGGCGAGTGATTCCTCGTCTTGCATGACCCCGCAGGTCACTCCAAATCCTTCGAGATACTCACCAAGATTGCCCTTATTTGCGCCGCGGAAGAACCACTTGGAGAGTTCATCTGGGTTGCTCGTTGCCAGTTCGACATCGCCTAACCCCTCGGCCAATTCGATGATCGTTGCGGGCCGCAAGCCGCCGTCGAGATGATTGTGAAGCAGAACTTTGGGCATTCTGGCCAATACGGCGGGTGCAATAATCTCGGTCATTTGTCTTCCATTCTTTCCAATAAGACGGCTGAGCCTTGTCCGCCGCCGACGCATAGAGCAGCGATTCCGCGCTTTGCTCCGCGTCTTTTCATTTCTTTGAGGAGCGTCAAGATGATCCGTGCACCACTGGCTCCAACGGGATGGCCAAGCGCTATCGCTCCGCCATTAACGTTGAGTTGTTCGAGAGGGATCTCGCCCATGGCCGAAGAACGACCCAATTCACGTTGGCAGAAGTCCTTCGACTTGGACGCTGAGAGACAGGCTAACACTTGAGCCGCGAAGGCCTCATTGATCTCAAATAATTCGATATCGCCCAGTTGCAGTTGATTGCGTTCGAGCAGCTTCGAAATGGCAAATACGGGCCCAAGTCCCATCCTCTGAGGGGATAAGCCAACGGTCACGCAGTCGCGAACATAGCCAAGGGCCTCGTGCTTTTCGGTCATGAGTTTTGGGCTGGCGGCCAACAGAGCTACGGCCCCATCGGTCACGGCGCAGGAGTTGCCAGCTGTCACTGTGCCGTAACTTCTGGTGAAAACTGGGCGCAATCGGGCTAAAGCGTCTCGATTTTGGTTGGGGCGGACAGCTGTATCATCACGCACCGATGCGTTATTGGTCACGGTCACGAATGATTCTTTGCGCAGCACTTCGGCGCTGGCGGCGGCCCTTTGATGGCTCCTGAGGCTATAGGCATCCTGCGCTCCTCGGCTAATGCTAAACTCGCGGGCCAAGTTTTCAGCGGTCTTGCCCATGCTAAGCCCACAAATCGGATCGGTAAGCCCTTCGAGCAGGGCGATTCGCGGTTTCAAGAAACGTGGTCTGAATGTGAGCAAAGCACTGAGTTTTCCCGTCATGGATTTCGAGCGACCCAAAGTGCTGAACAGCGCCTTCATCTCGTCGGAATAGCAGAACGGGTAGTTGCTCATCGACTCGGTGCCGCCGATGAGGAAAGCCGAGTCATCGTTGCGATCAGCGCGGTGAAAGACCTGGGATAAGGCCTCCATCCCAGAGGCGCAATTTCTTTGCACGGTCAATGCCGGGACCTTCTCAGAAATACCCGCACGCAAGGCGATGACCCGCGCAATGTTGCTGACGGCAGCATCAGGGCCAACGCACCCGAATATGACCTCTTCGATCTTCGCCGCAATGTCTGGATGTCGTGCCAACAAGTGGGAAGCGGCGAGGTACCCAAGTTCGTCGGCGCCTAAGCTCGCCAATTCCTTATTAGCCGAAGCGAATGGCGTTCTGATGCCATCAACAATGACGAGTTCTTGACGTGAGTGGACCATTAGTTGAGCTCCTTGCGTTCTGACACCCAAGAGGCGATGCCACCGGTGAAGGGAGGAAAGCCCATGCCAAAAATGGAAGCCAAGTCGAGATCATCTGGGTTCGACACCACACCTTCATCAAGAATGCGAATGGCCTCTTTTTCCAACGCGAGGCTCAGCCTTTCAATAATGACCCGATGAGGCCAATCTTGTAGCTCGGGTTTCACGCCAGCCAAACGATGCAGCGCTGCCATCGAACGGGCTTTCTTCTTCTGGCCTCGCCAGCGATAAAACCCCTTGTTTGTCTTACGACCAAATTCGCCCCGACTGACCATTTTGTCCAGTAAAACAGGAGTCTCGCATTCGAATTCGGGAAAGCTGGATAGGTAATCACAGACATGCTTGATGATGTCTAAACCCACCGAATCCATGAGTTCGAAAGGACCCATCGGTAAGCCCATGGCGCGAGCGGATTTTTCGATGTCAGCTAAGGGGGCGCCTTCAATGAGAAGTTGTTGAGCTTCCAAAAGATAGGGGGCAAGGATTCGATTGACGACGAATGCCGGCCGATCTTTGACGACTACTGGGGTCTTGCCAATTTTGCGGCAGAATCGAGCCAACCGAGCGATGGTCGTCTCTTGTGCATTTGTCCCGCGCACAATCTCGACCAAGGGCATTTTCGGCGCGGGATTGAAGAAGTGAAGTCCATAAAGTTGTTGCGTGTCATCGATGGCATCACCCAGTTCTTCGATGCTCAAGCTCGAAGTGTTGGTGCAGATCACCGCATTCTTATGAGCCGCTGCGCTTATGTTGGCTAAGACTTCGCGCTTTAGGTCAGCGATCTCCGGAACTGACTCGATAATAAGATCACAACCGCTGAGGTCTTGATAATCGTCAGTGAGAAGCAATCCGTCTTTTTTCTTCTTAGCGGCGTGAGGCTCTAAGCGCCGCCGTTTGACTCGTTTTTCGAGCTCCGCATCAACGGCCTTGCTCGCTTTGATTAGTGAGCTCGGGAATGGATCAAGCAAGACGACTTTCTGGCCAGCCAAAAGAAGGGCTGTTGCGATTCCAGTTCCCATGACACCAGCACCGACAACAGCCACGCGGCGAATCGGAGCTTCTCTCCTTAAATCGATGTTATAGGGCGCGCCTCGATCCTTGTCTCGATTACGACGGAAGATCGAAATGAGGTTCTTGGCTACTCGACCTTGCGCCAGCTTGAGCGCGCCATCGTGTTCTAAGCCGAATCGTGCGTCGTGATTGAGCTTGGCTGACTTCCTAAGGATCGAAATCAAGGCAAGTGGAGCCGGGTAGTGTCCTTGAGTCTGGGCATGAACCTTCTTCTCCGCCATGTCGAGTACGAGCTTGCGCACGAATGGGGCCTCGTGAAGGAGATAGTCAGAAACACCTACTTTGTGGAATTTGGGACGACCACTATGGCCATGAGTACGCGCTGAATTGAGCTCGCGAATCCAGACTTTGGCGCGGTCGAGCAAGATGTCCTCGGGGCAGCACTCCGCAGCCAAGCCGATTTTGTGGGCTTGGCGCCCAGATATGAGTCGCCCACTCAATAAGAGCGGCAATGCTTGCTTGAGGCCGATCGTGTCAACCAACCGTGTTGTTCCGCCCCAAGCTGGCAAGATGCCAAGACGCACTTCAGGAAGCCCGAGCTTCGTCTTTGGGCTGTCGCTCGCCAATCGTAGGTGACAGGCAAGTGCCAATTCCAAGCCGCCGCCAACAGCAGTTCCAGCGATGGCAGCAATGGATGGGATCGGGAGTGACTCAATTCGATGAAAGAGACTCTGGCCTCGTTTGATCAATTGCGAGATCTGGTCGACTGATTCCATGTGGGCGAAGACATCAAGGTCGGCGCCGGCGCAGAAAATACCGTCACCGGAACCCGTAATGATCAGGCCTTTGGCTGAAGCAAGATTGTCCTCGATGGAATCAAGAACGAGTTCGAGTTCGCCCAATGACGCCGGGCTCAGAATGAATGGTCTCTTATCATTGCCGCCAAGCCGCAAGTGATAGACGTCCGACTCACACGCCAATTTGAGCGTAGTGGTGTCGTTCAGAGTCGTCGTTGGCATCAACTCACCTTTCTGAATTCAAAACTGTGCCTTGCCTTCAGGCAACGGTCGATCGGCAAGATACAAAAACTGACGAGTCTTCGTCGTGGCTGGACCAAAAAATGTAAGGAAAGTAGGTGTGACACGCTATTTGCGTATGCCCATGCGAAGAGAATGAAGCTCAGGCAAGATGGCAAGCGCACTGTTGCGTCCCTGCTCGACGATTTTGTCCATGTCCATGAAGTCGGCCCAACTCACGCCGTCAATTTGTGGCCGAATGACAAGGTCGGCCTGGGCAGCGGCTCGTCCGTTCAGAAGTTGGCAGCTGATTGAGTCCATGCGATTGATGACATCGAGGCCCGATTCGAATTCTTCCTTGACGTCGAGGGGTGGTGATAGATCGACGGCAATGACTAAGTCCGGGTCATGCTTAGCGGCCGACTCCATAGGGATGGAGCAAAGCACGCCGTAATCGGACAAGAGGTCGCCTTCTCGAGGGACGGGTGGGAAGATGCCGGGCAACGCCGTGCTGCCAATAATGGCTGAGAACAGCTGACCTTCATCTAAATCGACGCGTTGGCCACTTTTCAAATCTGCGGCGACGACTGTCAATGGCAAGAGCAAGTCCTCGATCAGACAGTTCTGCATGACCGATTCTAAGCAATCTTCCATCGGCCGGTTGCTCAAAATTCCTGGTCGAGAAACGAATCGGTGAAATGCGACAGTCGCTCTCAAATAGCTACGGACTCGACCGACGATGCGACCCCATGCCCGCGCTGATTCAGTGAGACCGCTGTCGTTCTCATCCATCGAATGTCCAGCTCCTTGGGAGGCTTTCAACATTCGGTTGTAGTAACGTCTGAATTTGTCGTCGTGGATGTAGGTGTGGACGCGTGTGGTAATGGCCTGAGCGTCTGGTGATTCGCAATAGAGTGCGCCGATGAAGGCGCCGATTGAGACACCGACGATGCGGTCAATCTGGACGCCAGCCTGTTCCAAGACCTGGAGCACTCCAAGGTGAGCGTAACCACGTGCCCCGCCGCCGCCGAGTATGAGTGTAGTGCCACCCTTTTTTGGTCTTCGGCGGCTTTGGTTCATTCTCTAACCTCTTCAGGAATCGGCTGAGAATCTGGACGGTTGTCGATCACTCGTTGTTCTTTTGTTTCACGCTCCATACCTACGCGCTCAAGCATTTCGTCTAGATTGTGAACTTCAATCGAATTGAATTGGATTTCGGCGCAGGCCTTGGCTCGGCGCTGAATACGGTCGTGCATTGAGTTGATCTTCCCGGCGTCAGAGACGGCTACGTGCAAAGTCAGCTCGTCAACTTCGAAGGGATCGTTGTCGGCCTTGCTAATGACGATTTGCCATTCTTCGATGCCTTGTTCACCCTCAAGGACCTCAAACAAGGTGTTGAAGTTGACATAGGTCCCTTTGACCTTGGACAACTCGAGATTCTTGACATTCGAAACTCGTCGCACGATGCTCGACATGCGTGGCAACCGACGTCCACATCCGGGGCATCGTTCCCAAGTGATGCCGCCTTCGATCAAATCACCGGTGCGATAACGCAAGAGAGTCGAGCCGCGACCAGCAAGAGTGGTGTAGACCAACTCTCCACTTTCTCCGTCAGGAACCTGTTCGCCCGTTTCAGGGTTGATGATCTCCATGATGCTGAGATCAGGCGACAAGTGAAATCCGGTATTCTCCGCGCCGGTACATTCTGCCCAGCATTGCCGGGCTTCAGTGAAACCAAAAACGCTGGCGACTCGAACATCTTCAGAGCCCATGTCGCCTAACAAGTCGATGATTTTACGTTTCAAAGTTGGCGAGACGGCCTCGCCGCCCAGGGCCACACGCTTAATCGAGTCGATCTTCATCCCTTTTGAATGAGCGGTCCGCAGCAAGTGATAGGCATATCCTGGCATGCCAACGATAGCCGTGGGGTTCATTCGTTGCATGAGTTCCAAGATGCGTGATCCGCCCATGGCGCGACCACCACCCGTGTTTAGAGTCATGACGCCGCCGGCTTCTGCGCAGGCCGCAACTTGCCAGAAAGCCAAGTGTGGAGCATAGGGGAAGAAGCTCAAGACCTTGTCTTCTTTGGGCTTCAGCCCGAGCGTCCGGACAATCCGAAGGCCCGTCTCGCGCAGAAGTTTCTGATCATAAGGCGTCAAGAAGAACGGTATAGATGATGCGCTTCTGCCCGTCGTGAAGAAGATCTGAGTTGGATTGTACTCACGCAAGAGTTCTTGCTGCAGGCCTTCTTGCCCGCGGCGCAGCTTGCGGGCTAAGTACTTGAGCTTGACACTAAGGGGAAGCGCTTCCCGGATCAACTCAGCCGATGGCTGCAGAATGAAATCGCGTGGCCCAGAATTGCCATCAGGGGACGGCAGTAGATCGTTCTTGGTGGTGAAGGGGAATCGCGCCAAGTCAGAAGGGTCGCGAAGCACGTCCCAGGAGGGGACTTGTTTTTCGAGGTATAAGCGGCGATAGAATGGACTGAACGGGAGTACCTGTTCTTTCAAGTAGCGCCGGAGTTGCCGGATCTGTTCCCGCTTAGTCTCTTTGGGGTCGCATTCGTCCCATCGAGATGCCATGGCAGCTCCTTTTTAAGTTTGCTCTGTTTCGTCTTCTCATGGCGGCTGCGGTCTGCAGCTTCAAGAGAAGGCATTGACATATCCCCTTTGTCTTTTCGGCATTGCCTCTGCAATGACTTGATACGGATTGGTTGAGGCCCTGTTGGCTCGAAGTGGAAAGCCGGTGTTGGATCTAAGAGTTGCCTTGGGGCGCTTTGGAACGCATGACGAAACTACTGGCACCTAAAATCAACAACATCTTCAGGCCTTCGGATCTCGTGGACATGCGATGAAGCGCATCGAATGACTCCCGGGCTGCAGTCACAGGTTCTTTGGGAGTGAAGTCAATTTCTCGTCCTAATTCCGTAGCATTCGGGATCAGATGAAAATGGAAGAACAGGGCCAAGGCGAACGCACATAGAACCATGAAGAAGGCGGCGCGCTTCTGAGTCAAGAAAACCAAGAGCAGGGTGAGAGCGCCCACGACACACTGAAACACGCCATAATGCCGGAAAAAACGCCGGTTTAGTTCTGAGGCAATATAGCGCAGGGCTTGTGGACGCGCGGTCTTGGCCTCAACTGCGTCAAATACCACATTGGCATTGCGCAAAGTTTCCGGCTTGAGGCTCACAAATGTGCTCCCAGCGATGTACGCCATGGAAATACTCAAGAACAACCATCCGCCCAGAAACCAAAGACATAACTTCGGAATCACAGTCGATGTGGCAAACATGGCCTATCTCCATTCATGAAAAGCGTTCTAAATTCGTATCACTTGATGCGTGCTTCCGAGTCATCATTTGCGCTCGAAAATGCCGATGATAGTGTGACGGAAGTCCTTATTGGCACAAGGTTAGCTTTGAAATTCACTGGAATCGTCGATAATCACGAGCGACTTTTCCTTAAGCGGCCGTCCAAAGGAAGAGGAGAGTAGAATGATTGGCACCAGTTTGGCGATTGTTGCGGTGGTCTTGACCTTAGGCTACTTGGGGGCTCCTTTGGCAGTTTGGACCCTGGTCATCGGGGGCATCTGCTTCTGGCTTGGTATGCCGACCTGGTTCATCCTCGTTCTGGCCGTGCCGTTCTTAGCATTCTGTGTTCCGGCGCTCCGGTCTCAATTGGTCGCCAAGAAGCTGGCCGGAATTTTGAAGAAGGCCGGACTCTTGCCGGTCATCTCCGAAACCGAGCAAGTCGCTCTCGAAGCCGGCACAGTTTGGATGGATGGCGAGCTCTTTTCTGGCGCTCCAGATGCCAAAAAACTGCTCGAACCCGAAATCCCGACGCTCCGCCCAGACGAACAACAATTTCTCGACGGTCCCGTCGAAGAGGCCTGCAAGCTCGTTGATGACTTACGTTGTTGGCAAGACAAAGACCTTCCGCCCGAGCTTTGGGCATTTCTCAAAGAGAACCGCTTCTTTGGCCTCATCGTCCCGAAAGAGCATGGTGGGCTTGCCCTCAGCGCCACTGGGCTGAGCGCTGTGATTCACAAGTTGGCGTCGCGTTCCTTTGCTTTGAGTGTCACGGTCATGATTCCCAACTCGTTGGGCCCTGCCGAACTCTTGCATCACTACGGAACGGACGAGCAGAAATCAGAATTCTTGCCCAAGCTGGCCAGCGGCGAGCACATGCCATGTTTCGCACTGACCGAGCCAGGAGCTGGTAGTGATGCCGGTGCAATCGCTGCCGAAGGTGTTGTCTTCAAAGACGATGACGGCACGCTCAAGCTCAAGTTGAATTGGGACAAACGATATACCAGTTTGGCCACGGTCAGCACGATCATCGGTTTGGCATTCAAACTGCGTGACCCTGAGAATCTAATTGGCAAAGGTGTTTCTCCAGGAATCACCTGCGCCCTCATCCCGACCACGACACCTGGTGTCACTGCCAACGAACGGCATGATCCACTTGGCGTTCCATTTCACAATTGCGCTATCTTCGGCAAAGACGTCATCGTCCCAGTCGATGCGATCATCGGTGGCCCCGCCTTCGCTGGTCAAGGCTGGCGCATGTTGATGGAGTGTTTGGCGGCCGGTCGCGGTGTCGCATTGCCAGCGGCCATGGTTGCGAATTCCAAGTTGGTCTCACGTACTGCCGGCGCCTACAGCATGCTGCGTTATCAATTTGGCATGCCGATCGGAAAATTCGAAGGCATTGAAGAACCACTTTCCCGCATTGGCGCCATGACCTACATGATGGAAGCTGGGCGGCGCTACACGAATGCTTCGATTGACGCCGGGCACAAACCATCCGTGATTTCTGCGATTGTAAAATGTCACTTTACTGAACTCTCACGTCGGATCACGAACGATGGCATGGATATCCTCGCCGGTGCCGGGATCTCGCGTGGCCCTCGCAACTTGCTTGCGAATAGCCACATAGCGAGTCCGATCGCGATCACCGTCGAAGGTGCGAACATTCTTACCCGTTCGATGATCATCTTTGGCCAAGGGGCCATGCGCTGCCACCCTTTCGCACGTGCACAAGTCGAAGCACTCCAGAAGGACGATTTCGCCGCCTTCGATCGCGCTTTCTTTGGGCACGTACGCCACTTCGTTCGAAACTTGTTCCGAAGTGTTCTTTTGAGCGTTACTCGCGGATGGTTGGCTCGGAGCCCAGTCACCGGGCCGACGGCGAATTATTGGCGCAAGCTGAAGTGGGCTTCTGCCAGCTTCGCACTCCTTTCCGATTGCGCCATGGTTTCACTCGGTGGCAAACTAAAACGCCACGAACGACTTTCTGCGCGCTTGGGCGATATCCTGTCGTGGATGTATTTCTTAACTGCCGTTTTGAAGCGCTACGAAACCGATGGCCGTCAGAAAGAGGACTTGCCGTTAGTGAAGCTTGCGGCCGAAGAGTGCTTGGCAGAAATCCAGGCTGCCTTCGATGGCGCCTTCGCAAACTTTCCGGTGCCCTATGTCGGTTTCTTGATGAGAGGCCCGATTGGAATTTGGTCGCGCCTCAACGCTATTGGGCGTAAGCACCACGATGTTCTTGGCAGCCAAGTCGCCGATATCCTTCGTCGTCCGGGCGCTCAGAGAGAACGATTGTTTGATTTGATGCACATTCCAGCTTCCAAAGAAGAAGCTCTTGGACGCTTAGAGCAAGCTCTTGTCGTAGCCAACGAATCCTTGTCTGTCTCGGCCAAGATCAAGCAGGCGATGAAGGATGGCAAACTGGGTCGCGGTCGACCTGAACGCATGATTGATGGGGCGCTTGAGGCGGGGGTCATCAACGATGAGGAGGCCGCGTGTATGCGCGCTGCTCTGGAGGCTAAAGACGACGCCGTCAAGGTTGACAGTTTCCACGTCGATGTGTTTCAAGCTTCGACGCCAACCCCAGGGTTTGCGCCGACATCAATCTGATGACTAACCAGGTTGGCCAACGCAGGTGACATAGATCACGCCTTCGTTGGTTTTCCGTTGGAAGAGACTGTTCACTTGGTCATCGAAGTAACCGCCGATACCGCTCACGCCTAAGTCTAACTTCAGGGCAGCGATGTTGATGCGTTGGCCGATGTTGCCAGCATCTAGGTTGAGATAGCGATAAGAGCGATCACCGGTTGATGCCACAGCCTCTTCGATGTCTGCCAAGTGATAGATAACCACGCTGGCATCTCGCAAAAGCTCTTGCCCAAGCCCAATCTCGTGGTTCTCACGAGCGAAGTAACCGCGCTTCAATAGCAACAAGCGTGAGCTATGCGGATCATATCGATAGAGACCGGCGTCGAGGTCGTCTACTCGGTGGACGGCGACGTAGGTGTGTATGCGTGCTGGATCGAGGAAGAAGTCTTGGCTTGCTTCACTGGTACCGAGATAGGCGTAACCCAGAATCATTCCCAATTGCTCACAGGTCATCGACGACGCACTCTTGAAGCTGCGAGTCGAGCGACGAAGGAGAATCGATGGTCCTAAGGAGCGTTCCCAATCGATTAGTTTGCGGCTAAGCGCAAAGGTCAATTGAGACGTCTCACCAGAAACCAAAAAGGGTGGCAATGGCGAGGTCGTCTTGACTTCTGGCCCAGTGATCTTTCCAGCTTCATGGACCGCATGAATAGAATTATCTTCATCAAAGGCAACGGAAGTGTCGCTCACCCCCAAAGGCTGACGTCCGGATTTCTCGTTGGGTAAGGCGGCCATCATGAGCATCGACTCTGCACTCTGATCGAAGAACATCAGCTCGTCGATGGCAGTATCATTAAATGCTGAAACGGTGACTGGCGTGTATCCCAGTTCGGGGCCGAAGGCCATCAAGTTGCCAATGATATGGCCCGAGTCGAGAAGGATCCGGCGATAAGCACGATCATGATAGCGCCAACTGGATCGCTGAAAAACGATGCTAAACAAGATGACTATGTTTGAGTCAGCTATCGCTTCGGAACCGTATGTGTGCGCTTCCAAGTCGCGCCAATAATTGCCCTCTAAGACCGGGGCTAAGGTGTGATCTCGAACCTGGAAATTATAGATGCCGTCGTCTACTCCAGGAAGATCTCTGATTGCGACGTAGATCTCAGTTGGGTACAGCGCGCCGGCCGAAGGGGAGGCCCGGAAACAAATTGGTTCACCGTGAGTTTGCTGCTGCGCAGTCACACCGCCTATATGAAGTAAGAGTGTCGAGAGCCGGCTCAATTCACAGGTGGGCGACATCGGATCTGGGTCGAGTAGAACCGGATCGTCCGAGCCTTCTTGACGGCCCAGAAGCAAGAGCTCGCCCAAGGCGATTCGGGTTTTCGAGTGAAAGCTCTTGTAAGGCTCAGGCTGAGCTGCCCAATCTACTGGCGCAACGTCCCGGATGGTCTCAGGATCGTATTTGGTGGCGTTGTGGTAGTCGTTTGCAGTTGACACGATTGCTCCCTTGGGTGTCCAAGGGTGTAACATCTGCAAAGCAGGAAGGGAAACATTCTCATCCAGCGAGTTTATTCGCCGAAGTACTTGCCAATCACCTCGCGTAGAACATTAGGTTTGATTGGCTTCGAAACGTAGTCGTCCATGCCCGCGTCGATACAAATCTCGCGGTCGCCCTTCATCGCGTTCGCAGTCACCGCTACGATCGGAATTTCGATCCCACGATCCCGTAGGGCCTCGGTTGCGTCCAATCCACCCATGACGGGCATCTGGAGGTCCATCAGAATAATGTCAAAGTCGTCATCGTCGTCCGTCATCTCTAGGGCGATCGCGCCATTTTCAGCTATGCAGGTTTCGAAGCCCCACTTCTTGAGCATACTGGTAATGAGTTTCTGATTGATGGTATTGTCTTCCACAACAAGAATTCGACCGTTCGAAGACCCTTCCGACTTTGGTATTGTGATTTCTACATCAACCACCGATTCGTCCTCCTTGTCTGCTTCATTAAGGGCTTCCAACACGAAATTGTAAAGCTCAGACGCCTTGAACGGACGTTGGAGGTGCATGTTACTGCGGCTCGTAGCGTTGTGTCCGCTAAGTTGCCCCCCAACAGTGATGATTCGTGGGCAAGTTTCTTTGCACTCAGCGATCACCGATAGGTTGGCCCGACAGGAAGTTATCTCCATGTCGAGATCAACAATGGCAATCTCGAATGGACTCCCGCTTCTTGCAGCATTCGTGATCAACTCGCGTATCGATTCAGGCCGACTCACGAACTTTGGTTTTATGTTCCAAGATAGAAGCAGATCCTTGAGATTCTTCTCTTCAGCCTCATCACTCTCGACTACTAAGATTGAAATCCCGTCCATTCTTGTGTCGTCGACAAAAGTTGGCCCATTCTCTTCACTGGCACGTTCAAGTCGAGCAGTGAAGTGGAATGTTGATCCTTCGTTGGTTGTACTTTCAGCCCAAATATCGCCGTTCATTAGAGCGACGAGCTGTTTCGAAATTGCTAACCCTAAGCCGGTCCCACCGTATTGTCTTGTGGTCGAGCCATCGGCTTGAATGAACGGCGAGAAGATTGCTTCGAGCTGATCCTCCGCGATACCTATGCCGCTGTCTTTTACCGAGAAGTGAAGCTCAACGTAGCCATCTACCTCCGACTCCAATTCAACACCAATCGAAACGGAACCTTCGTCCGTGAACTTGATGGCATTGCCAATCAAGTTGATCAAAACCTGGCGCAATTTAGCTGAGTCACCGATAACCAAGGTCGGGATATTGGTGTCGGAACGGCAGAGCATTCGGACGCCCTTGCTATTGGCAGAGTGAGCCAGGACTTTGGTGGAATCACAGACATGATCATGAACATTGAATTCATGGAGGTCTAACTCCATGCGGCCAGCCTCAATCTTGGAGAAGTCGAGAATGTCATTGATGATGACGAGCAAGGCCTCTGCCGATGAATCTACGATCTGCAAAAACTCTTTTTGCTCCTCGTCCAAATCGGTGTCGAGGGCGAGCTCGGTCATGCCAATGATGCCGTTCAGTGGCGTGCGAATCTCGTGACTCATATTCGCCAAGAACTCGGATTTGGCACGTGTTCCTTCTTCCGCGCGTTCTTTCGCCCGGACGAGATTCTTGTTCAAGTCGATGAGTTCGCGGGTCCGGTCTTTCACTTCGCTTTCGAGCGTATTACTGTGTCGAGCGAGTTCAGCATCGCGCTGTTGGACACGCGACAGCATCACGTTGAAGAGCTCAACGAGGCGACCGATTTCATCATTGCCGAGCTTCTGAGCTCTTAAGGAGTAGTTCTTGTTCTCCGAGATCTGGCTGGCCACGCTGGAGAGGCTGGCAATTGGGTCGGAGATGATCTTCTGCATCTTCCGGGCCAAGAAGTAAGTCAAGCCTAAGATCGTGATCATGAGCAACAACGCCATTTGCACCAACCTGGCCTGCATTGTCTTTTCGTCGAGTCGATCGCTTAGGACATAGACGGTGCCCAGCTGTTCCCCGTCGAGTTGAATGCGCTGAACGACCGCTACGGTCTTGTCCATGATCTCAAAGCTGCCGACGCCGCTAAACTGAGGTTTCCAATCGTCGGCGCCGTCGCGATTGTAGCTCGCGAATGTCTCACCACTGACGTCGAAAACGACGCAGTTTATGACGTGGCCTTGTTCGCCGAGTATCTCTAAGCTCTTGAGCGCATCCTCTTTGGCTTCGAATTGGAGAGGCGCTCTGATATTCGCAGCGACGATCTTGGCGACGGTGCTAACTTGTTCGATTTTGCTTGAGCGCAACATACGCATGTTGGCGAGAAACAACCCGCCGCATGCGAGGGCCAACACAAGTGCACTTGAACACATGATGACCCATGTGATTTTTGCTCTGATCGAGATGTCGCGGAAGTGTCTCAAGCTACTTTTTCTTTTTCTTCTTCTCTTGCAAGATGCGAATGGCCATTTTCAAGATCTGAGACGAAATCTTCAGTTTCGAACTCTTCGCCGCAATCATGTTTACTTCGAACTTGACTCTGTTGCTCTTGATGAGAAATCCAAGGGTGCCGCCATCGTCAATGAACCCAGTCTTTTCGCCAACAAGAAGGACGTGATCCTTTTGGGCGATCGCAATCACTTCTTTTACTTCGTCATCTGATAGCGAGCGACTGACAAACAAAACCTGTGTCTTTTTGATATCCCCAACATTCTCGAAGCGCTTAATCACGATCTTGCGTTTGTTGATCGGCTTAAGTTTGGTGAGGAGGTCGAGTTCCTTGCCGAATGGGTCTTTACCCACAATACCAATCGTGATCTTGGTTGAATTCTTCTTCAGGTTTGCAGTTGGCCAGGTGACCCAACGAACAATGCGGTAAAGGAAAAGAGCCTTGATGCGATATTCCGAATCGCGGGAACCGACTTCAGACGAAATCGGTGGGGCCGAATGCCTGGAGCGAGAATCGCTTCCAGAGGCATGCCCTCCGATTGTGCATACGACGAAGATGACGAGCGCTAAGCCCGTTGTCTTCCATCGATTTGTCGTCTGAGTTCCAGGCATTAGAAAGTAAAGTCCATCCAAAAGTATGCCGTGCGATCGACTTCGCTTGCTTGCCGACCAAACGTTCCGCCGTATTCCGGATGGCGACGATCGAGGAGGTTCCGAACTCCAATAGCGAGTTCTAGATTCTCAAGAGGTCGCCAACGTACTTGCAAATCCAAGCGCACATAACTTGGGATATTCTGTGTTCGAAGGTTGTCCGTCCAAAATAGGGACGTGTTGAACTCTAAGTCATCTGTGATGTTCCAGTGGGCGCGCAAGACGACGCGATGATTCGGGCTGTTGCCTTCCGCGTTATTGACTTCTGGATCGGTGGTGCCAACCCCGTGAACCTGCACCCGAATGAAACTGTAGCTGGCAGAAACACGCAGCGCTTCATATGGGCGCCATTCCGAGGAGACCTCGAAGCCGTAGGATTCTGCCTTGGCCCGGTTTTGATTGATGGCTTGCAGGAGAGGTAACCCGCCTTGAATGGACACACCAAGAATGTCGTTCGTCGCCACATGTTCGTAGTCGTTGTAGAACATGGCCAAGTCGAATGAGAGATTGCTCGCTGGGCGAACACGGTAGCCGACTTCAAAGGCAATGAGGTCAATCGAGTTCGCATGCTCGTTAGCGTGGAGCACTGGAATGACAGGGCTTCCTCCGAGATTGATTGGGTTCTGGCGAATCGTCAGGTCTTGCGTACCTCTCGAGGGCGTTTCAACAGCCCTCGAGACCGCGGTCCAAAGAGTATGCTCCGGTGCTGGTGTCCATATCAAGCGTACGCTGGGCTGAATTTCAAAGCCACTGAAGTCGTTATGTGAGAACTTGCTGCCAAACGTGAGTTTCAGTTCGTTTTCAACAAGAGTTAGTTCGTCTTGGACAAATGCACTGAAGATCTGATATCTCCTTGCGTCCGGATCGGCAAAGATTTGGAAGCTGCCCTCAAAGTCGTCAGAAACATAACGATAGCCCACGCCCCAAATCACGCGATTCGAATCGCCGATGGCAAACCGATGTTGGAAATCTAGGTCATAAGTATTGCGGGTGTCCTTGAAGAGGCCGTCCGTTCGTTCGGTGCGATCGACATAGAGCTGGAGCGTGAAATCTTGCTCATCCGAAATCCTGTGCTTCCATCTGGTGATGAGATTCGCACCGGCAATATCGATGGTGTCTTCGAGAATGTTTGCGAGGTTTGATGAAGTCGGATCAGAGATGTCGATCGTCTGTTCAGCGGTCCCATCATAGGCGTCGCCCTGAACGGTGAGTTCGTCTCGCCCCGAAAGGAGCATGTCGAGGCGAAAGCCAATTTGCTTCATCGCCCAATCACCGTGTGTGTCGCTGCTTGATGCCGAGCCAAAGTCGTCGCGGTCAAAATATTGCCCGTAGACACGAAGATGAGCATCCTCGCCGACTTTCATTCCGTAGTTGATGACATTTTCTATGTTGTTGGTGCCTACGACAGTCTTCACTCTGCCGCCAAGTGTCTCTTTGGCGGATTTGGTGATGATATTGATGATGCCGTTGACGGCATTCGCGCCCCAAAGCGTGGCGCCGGGGCCGCGAATCACTTCGATGCGGTCAATATTCTCGACGGGCGTTGACTGTTGGTTCCAGAAAGTGCCCGAGAATAGGGGCGTGTAGAGTGTGCGGCCATCCATGAGGACAAGCATCTTACTGGCAAAGATTCCGTTGAAACCACGGGCAGTGACGGCCCAGCGATGACGCGTGACTTGTGCGACCTCAATGCCGGGGACCAAACGTAAGGCCTCCGGGATCGAACGGGCACCGGCACGTTGGATATCGTCTTGGGTTACGACGAAAATTGCCGCTGGAGAGTGTGACAGTGGCTGAGCTGATTTGGATACGGAAGTCACTTCCATATCCAAGAGATCCGCTAAATCAAGCTCGCTCAGCTCGTCCATATCCTCTTGGGTGCCATTTTCGACGAGATCCGGATCCTTCATGGTCTCATCTTGTTGGCCGACTGCGACGCTAAAGATGGCAGCCCAGACTATGAGGATCCCCCAAGTGGGTGGTAATCGCAGCGGACGGATATGTCTATATCCGCGCTTTCTTGACTCATGCAGCATGATTTATTTCCTTGGGAATCGTTTTGCTGCGAATCGTTCTCTTGAAACGACCTAAGAGCGCAGTCAAACGGACTTTCCGTGCTTTTCTTCCCACTGATGCTTCGACAAAGATACTTTCCTAAGTTTAACTTTTATGAGGTGATCTTTGGCAATCGGGGTGAATTCCGACTGGTCGAGTGGATTCGCACTCGGATGGACGATAAATCTGTATTGAGATTGCAGTGCTGGGGGCATCGCCTGTACTCTCGACCCATCACCCCCTGATGATGACTACTCGGAGGAATCGAAGAATGAAGAATTTGGCATTGATTGTCTGCCTCGTTGCCCTTGGCAGCATGGCAGTCCCAACGACATTATTCAGCCAATGCTGAGGTGCTGGGGGTAAAGCAAAAACCCCTAGCGGCGCTGGACGCGTCGAAACTCCCATTGCAAAAGAAATGCGTAGCCCTGCTGTGGCAACCGAGCTTGAGATCAATTGGATCGAAGCTCAGTGGCCAACTTCCTGGGATGAGAAGTATGGCGATCAAGCCCTTCCTCTCAGCGCACTTTCGAAGTTGTCAGACGACAAGAACAAACCTTCTCTCGTCTATGTTGTCCGTGGCAACGAAGAAGAGAAGCAGCTCATCAACGAAGACAAGATGTTTGGCTCCATTGATGTTGTTCTCGCCAGTCGTTTCTTCCGTTGCTATCGCATTGTTGACAGCGATATCACAGACGAGAAGATTCGCGCGAAGTATCTGTTGAAGAAGGGCCCCACGGTCATTCTTCTCGATGCCAAGGGCAACGAAATGTTGAAGAACAAGAAGAGCGTTTCGAAGACTTGGGTCTACAGCAAGCTGAAAAAGCAGTTCTCATATGACTTCGACGGCAAGATGTCGACTCACGTGAAGAAACTCTCCGCTTGGCTCGACGAGCTCGAAAAAGCTGACGACAAGAAGGCTGACGCAGAACGTCTTTATCGTACTGCTGCAGACCGTTTCGAAAAACGCGAGACACCTGCTTCGACTCGTTCATTGGCAAAGGCTGAGAAAGCTTATGCTGACTCGGAAACCACATTTGACAAGATCAAAGAGCGCGGCCCAAAGTTGAGTAGCCCTCAATTGAAGACTCAGAATACTGCAAAGAAGTAGTTTCAAAGAGCCTTGAATGATCAGACAGAAGAGCGCCTCGATCGTCGATCGAGGCGCTCTTTTTTTGTTCGACGCATTCAAACAAGGATCGAGGCCGGACCCCGATACACCGCAAGGGAGAGTGGCTTGTTTGCATCAGCGCCGACGATCTCACCATCAGACATCACAATAATTATTGCGAATTACCTCTGACATTTCGGGCAATAGAATGTCGACCGATTGCTCTGAATCGAGCGTCGGATCGGTACTTCACATGTCTTGCATGGTTCGCCCTCACGATCGTAAACCGTCAGCTTGATGGCGAAATAGCCTGCCTCTTCGGACGGGTCGAGGAAGTCCCTCAGAGTTGTCCCGCCAACCTTGATAGCGCGGTCCAGAACTCCTTTGATGGCTGCAACCAAGAGATCGATCCGTTCGCGGCTCAGACGGCCTGCGGCACGATGAGGATGGATGCCTGATAGGTGCAAGGCTTCGCTGGCATAGATGTTGCCAACGCCAACGACGATGTTGGCATCCATGATGAAGTTCTTGATGGGGCGTTGACGTTTGCGGCACTTAGCATGGAGATAGTCTGCATCGAAGGCGGAACACAGGGGCTCGGGGCCCAAGTTGCACAGCAAGGGATGCTGTTGCAGGCGGTCGTTGGCAACCGACTCGAGCATGCCGAAGCGACGCGGATCGATATAGCGGAGCTCTTGGCGCCCGCTGAGAAAGAAGGTGGCGTGCGTGTGCAAGGCTTTCGCGGTCTGAGGACTACAGAACTGAAACCTGCCAGTCATTCCCAAGTGGGAGAGCAAGGTCGTACGGGCACCGCAGGCGATCAGGAGGTACTTGCCTCTGCGCTCGATCTTCTTGATCGTGGTGCCTACGAGTGTGCGTATGAATTCTTGCTCGGCGACCGGATAGCGCAGTCGCGTTTCATCGATAACGATGCGATTGATCTTGCGACCAATGAGAAGCGGCTCTAGGCCCCTTCGTACCGTTTCAACTTCCGGTAATTCTGGCATTAGCTGATCACGGGTCCTTAGTCGACAGGCTCTTGCGGTACTTTGCCGTCAAGGCGATCGAGTAGGTCACGAGCGCGTTGTTGGTCATGCACGAAGGAATCCGGACTCAGATTGACCCGTGTCCAAGTTGCCGCGTCGGCGAGCTTCATCGAGACGATGGTCTGTAGGTCTCCACGTGCCGAAGCGATGACGACGGAGTCGAGCCAAGGAGTTGTCCTTTGCGCCATCGCAAACGACTCCAGAGTGTCGATCTGTTGCCAAATACGGTGATAAGCGCTCTCTTGGCTAAAAGTCCGAAGCTGGTCCTCCGGTCGGCGGATATGGGTTCCACCTTTTGCTTTCAGAGCACTGTCTTCGATGCGAGCCCGTTGATTGACCTCACGCTTCATGAGCGTAATGGCGGCGTCCGAAATCAGATCTTGCGCGACATAGGGATGCAATGCATCGGCGCGTGCATGAGCAAGTTCGGCCAAACCACGAACGCGAATGTCGTATTTGGGGCTAGTCTCCCAGCTCGACGTCGCAATAATTGCTTCATTGAGTTCGTTGTAGGCACTTTCAAAATAGAGGACGTCGCTCGCGAACCCGTCTGGGTCAGCCACGATGGGCTCTTCCGGCGTACTGGTGCAAGCGGTGAGGGTAAAAAGTGCCAAAGCAAACAACATGAACATTCGATTTGTGGTGACCATGACCGGCTCCCTATTTCTTCTTTGGACGAAAGACCTTGACGACACCCTCATTGCCTTCAAGGAAAGGTCCTTCGGCAAGGTCTATACAATAGGGGATAGCTGGAAAAACTGCATCCAAACAAACCCGAATTGAGGCCGGCTTTCCAGGCAGATTAACCACCAAGCTCTTTCCGACGATTCCAGCCGTTTGACGGGATAAGATCGCGGTCGGCACATAGTCCAAGGATACTTTCCTCATCAGTTCGCCAAAGCCCGGAAGTAGCTTATCGCATACTTGTTCCATCGCTTCGGGCATGACGTCTCGAGGGGAAGGCCCTGTGCTTCCGGTGCTGCAAATAAGAGCGCACCCTTCCTTGGCAAAACTCAAGACCGCCTCAATGATCGTCGGGATTTCATCCGGTACGACTTTAATTTCATAATCACAGTCTGTGGCGATGTATTCTCGAAGGCAGCTTTCGATACCAGGACCCGACAGATCCTCATAGATCCCTTGACTTGCTCGATCGGAGATTGTCAGAATACCGATCTTGGGTTTTTTCTCAGTCATGGTCTTAATCTCTCAGGTTGCGTTTCCAGAAACTCAGCATCGATGAGAATAGATGAATCTGTGCGGGACGATCGCTGATGCCGTGTTTGCGGTTGGGGTAAATCAACATCTCGAACAGGATGTTATTACGGATCAACGCATCGACAAACGAATAGGTGTTTTGCACCTGTACATTGTCGTCAGCCGTGCCGTGGACAAGGAGAAGCTTGCCGCTGAGTTTTCCGGCCTTTGCCACAAGATCACAGGCTCGATAACCTTCAGGATTGTCTTGTGGTCGCTTGATGGATGATTCGGCCCACAACGTGTCGTAGTACTGCCAGCGCGAAACCCCAGCAACGGCGACTCCCGCTTTGAATTCCTTTGAGCCAGTCATGCCCAGCAGTGTCAAGCTGCCGCCGCCACTCCATCCCCAGAGGCCGACACGATCGCCGTCGACGAATGGTTGTTTCTTGAGCCATGCAATGCCATCAAGAAGGTCATTCAACACGCTTGGTCCGTACATTTCGTTGAGGAGAGAGTTTTCCGCGACTTTTGAAATCGCCGCCGCACTTCGATTGTCGACGCAGAAAACCAAGAACCCGTTCTCCAGCAGCAGGTTGTTCCAAAGAATGTCCCGGCCCATCCAACTGTCACTTACTTTCGGTGCAGATGGGCCGCCGTAACCATAGGTGATCACGGGGTACTTCTTCTTTGGATCAAAGTTCTTTGGCTTCATGATGTAGGCCGGCATCTCGAAGCCGTCCTTCGTAGGAATCGTAAAGAACTCTGGGTACTGCAAGCGGTGGGCTTCAGCCGCTTCCATCTTGGCGGCAGTTAGAACTTTGATGACGGAGCCATCTGGCCGGTGCAAAGCGAGTTGCGGGGCCAAGGACGCGCGGGAATATTCGTCAACGTAGGCCGAGCTTTGTTTGTTGAAACTGATTGCGTGGGTGCCATCACCCTGACTCACACGTGTCATCTCACCCGTCTTCAGGTCAACGCGATAGAGCTGGTTTTCGATGCTCGATTTCTTGAGCGACGAAACGTAAGCGATTGAATTATGCCAATCAACGGATTTGATCGCCTGACGCAACCAATAGACAACACCGGAGTCTCTGAGCGCGAAATCGCCTTTGGTGATCTGGCTTAGAAGCTTGCCGGTTATGTCGTAGTGATAGAGGTGGGCATAACCACTTCGCTCGGATATCCAGAGGATGTGTTTCTCATCTGGTGAAACGAGTAGGTCGTCGTGGGGATGAACCCAACCTGGGTCTACTTCCTCGAACAAGATTGTCGAAGAGTACTTGCCGTCGGTGCCAGCTGAGGTGAGATTGACGCGGTGCACAGTAATCTTGTTCTGCGCGCGGTTCATGGTTTGAATCAACAAACCAGAACCACTCGGAAGCCAACTGACGCGGACAATGTATTCCTTCGAATCTTTGTCGCCCGCCAACTTCACGATCTTCGGCAAGGCTCCTGCCTCAGCGCCGATGACACGAACCTCGACGCTTGGGTTCGTTGTGCCAGTCCGTGGATAACGTTGGTTCTTGACCGTTGGGTATGGGTTCTTCCACTCAATGTAGGGAATCACGCCAACTTCGGTCTCATCGCTTCGCAAGTAAACCAGCTGCTTGCTGTCGGGCGACCACCAGTAGCCCAAGTCTGCGCGACCAAAGATCTCTTCCCAATAAACCCAAGGCAAAGTTCCGTTCAAGATGACGTCGGTTCCACCTTCAGTCAGTCGGGTTTCCTTGGCTGTTTTCAGGTCGGAAAAATAGAGATCAGAGCCACGGATGAAAGCAAGCTTGTTGCCATCGGGAGAGAATCTGGCTGATTTCTCGACGGCCTGGGTTTTGGTTAATCGGGTGACTTTTCCCGATGGCATAGCGCAGGCCCACAAGTCGTCGTTGACGGTCCAAAGGGCCCAGCGCCCGGTGCCATCAAAATCGTCTGGGAACCAAGAGATGGCGGCTTTTGGATCAATCGATGCCATGCTTTGGGCGGCTTTGACAAGCGAAAGTGATTCCAGCACTTTCCCACTTGATGGATTGATTCGCTGCACGCCGTCTTGCAGCCCTTCGCGAGTCGGCTGGTAATAAAGAAGGTCACCATTGTCGAGCCATGATGTGCTTGCCGTCGCCGATATCAGGTAAGCGTCGTAGCCGTTCATCCAAGGGACGCTGACGACAGACGGTTCCTGGGCAAGACCGAAGGGGCTGATGAGAAACAACGATAGCAGGGCAGCAAAGAGTCTATTCATGGCTCAATTTCCTAATCGAATCAAAGCTTCTGGCGGACATACGAGTGAGTCATATGGACGTTTCAGATTCTACGATCGTTTGGCGCCGATCCCCATAGGCCGGAGATGGGAGAAAGATGAGCTATTGGTGAAGCGTTCTGCTGAGAAAATTGAATCTCAGTGATTGAGTTTGCAGATGATCGGAGAGATAGAGGACAAGGCGCACCAAGTCGCTCTCGATGTTCTTCAACGAGGAGCGACTTGGTACACCATCGATCCTTCTGCTTTGCGTCGGTCTTCTTGCCATTGGTTTTGAGGTTCTTCTTGAGTGTCTTAATCTCGGCGACGACCTCCAAGTAGAGCTTCACTCGCTCGACCCCTTCTTTCGCAACCTTGGCGTTGTTGGGATTGGTGTCGCGCAGTCCTTCGGTGAGCACTTCTAATCCGTCCACATTGAAGTACCAGCTGAGATGTTTGATGGCATGCTTCCGAAGGGTCGAGTCTACGTCTTTGTTGTCGTCGAGCACCTGGGCATAGAAGGAGAGGAGATTCTCATTGTCTTCGGCGCGGTTCATGACCAATGAATGCCCAATTCCCATTGAAATGTTTGGCGTATTTCGTCGGGACTTGACTGACCCAACGTTCAAACCCCTTCACTTGAAGCTCTTTGTTCTTGAGGAGCTTCAGATTTGTAAGTGCATTAAGAACCGCAAGGCACTTGCGGTTTTCGAGGTACTGATGAATGAGAGCAACCAGGGCATTGGGATCAGGGCAGCCGTTCATGAAGACTTCGAAGGCTCCCATTTCGTTTGGCCCATCATATTGGTCAATGAGCTGATCAAAGTAGGACCTTTCTGTCGTTGGCATCATGGCGATGACAGAAATGAGATTGCCTGTCTTCCTGGCGGCGTGTGCTTGAATGAAGTCATTAAGGGCCTTCACGAGGTCACTGCCCTTTAGGTCCACATCCTTGAAATAAGCGAGGGCCTCCTCGTGTTGACTCCTTGAGATTGTGAACTTTGTGGTTGTCAGATACTCCAAGAAGTGCCTGGGTTGAACGATGGTTTTGATGGCTCCGGTGAGAATGGGAGAAGTGGGAGATCCACGATTCACTTGATGGCGCACGACTGAGAGCCTGACCATGTCCATGAAGTTGTCGTGGTCACAAGTCGCTGCCGTCCATTTGAGGTCGGCCTCGAAGTTGTCAGAATTTATTGCCAGGATCTGTTTGATAACCGCACGACACAACTTGGGGTTGCGATTCGATGAGGTCAGTAGCCGCAAGTAAGATCGACATCTGGTATCCGCGAGTTTGTCCGCCACTTGAGCCAAGACGCTCGGGTTTGCCTTGGCAAGAAAGTGACGTGCTGATTCATCAAGGCACGGAAACGCGACTTACCCTGGCGGAAGTAGGAGGGTGGTGAATCTTCACCTCTCATAGGTCGAGTTTTGGTGTCCACCAATCCGGTTGTTTCAAGGGCAAGAATGTCCACGGCCACTTTCCTGGCCAATTCGTCACTGACATTCTGGTTTGCGTTTTGGATACGCGAAACTTTCTCCGAATGTCCTTCTCTGCATCAAAGAACTGGAGCAACAGGCGGTCGGCAACGGCCGTCCCTTGGCGTATGGCTGCTCGGCACGATTCCCAGGCCAACACGTCGTCTTTGAGGCCGATGGTGATGGGGTCGATTTCTTACGCACCCGGCGAAAACTTGGCGCCGACGTTCCCATCATTGCGGTGACCGCCCGAGGCGAAGAGGAGCAGAGAATCGAGGGATTACGAGCCGGTGCCGACGATTATGTCGTCAAGCCATTTAGCATTGTTGAGTTGGATGCTCGCGTCGAAGCGGTGGGACGTCGCCGGTTAGGTCCGAGTGTGCTCGATCTTGAGGTGGCAACGGTAGACATGCAGGCTTTCACTTTTCAGCGTGACGGCAAGAATTCGAAACTCCTTCAGAAGGAAGCGGAACTCCTCGACTACCTGAGTGAGAACCCTGGCGTGACGTTTCGCCGTAGCGATCTACTGCGCCGCGTCTGGGGTTATGACGCAGCGCCGACGATTCGAACGGTCGATACCCACGTCTTCAAATTGCGTAAGAAGTTAGAGCTTAAGCCAGAGAACCCGAGGCACCTGATTACGGTTCATGGGGTTGGTTATCGTTTTGAACCTTGAGCTGCATCCCAAGCGGAATAAGGCAGCCAAAGAAAATGGCCCCAAGATCATAAGATCTTGGGGCCAGATGTTTCACCGATCCGATTCTTCAGGCTTAAAAGAAGATGAAGTTCGGGTTCGAGATGTAGTAGTTGCCGACGCCGAGTTCATCGGTGTAGTAGCTAATCATCTGGAAGACAGCCGTGAAGCCTGCACCATCGAGGGCTTCGTTGCCACCGAAGGAGATAATGTTGTCTCCGTTTGCGGCAGTGACCAGGCTTGGCTCGTATTCCCCAATCAACCCGGTGCTGGAGACAGCGCCAAAGTCGAATGATGGATTCAAGATACTGGTGTGGATGTTACCCCATGGTGTTGGGAACGGAACTTGTGGTGCATCATAAGCGAGAGTCAGGAACATACCTGGACGCTCAGTTTCAGTGATGAACAACAAAGTGCCATTTGCTGGCGTCCAGAAAGTACGGAGGCGGCGAGTGTAGACCGTTATCTCAGTGCTCTCAGTTGTACCGACGCGTTCAGCCTTGATGACTGTTGTGCCTGGGCTGCTGGCACCGCGAACGAGGTGACGAGCGCGACCATTGGCGTCAGTGATTGTGTTGCTGCTGCCTGGCAAGAATGCGTTACCGCTCACAACAGTCCACCGGACTGCACCGCCGATAACGGGCGAACCGAAGCCGTCAATGACTTGCACTTCGGCAAGTTGGGCGAAGTCTTCGAAAACGTTGCCACCTTGGTATGCACCAGCAATAGCGAACAAGCCGCCCTTTGGTGCCAAGTTGAATTGCAGGTCGTTTGGTGTGCCGGGCTTGAACAGGTCCATTGTCGCCGCAAAGATTGTTGAGGCCGGGAGATCACTCTCGAAGTGGAAGCTGAACAAGTTACCCCAACGAAGAGCGTTGCCCATTGGAGTTGTAGCAAAATCAGGACCGTCCCAACGGATCTTGCTGTTGATGTTGTCAACAGTTGAAACCCAGTCAGTTCCTGCGAAAGGCTCACCACTGTGATAGTCAACGTCATGGAATGAGATGTTGCTGATGTTGGCACCAGCTGGGAATTCCATTTCGAATCCGTTGGCGCAGCGATCGGAAGTGACGTTTTGGATTGAGACGTCAAAAGAGTAACCACCACCCGGTTTTGGCGCGGAGCGGAAACCAACCCAGAAACGACCTTCGCCTGGAACGTCGATCGGATTGAGGTTTACGGCTGGATCATGAAGTGGCCAAGCCTGGATAGCAGCTTCTTGGCGAACCGTGGATTCGCCAGGTGTGAAACTCATGTTGTAGTCGGCGCCACTCTGAGCGACGTTCACTTGACGCCAGGAGACGCTGTCAGCGCCGTTACCAGCTTGTGCTTCGTCTTGGGTTACGTATTGACCTTCGACGAAGTAGAGAGCACCAGCGTTTTGTGCTGGATCGAGATCAGATGTGTGAACTTGAAGGCGCTTGAAAGTGCTGTTGCCTGTCGTTCCCTGACCAAAGTAAGGGTAAGGGTAAACACCATCGAAGGCGTTCACTTGGAATTTTGGGCCGAGTCCACCTTGGGAGCCGTTAAGTCCTGAGCCATATGGATCAGAGCATCCTATGCCAAGGTAAGTTCCGTCAGATGAGACTGGGCAACCATCGCAGAGCGTGCCGCTCAATGCGAAGAAGCCATGCTTCAACCATGATTGACCAATTTGCTCAAAGCGCCCGTCCTTGAGACGGAACGCATGCTGGCCAATGACCGGATGCAAATTGTTGTTCTGTTGCCAACTCAAGTTGGCGTCGCCGATATTGCACGATGTCGTTCCGACGGAGAAGGCGTCGATGCCTGCTCCCGCGTCGACGGAATAATTCGAGACACCATTGAGGTCGCCGACAATCACGTTCGGACTTTGGGCGTTCAGGCCTGCGGCGAGCAGACCCATCAATGTGCAGCACATCACTGCAACGGAAGCTAACTTCATTTTGAGAGACTCCTGGAGGAAACGAAGAGTTATATCTGGCGCTTGTACAAATCGGGGGACCTTGGACTTCGATTGACATTAGAAGGGATCTACCCAGCTGATACAAATATCTGCCAGATATTCTCCCATGGGTTTTTAAACCCACATTCCTAAGTGTCTTAGTTGTTTGGGCTTAGGCCGAATCATGCCGACCGGGATATTTTACCACCATGCCTCATTTGGGCCCAGGCTACTGAATCGATGCGAACAGCCCGATTCCCGTCCAGATCCGAAACCAATTGCCGATTGATGCGACAAGTTGATCAAAGTCAACTTCCGGGAGATTGGCGGCGGCTTCGATGGCGTCGAGGAGAGTCCCGCCTTGCTCCAATGTCTCGAGGATGACGAATTGCGATTCCGACAACGTTGTTCGCCAAACGGTGTAGTCACGGCGGTAGAGGAGTAGCCAGCTATCTCGCTCAGCTGGGACTTCTAAGTGTCGGTCTTCTTTGCGGGCTTCGATGAATTCGTCTACCGGAAACTGCAAGGCAAGGCGTCGATGAGCCGGGATCAGAGACAAACGCAGAGCACCCCAAGCTTCTGGCGTAATGTTCAAGATATCGTCGGCGGGAACGCTTGTGACATTCTTCTCGTCGAAACACACATTGGTCGCACGTTCGACGCTTGCCACATCGACAAGGAAACCGCGGTGATCGATCGTCTCGTTTGTTTCTGCGAGAAAAGCTGAGAAGTGTGAGCCCAAGTGCGCAAGGTTCGGAGACGAAGATGGATAGTGGTGGAGATAGCTTTTCGCAATCTCATGAAATCTCTCATGGCCAAGCGTGAACTGCACCACGGGAAAGTCTTCGGCAAGCGACTCCACGAGTCGCCAGTAGTACATGTCGGAGTAAACACGCAAACGGTCCATCGCCGAAAGTTGAGGGCCCGCCGTGGCAATCTCTTCAACTGAGTCGGTTGGCCAAATTTGATGGGCCTCGTTGCTCGTAATGCCAGCTTCAATGCCTTCTGGATGCGAGACAACTTGCAGCATCCAGCGTTCGAAACGGTCGAGGCTCTCGGCTTCATGGTTCATCGGCGAGCCTCATCTGTGCGGAATCGTTTGGCCCGAAGAACCTCATTGTGAACTTCATCAAAAGAGGGGATCTCATCATCCCACTCCAACAGAGTGGCCCTATTGCCAGCTCGATCCATGACCCATTTATAAAGTTCCCAAACTTCGTCAATGACGATGCCGTCATGGGTGTCAATGCAGTGCGTTCCCTTGTCTGTATGGCCAGCCAAGTGAATTTGAACGACTCGGTCCATGGGGATCTTTTCTAAGTACTGAATGGGATCAAAGCCATGGTTTCTTGAGCTGACATAGACGTTGTTGACGTCGAGCAGGAGGGCGCAGTCACTCTGCTTTGCCATCTCCGATAAGAATTCTTCTTCCGAGAGGCTGTTGGCAGTGAAGCTGACATAGGTTGAAGGATTCTCGATGACCAAGGGCCGTTCCAAGAAATCCTGAATTTGGCAGATACGCCCGACAACCCATTTGAGGCTCTCCTCGTTCGTAGGCACTGGGTAGAGATCATGGCCATTTTTGCCCGCGACTCCGGTCCAGCAGAGATGATCGCCTAACCACTTGGCATCAACTCGAGCAGCGAGTTTCTTGAGCTTCAACATGTAGCCCCAGTCGATGGGGTCGGTGCTTCCGATCGACATGGAGACACCATGCATCACGATGGGATAGCGCTCTGCCACTTGCTCCAAGATGTGGAGAGGACGGCCCTCAGTCTCCATGTAGTTTTCGGAGATGATCTCGAACCAATCGATCTCGGGCCAGTGCTCTAAGATGTGGGGGTAATGCACGGAGCGAAGTCCGATTCCCAGGCCAAGGTCAGGCAGATTCCATTTGTTCGGAATTGTGGTCATTGATGAGTCCGCGAGGGAAAAGACCTCAGTGCGCTGGGAGCGCACTGAAATCTCAGATCGATCAGTGTTTCAGTGGAACGGCGCAACCACCCTTGCCATCGCAGGAGTTTTTGCCCTTGCAACCGTTGTCGCTCGATTTGCAGCCGCCAAGGCCTTTGCAGGAGTTCTTGCCGCCACAAGAGTGAGCTTTGACTGTGGCACAGCCGCCCTTGCCCTTGCAGGTGTTCTTGCCGGCGCAGCTACCGTCGCCAGACTTGCAGCCACCATTGCCCTTGCAGGAGTTCTTGGCCTTGCAGATGTGTTTTTCTAAACCCATCTCGTGGGCCGCTTTTGCCATGCCGTCGGTGCTTGCCTGCGTGGTAGCAGGGCTTGGGGTCTCATCTTTCTTGTCACCACAACCAACTGTAGCAGCGGCAATGATGCCACCGGTTGCTGCCAGGAGGGCTCGGTTGAAATCGCGTCTGTTCATTCCCATGGGGATCTCCAAGAGTAGAAGGGTGAATTTCTAAATCTGGCGACTTGTGGTCAACCAGGAATAGTCCTGGCTCAGATCATAGCACAGCAAAAAAAGGAAGACCTCGGCCAATTGATAGCCGAGGTCTTTTGAATGTGTCTGTTTATCTCGTCCTGCAGCCGCCTTTGCCTTCGCAGGAGTTTTTGCCCTTGCAGCCGTTGTCGCCGCCCTCACAGCCACCATGGCCTTTGCAAGCGTTGTGACCAGCGCACTCGTGTCCGGCATCAGCGACTGCATGTTCGCTGCCGTCCGAGGCGCAGCCCAAAGTAGAGCCGGCAACAATGCCACCAAAGGCAGCAATAATGACTTTGTTAAAATCGCGTCTCTTAAGACCCATATCTGTTCTCCGATGATCCATTGCGTTTCTTGACCGACCCCACCAGAGGTTGAGTCCTCAAGTCGCTTGCCTGGCAAACGACCAAAGTTGGTGTTTACAACTATTCCGGTTCCCCGGTAAATCCAGGAAAGTCTGCAATGTGAAGGGAAATCAGTTGGCTGGAAGGAAGCACTGCCGTTCAGGGACTTTTTTTCGCCACGAATCTCGGGAGTCGTTTATTTCTCCCTATCATGTCGAGATCACAAACGAAGACTCCTCTTCTTCGTGAACTCGCACGCAGGCGGTTCACGAGAAGAGGTATTCCATCTTGACGTGTTAGTTGCTTTCTTCTGCCAAGAGCGGCTTTCTCTTGCGGCCGGTCTTACGCTTGCCGATGGCAATGCCAATGACGTCTTGAACGTCACTGACGAAATGAAACTTGAGACCCTTCTTGGTGTCGGGAGTCATTTCTTCGACGTCGACGCGATTTGCATCTGGAAGAATCACCGTCCCGATCCCAGCTCGTTTGGCGGCGAGCACTTTCTCGTTGATTCCGCCTACAGGCAGGACGAGTCCTCGCAAGCTAATCTCGCCCGTCATGGCGACATTCTTGCGAACCGAACGCCCGGTCAACAAAGAGACCAATGCCGTCAGAATCGAAACGCCCGCCGACGGACCATCCTTTGGCACCGCACCGGCAGGGAAATGAATGTGAATGTCAGAGCGATCCAAGTACTCGGGCTTCAGGCCCAAGGTTTTAATCTCGGCTTTGATAATGCTCATCGCGGCTTGGGCTGACTCACGCATGACGTCACCGAGTTGCCCGGTCAGCATGAGGCGTCCTTTACCTGGCATTCTGGTCGCTTCAATGAACAGGATCTGGCCACCAAAGGGCGTCCACGCTAATCCCGTCGCGACTCCTGGCAACTGAAGACGATCGGCGACTTCAGAGCTGAATTTTTTCTTGCCCAAGTAGGTTGCCAAATCGGAGAGCTTGACGTTCTGTTTCTTCTTGGCACCCTCGACGATGTTCCTCGCGATGACGCGAAGCACGGTCGAGATGCGTCGTCCTAACTCCCGAACTCCAGCTTCTCTGGTGTAGTCCTCAACGATGGCGCGCAGCGCTGGCGTGCCGATCGCGACTTGGGTTTTCTTGAGGCCGTGATCTTCCAATAGTTGGGGCAGCAAGTGCTTCTCGGCGATCTTCACTTTGTCGTGGGTCGCGTAGCCCGGGACATGAATGATCTCCATGCGATCGCGCAAGGGGCCTGGAATCTTGGCGATCCAATTGGCCGTCGCAATGAACATGACCTTCGAGAGATCAAATTCTTGCTCCAAGTAATGATCTGAGAACGTCGAGTTTTGTTCTGGGTCTAAGACTTCCAAGAGCGCCGCCCCTGGGTCTCCTGCATGGCCCGCACCGAGTTTGTCGATTTCATCCAACATAAAGACTGGGTTGTTCGTGCCAGCCTTTTTGATGGCCTGGATGATGCGACCGGGAAGAGCGCCGACATAAGTCCGGCGATGGCCACGGATCTCAGCTTCATCCCGGACTCCACCCAAGGAGAGGCGAATGAACTTCCGGCCAAGTGATTCTGCGATGGACTTGCCGAGTGAGGTCTTGCCAACTCCAGGAGGACCCGCGAAGCAGAGGATTGGTCCACGCATGTCTTGTTTGAGGTGACGAACTGCCAAGAACTCAAGAATGCGGTTCTTCACTTTCTCCAGCCCGTGATGATCTCGATCAAGGACATCTTTCGACGTCTCAAGGTCGATGACATCCTCACTGGTGGTGTTCCATGGCAAATCGAGGATCCAGTCGATCCATGTGCGGGTCACGCTCCAGTCTGGAGAGCTTGAGTTCATGCGGCCGAGGCGTTTCAGTTCTTTCTTGGCGGCCTCATGAGTGGCCTCCGGTAGATTCGCGTCCTCGATCTTCAAACCCAGTTCGGTCAAGTCGCTGTCGTCGCTACCTTCGCCAAGCTCATCGCGAATCGCCTCCATTTGCTGACGGAGGTAGAACTCGCGCTGGCCTCTGGTGATTTCACCCTGGACCTGATCTTGAATCTTCGAGGACAGTTTTTGGACTTCAAGCTCGTGCACCAGCATCTTGTGTGTTTCAACCAAACGCTCCTGCATGTTTGAAGTCTTGAGCAACGCTTGTTTTTGCTCGAGATCAACAGGGAGTGTTGCACCAATCAAATCTGCCAAGGCTCCGGGTGACTCGGCGTTGTGTGCCATGACCAAGTGTTCATCGGTTAGATGAGAGACATGATCGGCAAGCTCGGAGAATGAAACCTGAAGGTTGTTGTTGAGTGCATCAATCTCGACGGACTCCATTTCTTCTTCGGGCATAATGACGCCACGGGCTCGTAGCGGCTTGTCATCTTCGTCGATGATTTCGTCAACGTGGAAACGGTTGACGCCTTGGACGATAACAGTCATCGATCCATCAGGAACACGGAGCGACTTGAGAATCTCGACTTCGCAGCCAACATCATAAAGTGCCTCAGCATTCGGATCCTCAACGCTTGGATCTTTTTGGGCTAAGACCAGAAGTTTGCCACCGTTGTCTTGGGCCTCGCGAACACCCAACAAGGAGCGTTCCCGTCCCACACTCAAAGGCATGACTTGCCCAGGGAAGACGAGAAGATTGCGCAGCGGCAGGACGTAGTGTTCCGTCACTTCTGGCTCGGCTTCGTTCTCAGGACTCGTTTGTTTCTTCGACGCTTTACTCATGGTTTCCTCCAGGCAACCTCGCGCAAGAGACGTGCCGCCGGAGACTCGACGATCTTCAAGAATGGGATACGATGTTGAGGCCGGGTCTTTGTGCGTATGGAGGTGCCCAAGTCAAATCACTGTCCCTTTCGACCTACGGGCCAAGGCTCATAAATTGTTTTTGACAATAGGGTTAGGGCGACTGCGCTCAAGGCCAGGATTTGGGCGCGCTGGGTTGGCGAAAAGCCTGGATCTTGCCACGTGCTAAGAGCACGGAAGTGCTCCGGAGAGCAGCCGCCATCCTAACCTGACCTTTTGACAGACAAGTCGCCCAAGCCTGAGCATTTGGCAGGACATTTCTTGCTTCCATAGGGCCCCCTGTGTAGGATTAGCTCCGAGTCGTAACTTATTTGGCATTGGTGATTTATGCGAGAAATGCTGTTTGGCGTATTGCGGGTGGTTGGGGCCGGGATTTTGGCCTCCTTCCTGTTCGTGGGCCATGATCTACAGCGTCTGGGTCCGGTCGAGCCCGAAGAGTTTGAAGTCATCGCCGTACTTTTGCGACGTCTCGCGCTGGTCGGTGGGGCCTGTGGCATTGTCTGGGCGGTTCTTTGGTTGGTGGTCCCACTGCTTCGGAAGTTAGGGCATCGACTTGGGAAGCGTCCCGACTTACTTCCTGCCATCGCGATCACTGTCCTTTTGATTCCCTATCAGTATTATCTGACTAAGAGCATCCTTTCAGGGGCGGGCATCGGCCGTCTCGTGGGCATCGAGATCCTGCGAATAGCAGCCCCTGTTGCTGTCTTCTTGGGTGTTCTTTTTTGCAGCTACCTCGTGTTGCGAGTGGCAGCACTTATCGCCAAGCGTAAGTTGTCTGTCCGCCTTCTATTCGGCTTGTGTTTGATCGTATTGGCTCTCTGCATCGAATTGCTCGATGAGTCCTACTATCCCGGTCTCTATCTGTTCATGCATGACTTCGCATTCTTCGTTGCGTTAAGTCTCGCCACGCTCGGTGCCGTTCTTTTGTTGCCGCAAAATCGGATGGCCCAGTTTGTCTGCACCATGCTGATTCTCTTTGCCGGCTTAGCTGCTTTGGGAGATCGGGTCGAAGTCCCAACGATTCACCAGCGATCGATCCTGTTTCGTCGAACCCTTCAAGGACGGCGTATCCTCGCGTTCTGGCGCCTGATGGGGCGTGACGAGATTGGCTTTTTCGACCGCCTTGGCATTGACGCTGACTTCCAAGCCGAACGCAAGCAAATCCGTATGCAGTTCGATGACGCTCGGGTCGAGCTTGAGGCACGATTAGGACGGCAACCCGTCAAGAATGTCATTTGGTTGACGATCGACACATTACGTGCTGATCATCTATCGGCCTATGGCTACGACCGACCAACTTCGCCTTCAATGGAGCGCCTTGCTGCCCGGGCAACGAAATTTGATCGGCATTATGCCCAGTTTCCAATCACCAGCTTCTCTTTTCAATCGATGTTCTTCAGTCGATATCCTTCAGCCACTCCGCTATTTCGACGCGCCAAAGACTTGCCCGATGACCCGAAAGGCAATATCTCACTGGCTCAGCATCTGACTGACCGAGGCATCACGACGGTGTCTTTTCCGGCCATCCCTCCAGTCAGTTTGAGCCATCCGAGTTATGAGGCCTTGGCGCTCGGATTTCAGGAAGTAAACCCCAGCGTGCCACCGAAGAGCCCTCTCAGTGCAGAGAGCCAAATGAAGTGGGCAACCAAGAGATTGGAAGGCATGGGGGCAGATCGCTTCTTCATGTGGATTCACCTGATGGATCCTCATGCGCCCTATATCCATCACGATGACTACAACTTCGGCGATCGTGCCATCGATGCTTACGACTCTGAAATCGCCTATGTCGATCGTCAGATTGGCAAACTCCTGGTCAAGTTGGAAACTCTGGGGCTGGCTGATTCAACCGCCATCGTCATCAACTCGGACCACGGTGAAGCGTTCGGTGAACACAACTCCCAATTTCACGGCACGACTCTCTATGACGAGCAATTGCACGTGCCCTGCATCCTCTACGTGCCTGGTCTTCAACCCCAAGTCGTGAAATCGCTCACCAACAACATTGATCTCATGCCGACGATTCTTGATCTCATGGCGGTCAAGGTTCGTTCGCCGATTCAGGGGCAGACTTTGATCGGCTATTTGATGGATGGCGACCTTTCTCCCGTACGGCCGGTGTCTTTTGCCTACGCAGAGATTCCTTCGGCAATTCCAGAAATGGATCCAGCCAACACCAACAAGCAGATGATTGTGAGCGGTCGATTCAAACTTCTTGCGAATCAACGAGACGAGTTTGCTGAACTCTTTGACCTCACTACGGATCCGAAGGAAGAGAAAAATATCTCGGACCGCGAATCTGAATTGGTGGCGCAGCTGTCATCGATCATCAAGAGTCTGCAAGAAGAAGGTCGAAACCTAAATTTGCCTGAAGGGGCAAGAAGCGATCAAGAGACGTTCGACTCACTCCGCGATGCTCTCAAGGGTGGCACTGTGCCAGCACGTTGTGCTTTGCTCATGGCAAACTTGCCCCGCAAACATCCCCAGTTAGAGAAGATCGCCCTCGAACGCCTTAATGATCCGAAAGAACATGAACTCGTCAAGATGACGATTCTGGAGAACGGTGCCGACCTACTGGGTGAGAAACTTATGCCCTACATGAGGTCGGTTCTGTCTTTGCCTCCTTTCCTCGGTTCGGCGGCTTTGGTCCTTGATTTATGGTTGGAGCGCGGGCTGCCGCTCAATTCGAGAGACCGCACTTTGGTTTCTTTGAATATGCGCTTCCACCCGCAAGTTGGGTGGCGTGCTGCTCGTCTGCTCGCTGCTTTTGATGATCCTCGCGCGAGCCTTCAGTTGGCTCCGGCCCTGGCATTGGGAGATCGCAATACCGCTTTTGCCTCGGCTGCAGGACTTGGTCAGATTGAGAATGGCGACGGGTTGGAGCGGTTGAGGCGAGATTTCGTCTTCTACTCTTTGGATCCAGATCGGTGTACTGCTGCCATCAAAGCCCTCGCGACCTTGGAAGATCGGAAGTCCTTACCGCAGATCACTCAGTTGGTGCAAAACCGATACTTGCACTATCGCATCAAGTTCGCAGCGCTCGAGTATTTCATGAAATTCGAGCAGGAAGACGCCATTCCGGGTCTTCTTTATCTGTGCTCGGGCTGGGACCCCAATGTGGACAAAGAAGTCTTTCAACGCATGGTCAAAGCGTTTGGCAAAGAGAGAGCCGAAGTCATCCGCAAGAATGGCCGCTTTGTGAGTGAAGTCGATGATCTCGTGCAGCAAAAGCGCATACCCGCCGCGCTCAAGGTTGCACTGAGTATTATTAAGGAGGTGGGGGGGGCTCGCCAAGCCGCACCACTTGCCATTGTTGCTGGTCACTTGGGCTATCGCCTCGGGCGCACAGATCAAGTTGATGTGGTTCTTCGTGAACTCGAGGATAGCCGAGCACCTCAAATTTATCGGGATGTCGCTCGGGCCATGCGTAAGCCCCAGGGCGACAAGACATATCGGCTTGAAGTGCTCGATCTGCGTCCAGTCAATCCGACACCGATTGCAGCTGGATTAGAACGCCGCTTTCATGTTCGCATTCGAAATGTTGGCGACCGAACCATTCCAGGCGGCAATGATCCGAGTGGCCTGTCGGTCAAGATGGCTTTTGCCGGTGACCACCCCCCTGGGGACTTGTTCTTGCCGCCATCAAAACTACCTGCCTGGGGACTACCACCCGGAGGAGAAGCTGAGCTGAATCTTCTGGCGGGCATTCCGTCCCCCGGTCAATTCTATTCCTTGGGCGTCGAGATCACGCGGCTAGATTTTGGGCCAATGGAGGTTGTCGACAAGCGCGAGTCCAAGGAAGTCATTTGCGTAGCCGACCCCCTGAAGGGCGGACTCACAGTCGAGAGCATGCGATTCGACTCAGAACAGATCCGTCAGAACTGGGAGCCCACTCGCTCATTCTATCCGGCTGTAATCAACCCTGATAAGTCAGTCGCCTTCTTGGCCTTTCGAATCGATCCTGGGCTTCGTTCACCGCTATTTAAGGCCGGATCTAAGCCCCTGAAGTTGTCCGTCGATTTCGATACCGAGAAGCACGCAGGCATCAACACCGAGGTTTTTGAGGTCTACTATCGATATGAGGGAGAACCTCATTTCGTGTTTCACCAACGAATCGCCATTCCATACAACATTGACAATGTGCGGCGGAAGATGAAATTTGAGCTTCCACTGAAGAATGGCAAGAGTCCTGTGCAGGTTCGTTTAGACCCTTTCTCGGCGCCTCACCTCTTCCTCATTCATTCCATCACCATCAAAGAAATGTAGAGGCTCCTGGCCGTCTCAGACACAGGTTAGACTGGGCCTCATGAATCGCCCCGAACCGGATGTTTCAATTTCCTCATTTGACCCCAGTCATTTCTCGACCTTTGTCTTTGACAGGGTGAGCGATTTTGGGCAAGGCTTGAGATTCCATTACCGAATCTCAGGGGAAGGCCATGACGGTCTCGAGTTCACCGAAGAAATTCACTTCGAGGGGCATCGGGATTCACTCTGCGAAGAGCAGGAAGCTGTGCTTGAGAACTTATCCAGCCTCCTCTTTCAAGTTGCCGGCACGAGCTACTACAAGACGGCAGCACCTCCGACCTTAACTCTGCCTTCGGGCACAGCTGGCCCAGATCGAATTGCGTTTCTCACGACGCTAGTCAAAAAAGGTCTGGCCGAATTTGCCAACGTCAACAATCTTGATCTGAGCGCAATTCGATTCTTGCCATGTCCAGGGCGTCCCAGCGAATCGCAATACGTCGTACCCGAGTCGAATAAGGTGCTTGTGCCTTTTGGTGGCGGCAAAGACTCGCTCCTATCGCTCCAGCTGGTCGTTGAAGCGGGCTTTAATCCCACTCTTTTTGTTGTTGGGCCGAACCCCGTGGCCGAAGGTTTAGCCGAGAAAACTGGGCATCCCCTGATTCGAGTGCGAAGAGTATTAGATCCTAAGATAGGCATGCTCAACACCGTCGGTGCATACAATGGGCATATCCCAGTGACCGCAGTCGTTTCCATGATCGCCGTTCTGGTGGCCGTGCGCGACGGGTTCTCGGCGGTTGTCATGTCCAACGAGAACTCTGCAAATAAAGGGACGATGTTGGACGGTGGTGCAAAGGAAGTGAATCACCAGTTCTCCAAGGGCCTCGAATTCGAGGCCATGCTTCGCGATCAAATTCATCGATGTGGATTGAGGGGAATGGACTACTTCTCGTTACTTCGGCCTTTCTCTGAGTTGTCGATTTGCCGTGAGTTCGCTCGTCGTGGCAATCACTTTGGCGAGTTCGTGAGTTGCAACGGAAATTTTCGAAGGTCACAAACTGACGCCCGACCGCATTGGTGTATGGAGTGCTCCAAGTGCTTATTCGTTCATTTGTCCATGGCGCCATTTCTCACTGAAGACGATATGTTCTTGATCTTCGGAGCGAATCCTCTTGGCGATGTTGCCCGCTTCTCAACTTACGAAGCGCTGATTGAGTTTAATGGCGCTCAGAGACCCTTCGACTGTGTCGGTGGCCCAGAAGAATCGCGTGCTGCGTTCGCTCTTCTGCTTGATCATCCCGTCGCCAAGTCTTATCTCGCGGTCAAGGCATTCAAAGAGAAATGGGGCCCCAGCCTACCGACGGTCGACGTGGTGTCCGAATTGGCATCGTCGGAAGATCACTTGGTACCCGAACGATTCCTCGGAGCCGTGCATGCCGTTCGCTAAGTTAGCAGCTGCACGCGTAGCGATTCTCGGATTCGGCCGAGAAGGTCGGGCGGCCCTCGCCGTCCTGAGGCAACGCTGTCCACGACTGTTGATCACCGTCATTGAAGAAGGCAAGCTGGCGCCTCAATTGGACGATGACGACGACTTACTTCACATCGTTAACCGCCAACTCTCCGTCGAAGAATTGCTTGGTTTTGATTATCTGATCAAAGCACCTGGAATCAGCTGCTATCGTCCAGATCTTGTTGCTGCACGGGCGGGCGGCCTGCAAGTTACTTCCCTCACTTCTTTGTGGCTCTCTGAGCCACATACGGCCATCACAATTGGTGTGACCGGAACCAAGGGTAAAAGTACAACGGCGACATTACTGCGCGACCTATTGGTGTCGACTGGAGCTCACGCGGTTCTCCGGGGCAACGTCGGGCGGCCACTCTTTGATCCCCAAGAACCTGAATCCCACGCCAATTTCGTTGTGATCGAATTGTCCAGCTATCAGGTTGCAGACTTAGAGGGCTCGCTTGACCATGCGGTGCTTACGAACCTCGAACCAGAACATCTTGATTGGCATGGCAGCGAAGAACGTTACTTCGAAGACAAACTCAAGATCACGAATTTGACTCAGTCGGTTTACGCCAATGCCGACTGCCGGCGGTTGCGGGAACGCCTAAAAGACAAGAAGCATGTTCGTTGGTTCGGTGCGGGTCACCAGTTGAGGCCGACGGCTCAAGGTGTCATGTGTGGTGATAAACTCCTGATATCCGATGCCAAGATGAAAACCGTTGGCTATCACAACCTGGTTAACGCGTGCGCGTCTTTGGCGGTTGCCTTCGATCTGGGTGTATCGCCGGAACTCGCCAAATCCGTGGCCGAGAATTTTCAACCTTTGGCTCATCGCTTGGAAAGCTTGGGAGAGATTGAAGGCCGATTGATCGTCAATGACAGTATGGCTTCGACTCCCTTAGCCACGATGGCTGCCATGCGTGCCTTCGATGGTCGCCCGCTGCATGTCATCGTCGGTGGCGCCGATCGCGGGCTTGATCTTGCTGAATTCATAGAGTTCTTGGTCAATGTCGATGGGCCGTGCGCGATTCACCTCGTCGGTGATTTTGGTCTCCGGTTGCAAAGAAGCCTCTCGGCGACAGATGGATCTCATTCGGTTCGCGTGCAATCTGCGGCGAGCCAGGAAGCTGCGGTCGATGCATGCTGGGCGGAATCGAGGCCAGGAGATGTCATCTTGCTGTCGCCTGGAGCGCCGAGTTTTGATTGTTTCCGTGATTTCGCGGCCCGCGGTGCTGCCTTCGGCAAGTCAATCTCAAGACATGCTCCCAATGCAGCTTCATAGGTTCAGTGAATAGGGAATATCGTCCCTTGACCAACCCTTAGCAATCGGAATAGCGTGTCTGTCTTACTACGTCCGTTCTGAAGATCGAACGGAATGACCCGGAGGAACAAAATGCTCGTCTCTCGATTGAAGAACTTCGCCCTTATCTTGGCTCTGCTTTCGGTCTCGCAGATTGTGATCGCGCAAGACTCGCGGCCGAATAAGGCCAAGAAGACAGCGGCGATGAAGGTGACCAAGAAAGAGATCAGTTTCAAATCTCTTGATGGCCTCCAACTTACTGCTGATCTTTATGCTGGCAATCTTCTCAATGAGAACTCGCCATTTATCTTGCTTTGCCATCAAGCGGGCTGGAGCCGCGGGGAATATGTTGCGATTGCGCCGAAGTTGGTGGCGATGGGCTTCAACTGCTTAGCGCTTGATCAACGTTCAGGTGGGGGCATCAACGATGTTGCCAACAAGTCAGTTGCTGCAGCCAAGAAGAAGGGGTTGCCGACTCTTTATCTCGATGCCAGACAAGACATCATTGCGGCTCTGCAGTTCGTCAAGAAGAAGCATGCGAAGGGCAAACTCATCGTATGGGGCTCTTCTTACTCGTCGGCTTTGGTGCTCGAGATTGTTGGCAACAAACCGGACCTTGCCGATGGAGTCTTATCGTTTGCACCCGGCGAGTATTTTAGCCGTTTCGGCAAGACCGATCATTTTGTCCGTGATGGCGCCAAGAAACTAAAAGTGCCAGTCTTCTTAACTGGATCAAAAAGCGAGACTGCAGGGAGCGTGAAGATGATTGCCGACTCGATGAAGTTGGGGAAGAAACTGCACTTCTTCAAGCCCAAGTCACGTGGCAATCATGGTTCAAGAGCACTGTGGAAGAAATTCGGTGACAGCCAGGACTACTGGAATGCCGTAACCAAGTTTTTGGACACGCATTTCCCGCGGCAGTCTGCCACCAGTAAACCATCCAAGAAAATGAAGAAATAGGAAAAAGACAGCATGATCAAGATTCTGAAAACAGCGCTGGTATTGTGCCTCTTGGCAACCTTGGGCATGGCCCAAGAGCGTATGTCGCCTGAACTTCTCTGGAAGCTCAAGCGTGTCAGCGGCGGCATCTACTCACCCGACGGCAAGTGGGTTGTTCACGGTGTTCGTGGTTACGATATCAAAGAGAACAAGGGTGATACGGATCTCTTCTTGACCGAAGTGGCGACTGGAAAGTCTCGCCAAGTCACCGAAGGCCCTGGCAGCGAAGGCGCTGTCCAGTGGGCTCAAACGGTTGATGGCGCCCGCCTGTTCTTCTTAGCGCGCCGAGGTGATGGAGCTACGACGCAGGCTTGGCACATGGACCCAGTGAGTGGTGCGACAGCGGCGGTGACCAATGAAAAGACTGGCATCGCTAATCTCAAAGTTTCGCCAACAGCCAAACATATAGCTTTTACCATGGACGTCAAACTCGACAACAAAGTCGTGGACATCTATCCGGACCTGCCCAAAGCCGATGCGCGCATCATCGATGGTCTGATGTATCGTCATTGGGACGCGTGGCATGACTATAAGTACAGTCATCTGCATGTGGCGGAGATCGGAGTTGATCTCAAGGCGAAGAACACCGTCGACTTAATGGAAAATATGAAGGTCGATTGCCCAGTGCCGCCCTTTGCCGGCAGTGAGCAACTCAACTGGTCACCGGATGGCACCGAGATCGCCTTCACTATGAAGGTCAGCAATGACTGGGCTCAGTCAACTGATAGCGACATCTACCTGATCAAGGTGGGCGATGCTGACCAGCGCAAGCGCTGCATTACCGCCGGGATGGACGGCTACGACAATGACCCCATCTATTCTCCAGATGGCAAGTACTTGGCGTTTCATTCCATGAAACGTCCCGGTTTCGAGTCGGATCGCAATCGCCTGATGATTTATGATCGCAAGTCTGGCGTCATTTCAGACTTGTCTGCTGGTTTGGACCAGATGGTTCATGGTTCGGTTTGGGCTCCAGATTCCAGTCGTCTCTACTTCATGTCAGAGATGCGCGGAACAAATCAGCTCTACACCTTAGACCTCGCTTCGAAATCATTGAAGCGCATCACGCTGACGAGTCAGAAGAACTGGGGCATTCGTGATATCGCGCCGGATGGCAAGACGCTGCTGGTTGGCGTCCAAAGCATGGTGCGTTCGACAGAGCTCGGCTATCTCACAATTGCCGACGGCAGCTACCAGCCACTCACGGATGTGAATGGCGAGATTTTCTCCAAACTCGAAAAACCTAAGATTGAAGAGCGTTGGGTCAAGGCCACTGACGGCAAGATGATCCACAGTTGGGTGATCTATCCGCCTAACTTTGACCCCAAGAAAAAATGGCCAACACTGATCTACTTCCAAGGCGGTCCCCAAGGCCAAATTGGGCAGTGGTTCAGCTTCAGGTGGAACTTCCATTTGATGGCTGCTCAAGGTTACGTTGTCGTTGCCCCAAACCGCCGGGGATTGCCAGGTTTTGGCCGTGCATGGAACGACGAGATTTCCAAGGACTGGGGTGGGCAAGCGATGCAAGACATCCTCGCTGTGACCGATGATGTGGCAACTGAGCCTTTTGTTGACAGCAAGAAAATGGCCGGTATTGGTGCGAGCTTCGGTGGCTACACCGCTTATTGGATGATGGGCAACGGGGCAGATCGTTTCGCCGCCATGATCTCTCATGCGGGTCTATTCAACTTGGAATCGATGTATGGCGTGACCGAAGAGTTGTTCTTTGTGAACTGGGATGTTGGTGGTCCTTACTGGCGCAGTAAGAAGTTGCAAGACTCTTACAACCGTTTCTCGCCTCATCGCTTTGTCGGCAACTGGAAGACTCCCTTACTCGTGATTCATGGCGAGAAAGACTTCCGCGTACCGATCGGTGAAGGCATGCAAGCATTCACTGCGGCCCAATTGCAAGGTGTGCCGAGCCGCTTCCTTTACTTCCCTGAAGAAGGGCATTGGGTGCAGAATCCACAGAACGGGGTTCTCTGGCATCGTGTCTTCTTCGACTGGCTTGCTCGTTACTGCAAGAACTAAGAACGGACGGTTCTCGTAGACAAAAAAACTGCCTGGACAACGATGGTTGTCCAGGCAGTTTCTATAAACTCGACGAAATCTGAAGCTTAAGCGTCTTTCAAACCGATGAGGGTTTCGCGTGCTTCTTCAACAAGGCCAGTTTTCTTGGCTTTGCCCATGAAACGTCCAAGAGCCTTCTTGGCGTCCTTTGGTTCCATGTTCTTAATTTCATCCAACCGTGTGCGAGCCGAAGCCGTGATGGCGTCTTTCGCTGCGGTGATCTTTGCCTGAAGTGCTTCAGGCAAGTTCTGGGGCTTAGCAGCAACCTTGTCGATTAACTTGTAGCCTGAGTCCCAATCACCTTTGCTGGCAGAAGCGACGCTGGCGTCGATCGCGCTATTGATCTTGTTGATCGTCTTGCGCTTGATGCCCTTGCCATGCTCGTCTTTGAGGAGCTTGGTTGCATTCTTGACTTCTTCCATGATGCCCTTGGCATTCACACCTTTGAAGATGTGCATACGTTCGAGGTTGTGTGGATTGACCAAGCAAGTGTAAGGGATCTTGCCGGTGTCGTTGTATGTCCCAGCCTTGCTTGAACGCAATTTAGAGATCATGTCAAAAGTGAGGTTTGGCCACTTAGCCATGAACTTGACTTTTTCACCGTTAGCATTCTTCTTGGTGTACATGGCTGCTTTAGGATCTTCTTTCTTGATCCCTTCATCCAGACGACCCAAGGACAGAACCTCAACGGTATTGTCGTTCGCAAACTTGATATATTTCTTATTCTGCAACACGGCAGAATGTGCACCCCAGCACGGGCCTCAGTAGAAGCCATGGCTGTGCAAAACCATAGGGACGTTCAGTAGCTTGGCTTCTTCGACTGCCGCATCCCAAGTCTGAGCGAACGTCACTGTTTCCTTCAACTTTGGCTTTTTCTGAGCCCAAGCATCATCGGAAATGGCAACGAATGTCAGGCTGAGAAGGAGTGCAATTAAGAGACTCCGTTTCATGCTTCTATTCTCCGTATTCGCGATAATCGCGATCCTAAAACATAGCGCCCTGGGAAACGGTAATTCACGTCTCTGCTCAGGCACCGTCATGGTGTTTTGGGTGATCTAAATCGATTTCAGAGAAATCCGCAAGATACAGCCCGCTCCCGCCTTACAAACAAATAGGATCAGGCGAACGATTCGATGAATCTGAGAAAACCTCAGATTTGTTTCGGCTGCGGTGCAAGATGGGGCGGACAAGAGGTTACCATCTGGCCACATCAATTCGGTTTTGGGAGTGTCTTCCGGATGATTCGAGTCCATCAAAGACCGGCATTAATGGTCTTAACTCTATTGCTATTAATGTGTTGCGCCTCATGTCGTGACTCATTGGATTTGCATTCGGATCAGGCTGTTCTCATTGTCGAACGAGCCCGGGAGCACCCTGTTCTCTTTAAGACCGAGCGAGATTTGGAGCGGGCACCGGATGTCTTTCAGGTAAAATTCCGTATCGAGACCGGCGGAAACTTCATAATTGAGGCCCATCGGGAGTGGGCTCCGAACTCCGTTGATCGATTCTATAACCTCTCAAAAGCCGATTTTTGGAAACGGGCCCCGATCATTCGTGTCGTCCCAGGGCATGTGATCCAGTGGGGCATTCATCCGAGCCCCGGCGTGACGAAGTCATGGCGTGAACATTCGTTTGACCCAGATCGAATCCTGAAGAGTAACCGACGTGGATACGTGGTTTTCGCTCCAGATCTGGATTCTCGTCGGCCAAGCACGCAGATCATGGTCAACCTCTCGGATCACCTGACGTACGACAAGTTCTACGCTCCGTTCGGACGAGTCATCAAAGGCCTCGATGCTCTCGAGCGCGTCTATGGCGACTACGGTGATCTTGTTGAATATGGCAACAAGATAGGGCCGGATGCCAAGCTCGCCGTGAAACGCGGCCAAGCCTATATTGAACACAGGTTTCCGCTGATGAATGTGTTCCGCTCAACAACTCTCAGCGAAAAGACGCCTTAGGGCTTCTTGCTGAGGCTCGCTTACCACCACCGATGTTTCGCTGCCTTTGGAAACAGGTCACACAGGTAGTCGGCAAAATCATCTTGTTCTGGGAACATGAAGTTCTTCAGCATGAAGGTCTCTAAGGCCAACCTCATGGCTTTGGCAGACTTGTAGCGGTTGTTCTTATCGGTCGACACAGCTTTCATGATGATCTTGGAAAGATCGGCGGGAATGTCGGCATTCAAATCAATCGGCGGGATGACCTTCTTGGTCTCCAAGTCAGCCAAGAGCATCTCGGTGTTGCCGACTTCGTGAGCCAATTGTTGCGTGAAGAGCTCATACATCACCAGCCCGAGCGAGTAGATGTCCGAGCGAATTTCGGTTCCTTCGCGGCGGACTTGCTCCGGTGCCATGTAGGGATATTTACCGAAGACGATTTTCTTTTCGTCATCGAATTCGTTGAGCTTCGACTTGGCTACACCAAAGTCACTAAGCTTCGGAATTCCTCGGAATGAGATGAGAATGTTGCTCGGGCAGATGTCGCGATGAATGATGCCCATGTGTTGGCCATCACGATTGTGTCGATTGTGGGCGTAGTGAAGTCCGGACAAAATCCGCGTCATGATGTAAACGCCGTACTTCATGGCAACATTGATCTTGAGTTCTTGCAACCGTTCAATCAGATCAAGGACGGTAACGCCAAAGACGTGCTCCATGATAATGAAGAACTCGTGGCGCGTTTCGCCCAACTGATAGACCTGAACGATGTTGGGGTGGTTTAGACCGCCGCATAAGCGAGCCTCGTCTAAGAACATGGCGCGATCACTTTTGTATCGGACTCGATTCTTCGGCAAGACCTTGATCGCCATCAGCTTGCTGAAACCAAAAGCTCCAGCTTTCTCTGCTAGATAGACACGCCCCATACCGCCTTCGCCGAGGAGTCTGAGAATCTCATAACGACCAATGCCCCGAATTACCCGGCCTGGGCCAATCGTCGATCTGAAGCGGTCCAGGAACCCTGGGCGTACTTCTGGCAGGAGAGGATCAGTTGTTCTTTTGTCGTCACGCATGGGATGTCATGTTACCAATCTGAGAAATGACCGCGCAAACAACCGCTGCAATTACTTCGCATTAAACCACTTCCGAATCACATCTTCGGCTGGCTTACCGTAAACCGTGTATTGGCGTTTATCGTCCGAATCTTTGTTGCGCCACCAAGTATAGAAGAAGGCACCCAGGAATCGAGTCGACGCCTCTTCCCACACCTGGAGGTAGGCCTCGTAACAGTCGGCTTGCTCTTGCCAGTCAATCACTTTGGGGCTGACATAGTCCCAAGGGTTCTTGTTAATGCCGTCCAAGCTCGCGTAGCCCATTTCACTAAAGAAATATGGCTTCTTGGTGTATTTCAGTTCCTTTTCGAGGGTCGTCCGCACTTTGCGCCAGGCCAGGACGAGCTCAGGAATCGAAGGATCATTCTTTTTGGTCAGGCTGTGGTAGCCAGTCATGCCAATGGCATCGAGGGCATCCCAAAACTGAATCACCGTCAGGTGATCCCAATTGGCTGAATAACTGAGAGTGCCATGAAAACGCCCCCGCACTCCGCGGATCACTTCGCGCCAATGTTCTTCGTCGCGTTCCAAGGACGAAAACTCTGAACCGACCACTAATTCCGCGGCCCCGGCTTGCTCGGCCAGGCTGGCAAAAGCGCCTATGAATTCTTGATAATTCAAAAACCAATCATCGGCGTCCCGAGGCTCAATGTTGCCGCGCCAATGATCGTCCTCTGGTTTCCACAAAAGAACGATAGGCATGATCGCCACCCGCAAGCCCAATTCGCGCGCTTGGCGTGCGGCTCGAGCAACCATCGGCAACGGCGTCGATCGGTGTTTCTTGGGTACGATCTCGCAACTCTTGTGGTGCTCAAGGAACCAAGGTGTCACCAAGAGAACATCGGTTGCGCCGATGGCCACCTGCTCTTTGAGCAAAGGGGTGTAGTCATAGGCGGCGTCTCGAGAATAGAGCCCAAGAGAGAATCCCTTCATTCTCTTGCGGGATAGTTCGGGGCTCGCCTTGGCGTTTTGCCACATGCCCTTCTTGGCTCGTCTTGCTTTTTGTCCCGCCTGTTCGAAATCTTTGGCAAAACGCGCGTTTTGATCCGTAGCCAAGGGCGCCGCTAGCCCGGCGGCAATCATGGATGTGTTGAGAAAGGTCCCGTCGTTGCTCCAGACGTAACCCAAAGTCTCAAATTTGGCGTTTTTGAAGTTGCGATCGAACTTAATCTCGACTTCCTTGCCTTTGGCGAGCGTTTCGAGATGATGCTTGGCTAACCGGGCTATTGTCCCGTCCCAGGAAAGTGGCCCATCGGGCGCATCGACGCCAATCAATTGAATCCGGTGTCCACCTTCGACAATGACCTGTTGGCCAGTCGGTACGTCTAAGATCTTCGTGGTGCAGCGAAGTGAGGGGAGGGCGTACTGCGGGATCTCGGCGAAAACGGTGGTTTGGTGGCTTTTATTCTTCTGATCGAGCCAATGGAAAACCTGGCCCCGGGCAGGTGCTTCTACGAGCAAGACGAAGATCAAAGATAGAAGGCCGGTGATCGCCATTCGCCTTGACAAGAATCGCGTCCCTTTCCTATCATCCCCATGGTAAGTGACTCTGCTCTTCAATTGCTGCAAGTGTATCTTCTTTCTGGAGTTAGAAATGTCGAGGTTGCTGGACATCACTCGACGCGACTTGTCAGGCTGGGTCTTACTCGCCTTGGCTCTCGCTCTTGTGGCCATGATAACGCCAGGACTTGGAGCTCCACCGGAATCTGCCGAACCCGCAGCTGGCGCCAGCCCGCTCCTACCTCTCGTTGTCTACTTGGCTGATTCTCTGCCATCTGTACGTACATGGAGCGGTTCGGTCCCACTTTTTTCTCTGGGCCTCATTTGGCTCAGCGCCCTGGGGATCTTCTACTGTACATGGAGGTTGACTCGTAATCGAGTTGTCTCTCTTGGGGCAGGCCTGTTGATTAGCATTCATCCTTTGGCGATGCGTGCGGCGTTCCAGCCTGCCGGCTTACGAGATATTGTTGGCCTGGCGATCTTGTCGTGGCTGCTGGTCTTGAATGCCAAGCCTCGGGCCCGCTCGACTCGCTTTCCAAACTTGCCACCTTCGGCCAGCAGCAAGCCCCTCATCGCCCTGATGTTCTTGGGGATACTGACGGCCCCTGGATTCTGGATTGTGCCACTCATCCTCTTCGCCATGGACATTCCATTTCATCGGGAAGCTGGACGGGGCGCATTCGAGCGTAATTGGCGCTCCTACGCTCCCCATCACTTCTGCCTGTTCCTCGGTTTCGTCCTTGAGTTCACCTTCGGCAGCACTGAGGGAACTGTTGGTGTGATCCAGGGTGTGGGTGGCTTTGCCGACACCTGCGCCTCCGTGTTCTTCCCCGGGACTGAGCACGGTGTTTTCTCCGCTTCCGTGGTCGTCCTTGTCGTGATTGCAGCGGCAGTCGTTGGCATTTTCGAGGCCCTTTTTGACTTAGGCCGACGCCGTCTGACTTTGCCTTATGTGGCATTTGCAGGCTTCGCCAGTGCCGTGAGCCTGATCGGAGCCATCATCACAGCAGACGCTCGTGTCACGGGTGCCTCATGGGTCGCTTTCATTGGGTTCGCGATACTCATTCCGGTTGTCGCCTGGCGTATGATGATGTCATTTCTGCCAGAGCAAGATACTCACATCAATTTGCACAGCCTGCCTCATCGACCATCATGGGACGAGATTCTGCATAACGCTCATCTTGCGCCCGTGCCGGAGTTGGCCAACGTGCCAGCTGGCCCCCGACTGGAAGACTGGAGTCAGAACATCCTGACGATCGCCCCACTTGATGAACCCGAGACTGTTGCCGAACCCGTAACGACTCGAAATGATCTCCAGGGCGCTTTGGATCGTTTGGGGCTGTCATTGCCGGTAGCAGGAGATCATTCGGCTAAGTGGGACGCCGACTTCTACCGCCAAGAACTCGAGCCATTCCTGAATCCGTCGGCGTCAGTTTTGGCGTTCTTGCCATCACGTTCGCCCTATGCCGCCATGTCAGCAGCGCTTTGCAGGCGTATGACCATCTTAGAACAAGGGACGCGAGGTTTCCCCGGGATCACCGGATTCGACAATGTCAGCCTGTTTGAATATGACGGCAGGCGACCTTGGCCCGCTGGTGGTGAGAGTTCTGACGTCATTTTTTCAATGGGCGTTCTCTCACGCATTCGCACACCTGAACTGCAGGGGGCTTTGTCCGAATTCGCTCGCATCCTGAAGCCAAACGGTGTTGCCATCCTGGTGTTTCAGCACATGGGCACCCTTGATGATGCAGAGAGCAATCCGTTGCCGGAGGAAGTCGCCGCTGACTTTTGCCGTGAGGCCGGCTTCACTGTGGAATCGATAGCTGAGGCAGTTGAAGGAAGTTATCGGATCCTTGCTCGAAGGGGCGTAGTATGAAGCAGTCGACCGAAAACGAATCCCCGAGCATGGTTGAGGAAATTAAGTTAATCGAATCCGGTTTGAAGCGCCGCGAGGAGCAACTCCTCGGCCTTGAGCAGAAACTGGATGCTGCGGTTGACGCTCTTGCTCTGGACCTTAGCGCGGTAAGTTTGCCCCCGAACATGGGGGCAATTTTGAATCAGTTGCCCGAGGAAGAAACCATGCCCGAGCCAGAAGAGCAACCGGTCGAAAAACATCCTGAAACTCATATCGAGCCGTTGATTCAACCTGAGAACCCTGAGCTTGCCCAGCTCCCAACGCCGGTTTCTGGACAGCCCACCCTTCGCGATCCGGCTGTGATTGAGCTTCTTCATCAAAGTGCCGGTATGGCCCAACGGCAAGAGCACACTCGGGTCAGTGTTGAGAACCTTGACAAGAAGGTCGACACCTTGGCTCGTGAGCTTCACCAGTGGCGAGGCGAGGACGATCGCCGTGAAGCCGAAAAGAAGGACGCTGGAGGTCTTTTCTTGGGTATGTCCACAAATGAACTAAAACGTCTTGTAGGCATGGGCGTTTTCTTCCTGCTCATTGTCATCATTTGGCACCTGATCGTCGACTAAGATGAAGAGTCGCCTCGGCGCCTCTAGTCATTGGCAAGGATCGGACTCGAGATGAAGAAACAGATATTCACTTACAAGAGCCAGCTGTCCTGTTCTGCGGAAGAACTCTATCAGTGGCATGCTCAGCCCGAGTGTTTCGAACTTCTGACCCCTGACTGGGCCAATACCACGCTCCTTTCTCAGGAAGGAACGATCGAAGAGGAAGGCTCACGCGCCCATCTGAAAATGAAGATGGGGCCCATCCCTCGGTCGTGGATCGCGGAGCACTACGACTGCATCCCAAATAAACAGTTTTGCGACCGTCAAATTGTTGGGCCGTTTTCACTGTGGGAACATCAGCATCTCTTTGAGGCCAACGACGAAGGGGTCGTTCTGCACGATCGCATTCACTTTGTTCTCCCTGGCTGGTGGTTCGGGCAGATTTTTGGCGGCAGATTTACTAAGAAGAAACTATTGCGCTTGTTTGAATATCGCCATCATCAGACGGCTCAGCATTTGGGCGCGACGATGACGCATTTGGGTTCTTCGTGCGAACCTGAATCCTAAGAACTATTTTGCGCATAGTCGTCGCTATGTAGTCGATCGTTTTTTTCGTCCAGGAGCAGGACCATGAAGCTGTGTTTGTTGGCGATTCTTGTCGCGCTACTTGGGTGTTCGACGGCAACAGATACAGAGCAAGTCCAAGAGCAATCGACCAAGCCGGGAGAGAATCCATGGGTGGTGATCAATGGCTCCGACAGCCTGCTGCAGCAAAAGTCTTACCTGCGCATCACGACCAAGAAGGACTTGGCTGTCGTTTGGCAACGTCACAAGGGCCAGTCCACAACAGAGCCTTTTGACTTCTATTACAATCCCTTGGGAATGCCGACGATCGACTTTGAAACATCCATGGTTGTAGCCATCTTTGATGGCCGTGGTTGGAACAACGCGGGCATCGATGCGCGTCGAGTCTTTATCAGAAACGATGACCTTGTTGTCCGCTATCAGGACAAGAGTTTTCAAACGGCCGGGATAGATGGTGGTGGGCAATTGGGCGCTGCCTATGGTTTCTTCATCTTGCCGCGTTCAAATCGGAAGCTCGTGATTGAGGAAGATGATCAGACCATGGGTGATGGCGGCCCTAAATGGAAAATCGTGGCGCAGCTTCCCAAATTGTAGCACCTTCTCCAGTCTGCTCTCCTTGGCTCACGCATTCTCATAGACCAAGTCAAAGTTGGCTGACTCAAACCGGTTCATAAAGAGAAAATCGATGCCACACGCTCCATTTCATTTGGCTATTCAGGTTCGAGATATTGAAGAAGCTCGCCAGTTCTATGGTCGTGATCTGGGTTTCGCCGAAGGGCGAAGTTCGGACGAATGGATTGACTTCGACTTCTATGGCCATCAGTTGGTGGTTCATTTGAATCGCGAGATCGGAGTGGCGGGTTGTGTGAACGGCTCATCGAACCCCGTTGATGGTAAAGGGGTCCCAGTGCCACATTTCGGCGTTGTTCTCGAAATGGATGCGTGGCAGGCCTTAGCAGCCCAGCTGAGTGGTGTGATCGACAAGTTCATTGTCAAGCCGTACGTGAGATTCGAAGGACAGACGGGGGAGCAAGCTACGATGTTCTTCGCCGATCCTTCCGGGAACGCCCTTGAGTTCAAAGCATTCAAGGACATCGAAGGTCAACTGTTTGCTAAGTGACGAAGCCTCTTAACTACCAGCTGCACAAGCTCGGCCACGTTCTTCATTGACCCGCCCAAGAAGGAAGAAACTCACGACAAAGCAACCCAAGAAGTAGGCGATGCCACCTTCCAATCTTTCGTTGAAGAAATACAACAATAAAAGGTTGCCCGCTGGCGCAAGGATCGCCGCGACTCGCCCAAAGAACCCCCAGAATCCGAAGATCTCACCACTGCGACCTTTCGGTGCCAGCAGCGCAACGGTGGCGCGAATGGCCGAAAGTGAAGCGCCCATGGCGAAGCCGGCGAGGAGTGCTGCGGCCCAGAAGCCAACACGATCAGGCTTGAGCAACAGCAAGAGTCCAGCCAGAGCCCAAAGTAGGGTCGTCATCCGAACCGTGTTGGTCGTGCCAAAGATGGAAGCCATTCGACCACTCGCCATGGCGCCAAAGAACGCACTTACCTGACTGACAAGTAGAATGAAGACGACGTCTTTTTGCGACAAGCCTGCCAGTTGGGTGCCATAAATTCCGGCATACTGAATGACGCCATAGATGCCGATTTGTAGCACCAATGCCGCAGCAAAGAAGCTAAATAGATCAGGCAGCTTGGCACGATCTCGGATCGTTTCACCAGACTCTCGAATGCCGTTGCGTACGGCTTCTTTGATCGGGACGAAGCCGCGTTCTTGCTCTTTCACGAAGAGAAAGGTTGGCAGGCCACCGATAAGAAAGAACACGGCTACGATCACGCCGCTAAGGCGTGCCCCAGTGGCCATGCCCCAAAGCTCCATGGCCCCCAAGCACAGGGCCAAAGCCGCTAAGCCGCCGATATAGCCAACGCCCCAACCCCATGCCGATATTTTGGCGACATCTTCGGGTTCGGCCAATTCTGGCAAGAAAGCGGCAACCAGGTTCTCGCCACTGGCAAAGGCGGCATTGGCCAGGACGACGAGAATGAGGGCGAGGGTGACGTCGCCAGGTTGTAGAAACGACAAACAAGCCGTCAAAGCAACACACGTCAAGAAGCTCACCAGCAAGAATCTCTTCTTACGACCTCCGTGGTCGGCAATCGCACCAATAACGGGGGCCGTGAAAATGACGATGAGGTTAGAGACGAAGAGGCCGATGCTCCACAGCCTGGTGCCGTCTTCCTTGGCGATCGTCTCAACAAAGTAAACGTTGAAAACAGCCGTGATGATGACGGTCGTGAATGAGGAATTGCCGAAATCGAAAAGACACCAAGAGGCGATGGCTCTCTTGTCTTTGACGATCTTATCGCTCATCGGGATCATCCACGATGCGGCTGGATCCTTGGACATCGATCACATTTTCATCCATCAACTCTTGCGGAGCGGCATCGAAACTCTCTTGTTGATTGGGCTGCTGAAAAGGACTTTGGTCGTCAGCTCCGACGCCTTGGCCAAACTTGAAGAATCCTGATGAGAGGCCCAGGCCTTCTCGCGCTTCTACCATCAGTCTTTCCTTCAGAGTGGCAATGATAAAGTAGATGCCAATGAAGGGCGTGATCCACCATTGTTGACCCGGAGCAAATACCGGCAACACGATGAGGCCGAGCGCAAAGTAGAGGCCTATTTTGCAAGACGTCCTGGTCCCTTGAAGCCGCCCGAGGCGAGCGCTGAGAAGAGCCCGAAGAACGCGACCCCCGTCACAGGGGAAACACGGGATCAAGTTGAGGAAGCTCAAGAGAATGTTGAGCCCAAAGAAGACGATGAGAAGATCGTCGCTTCGGAGGAATGTCCGCCGATCCTCCAAGAAGAATACGATGCTCTCGAGGCTGATTTCGTTCGTTCGCCCCAAAGCCGCGATCACGATGAAGGTGATCCCTGCCAAGAGTAGATTCATGGCTGGCCCGGCGACTGCAATCAGGCCTTCTTGTTTGGGATCCTTGAGTTCGCCGGCGATACGAGCCATGCCACCGAGGGGGGTGAGGATGACGTCAATCACCCGAACATTAAGTTTCCGGGCAACAATGGCATGCCCGAGCTCATGTAGAATGACGGTGCCGAAAAGAATGAGAGGACCTAAGAGTCTGAGGCCGACGTCGAGTCCGGAGCCACCTGCAGACAGGGCAAGAAGGACCATCAATGCACCAAGAAAGATGAAGCTCCCGTGGATCTTCACCGCAACGTCACCAACCGAAAAGAGCTCATAGCCGCTTCGCATGGGGACTGTTATAACACGATCACAGTCTAGTGCTACGGAACTGAAAAGAAGGACTTATAACTCCCATGTACATGATTGGTCGATTCTTACAGATTGTGGGACTTGGAGTTACAGGCTTGGGTTGCCTTATTGCTTTCGATCAGTCGACAAGCGAAGGAACCATGTGGGCATTCGCGATTTTCGGACTCGTGATTTTTGGCGTTGGGCGGCTGATTAGCCCCAAAGAATAAGTCGCTCGTGGGGCCGCGAATGGGGAATCTGGTGGAATTCTCAGAACTGAGAATTTGATTAAAACGCTGGCCCGGAGCTAACTGGTTTCAAGTGCGGCCATGATTTCGGCGCTGAGTTCTTCGGCGGGCCGGGTGGCATCCAATGCCAAGATTCGGCCAGGGTAGTTTTCGATCAGCCTGGTGTAATTCGCCTTGACCCGCGACAACTTGGCATCATTCTCGAACACATCGATCTGATCGCGGGTACTCGTGATTCGATGAAGTGCGACATCCACCGGGCATTCTAGGTAAACAGTCAGATCAGGAATCGGATAAGCCGCGTTGATCGTCGCGACGAAGTCGAGCTCGTCGGACCCTTCCCCTTCATAGGCCAAAGACGAAAGCACGTAGCGCGCACAAACAACATGGCTGCCGTTAGACAGAACTTTCTGGATGCCATCCTCTTGGTTCCAGAGATGGTCTTGGCGATCAGCGGCGAAAAGAAGAGCAAGTAAGTGGCGATCATGCTCCGCTGATCCAGAGGAAGTTTGTTCTCCGGAAAGCAATTGACGCAACAACTTGCCAATCGGACGATCGGTGGGTTCCCAGGTATGCTGGCATTTTTGACCACTCGACTGAAAATTCCGGACCAAAGCCTTCGATTGGGTCGAAGTGCCAGATCCATCAATTCCTTCAAAGACAATAAATTTGGCGCTACTCGTCATTGGCTCGTGTCGTCGTTTCTATTTCGTCCTGACTCCGGTATTGGAGCTCGTAGAGCCTGCGATAAAGACCGCCTTGACTCAAGAGTTCCTCATGAGTCCCTTGTTCATGAATCTCACCGTGATGCATGACGATGATACGGTCTGCCTTCTTGATGGTCGAGAGACGATGGGCAATCACAATGACCGTCCGCTTCTCCATGAGGCGCTCGAGTGCCAATTGGATCAAGTGCTCAGTTTCGGTGTCAATGTTGGCCGTCGCTTCGTCCAGCACCAAAATGGGAGGATTGTGAACCAAGGTGCGTGCGAATGCGAGCAGTTGTTTTTGCCCTAAGGAAAAAGTCGCTCCGCGTTCTTCGACTTCAAAATCGAGGCCACCATTCAACTTGCTTAAGAACTCAGTGGCATAAACTCGATTGATGGCGTCATGAAGAACTGCATCGCTGTATGACTCATCGCCAAGCCGCAGATTCTCGCGAATCGTATCGGCGAAGAGAAAGACTTCTTGCAAGACCACGCCAACAGATCGTCTGAGGTCGTGTTTGTCGAGTTCTCGTATGTCAACGCCACTCAATGTGACGGAGCCTGAGCTGATTTCATAGAACCGACTCAGGACGTTGATTAGCGAGCTCTTGCCAGCGCCGGTGGCTCCGACGATGGCGATCTTTTCGCCGCGTTTTGCGGAGAAGCTGATGCCGTGAAGAACCTCAGTCTCACCGTCATAGGAGAAATGGACATCCTTGAATTCGATGTCACCGATCTCTCCGAGCTCAGCTATCTTCTTGGCCTCAGCCGGTGACTTGATCTCGTCATCGGTGTCGAGAAGGAGTGCCAGCCGCTCGCCGGAAGCCATCGCTGATTGAAGCACGTTGTATTTTTCGGAGAGCTGCCGCAGGGGTTCGAAGAACCGTTGCAAGAGAATCCAGAAAGCGAACATGTCGCCGATCGTTAGGACTCCTTCACCAACGAGGCGGTGTCCGACGATGAGAACCATGCCGGCGCCAATCGCCGAGAAGATGCCAATGCCTGGGAAGAACAAGGAGAAGTTCTTCACCGTCTTGACGTGAGCGTCTTTTAGTTCTCGATTCCAAGATTCAAAACGATCCCGACTGCGCTTTTCAGTCCTGAAAATTTGGACCACTCGAATCCCAGTCACAGCTTCATTGATGAAGCTATTTAACCGTGTGACTCGAGACCGTACTTCTCGGAATAACTGTTGCGCCTCTCGTTTGAAGTAAAAACTCCAGAGAGAGATGAACGGGACGAGAGCAAGGCTCAGGAGAGCCAACTCTGCGTTGATAGCAAAAAGAACACTGAGCGTGACGCCGATCATGACGAGGTCATAGAACAGGACATCGATGCCTGAGGTGAAGAGCTCGGCTAAGGCTTCAATGTCGCTGGTGACTCGAGTCACGAGCTTACCAACCGGGTTGGTGTCAAAGAACCTTAAGTTGCGGCGCTGTAGATGCCTGAAAACATGATTGCGCAAGTCGCAAATGATATTCTGGCCAGTCTTGTTGGCAATGTGGATTTGAGCGTAGCGCAGGCCATAGGTGCCTAAGCCAATCCCCGCTCCAAGTATGGCCAAGGTTCCCAGGGCGCCAATGCGAACAAATTCTGAATTCTCAGCGCCGATCTTCAGGTCAGTGAGCCAAGCCAAAAACTCGCTGAAATAACCCAAGATGCTGGAAGCTTCCGTCCCTCGCGCCATCGCACTGAAGGTATTGTCGATTGCCCAACGCATCACTAAGGGAGTCGCCATTGTGACCAGCGACAACATGATGAGCAGGACGACACTGGTCGCTATGTAGCTGAAGTAGGGGCGGGCAAAGGGAGTGAAGCGACGATAGAGCGACCAGTCGAAAATTCGTCCGGTAATCGCTTCTTCGTGAACACTCTTCTTGGCGGACTTAGAACTCATGTGGCATCAATCTCCTCTTTGAGGAGTTGGCGGCGAAGAGTCTTGGCATACCATCCATCCTGGGCAGCCAAATCGTCATGGCTGCCTCGCTCCGTGATGTGGCCATCTTTCAACACGATGATCTGATCACAATGCATGACGCTGGTCAGGCGATGAGCGACAACGAACATGGTTTGTTCTTTGTTCTTCCGTAGATGCTCGAGAATCTTCTCTTCTGTTCCTGTGTCGATTGCCGAGAGACAGTCATCTAAGATGAGCGTCGGTGCGGTGTGAATGAGCGCGCGAGCGATGGCGACTCTTTGCTTCTGGCCACCGGACAATGTGAGGCCTCGCTCGCCAATCAACTGGTCGAAACCTTCCGTAAAAGACTCAATCGATTCCCGCACTTGCGCCGCTTCGGCCGCGGCAACGACGAGTTTCATGTCGACTTCTGGGTCTTCATTGCCGAAGGCGATATTGGCCGCCAGCGTGTCTGAAAAAAGAAACGTCTCTTGAGGCACCATCGCGATCGAGCGGCGGAGGTAGTCGAGCTTCAGGTCGCGGATATCGATGTTATTTTGGAAGACGGACTCGGATGGCGGATCGATGAGTCGGCCAAGAAGTTGCATGAGAGTTGACTTGCCACAACCTGTCGGGCCAACGATCGCCAGAGACGAGCCAGGTTGCACTGTGAGGCTGATGTCGCGCAACACATAGTCGCTCTCTTCGCTATAGCGGAAATCCAAGTTCTTAATGTTCCAGGCGCCGCTCAGGTTTGATTCATCCGATGGTCCGTCAACGATCTCCGGTTCTTCGGCAAGCACGCTTTCCAAGCGATCCATTGCAACGCTAGCTCGTTGGAACAGAGCCAGCGTCCAGCCCATGGCAATCATGGGCCAAACAAGCATGGTGAAGTAACCAAAGAAGGCAATGAAGTGATCCAGTGAGAAGGTGCCGCGAATCAC